>NZ_CP156626.1:1279556-1599445 GCF_039852015.1 Robbsia sp. KACC 23696 | reverse complement strand
CCTCGATCTACCAACGGATTCAGCAGGGGCAGTTGAATTTCGGCTCGTATTTTCAGCAGATCATCGCCGCGCTGCCGCAATCCGCACAGCATCTGCTGGCACGCTACGGCCTGACCGATTTCAGTGACCTGCAAACGAAACTGACGGCGGGCGCCGCCCAGATCAGCCAGTTCCTGGCGGCCCAGGCGCTCAGTGTCGGCCAGAATACGTTCCAGTTCGTCGTCAGCTTCGGCGTCATGCTGTATCTCGTATTCTTCCTGCTGCGCGACGGCCGGCAGATCGGACGGATGATTCGGCATGCCTTGCCGTTCGACGAATCGCACAAAACCCATCTGCTGCAGAAATTCACGACGGTCGTGCGCGCCACGGTCAAAGGGAATATCGTCGTCGCACTCGTCCAGGGCGGCCTCGGCGGCATAATCTTCTTGATCTTGGGTATCGAGGGCTCGCTGCTCTGGGGCGTGCTGATGGCGTTCCTTTCCTTGCTGCCCGCCATCGGCGCGGCCTTGGTTTGGGGTCCGGCCGCCATCCTGCTGTTTGCCACCGGGCATGTCTGGAAGGGCATCATTCTGCTGCTCTTTTGCGTATTCGTCATCGGCCTGGCCGACAATCTGCTGCGGCCGTTGCTGGTCGGCAAGGACACCAAACTGCCCGACTGGGTCGTACTGATCTCGACATTGGGCGGCATGGCGCTGTTCGGGATCAATGGCTTCGTCATCGGGCCGCTGATCGCGGCGCTGTTCATCGCCAGCTGGACCCTGTTCGCGCAACAGAACCACGCACAGGATTATTGACTCGGCAAGCACAAAGAGGGTGTGCGGGTCAAGTTATTTACCCGGTAACAAATGCAAAAGATCATTGCGCTGGGTGTGCTGGTAATTCCTTACTGAAAATAGCATTCTTGCGGCGTGGTCCGGACCGAGCTAGGGGGAAACCCGAGGGACATACGCCGCCCTCGGAACGTGTTTCTACCCTCCTCGGCACGTTTGCGACGCAGCACCGCCTGAATCCCTGCCCCGCCCTGTCGTCCTGCCCGATGTCCTTTACCCAGGCCGACAGACCTGACAGCGCCCCCAGACGTTGAAAAGACGCGAACCGGACGAGACTGAAAGGATCGTCAGATGCAGTCTTTTGCCCCGCTTGCCTGCCCCACCCTCGTTTGCTACGACACGCAATCTTTTCCCTACGTCACGCTGGATTGGTCGCATTTGTTCAGTGCCGACCCGCAACGCTGGCATGACGATACGGCCGCGCTGCTCGACATGGACACGCCCTTTGTCCTGTTCGTGACCGATATGCCCGGCGATCGGAAAACCCGTCTCGGCGGTCCCTTGAAGTGGTACAAGGCGTATCACGAGGCATTCGGCGCGTGCTGCCGGGCCGTGATCGTTATCGAGGCGGACCCTTCCCGGCGCGTGATGATGCGGATCGACACGCCGCAATTGGAAAAAGCTTTTGGTACCGACGTCCATATGACGCCTGATCGCGATCAGGCGGAACGCCTGTCGCAGCGGCTGCTCAACACGCCGCCGCTGCCGATGAGCGCGCGTTGATGCGCCGCTAGACGCGCAAAAAAGTGCCGCGTGCCATTTGGCGCGCGGCAATGAACGGCGGACTCCGCTAGACTGGAGGCCCGTGGGGATGCGCGATGCCGTGTCCTCTGCCTCCTCGACGCCCCGGAGCTCCGCGTTCATGATCGTACCGTCGCGTACCCACGTATCCTCGCAGGGCCCCTCGCTGGCAGTAGCGCCTGCAGCCGAGCTATCCCCGGCACCGCAGGCATCGACGCCGTCGGCCGAATCCCTCGCTGCCGATGTGCCGCGCGATCTGCGCCGAGTCGCCATCGATCCGAACCAGTGGTATCCGCTGGCCTGGTCGCGTGAGCTGAAACCGGGCAAGGCCATTGGCGTCCATTTCGGTGGCGTGCCGATCGTCCTGTTCCGTGGTGAAAGCGGCGCCGTCCATGCACTCTTCGACCGCTGCGCCCACCGCCAGGTGCCCTTGCATGCCGGCGTCGTCGAAGGCGACACGTTGAAATGCGGCTATCACGGTTGGACCTATGACCGTGGCGGCCATTGCGTCGATATTCCTTATCTAGGCCGCGAGCGCCGGCCGAATGGCGTGCGCGCCTACCCCTGCCGCGAGCTGGCCGGTTTGATCCTGGTCCACTGCGCCGACACCGTCGGCGCCCAGCAGCCGCAACCCGGTGCCACGGCGCAGGCCTGTCCGGCCGCGACTGGCGTATCCGGCGGCGCCCAGGCCACGGCCGTGACAATTCCCATCCGCGACCTGCGCGACAGCGCCGTGGGCACGGCCGTGTCGTCGCAATCGGCGGACGAGATCGAAGACGGCGCGGTCAATCCGGCAAACCGTGTCACACCGGCAAAGCGCGCCGACGGGCGCAGTGCGGCGGAACCGCCGCCGGTGCCCGTCAGCGCGGAGGCGGAGGCGCAATTCGCCGCACTGACGCAGGCGCTGGCACATGGTTCGGACCCGGCCTACAAGACGCGCCGATTCGGCGAAACGGTGCGCTGCCACTACTCCTTCATGCACGAGAACCTGATGGATATGAACCATCAGTTCCTGCATCGCAAGCAGATGGGGCAGATGCGCGCCCGCGTCGTCGATCGACGCGCCGGCAGCGACTGGGTCGAGGTCGACTACACCTTCGCGCGCATCGGCGGCAAGCAACCGATCGGCGAGGCGCTGGTGTTCGGCGAACGCCGCAAGACCGACCAGGCCAACACCCGGCCGGCGGCCAACGACGAGACGGCGCAGACGTCCGAGGCGAAGACCAAAGGGGCCGCCGATCAGCACAAGGATGTCATGACCATCCGGACGCAGTATCCCTACCAGACGCTGTGCATCCACAAGTCGGACGGCAGCAAGGTGATGGACCTGTGGATCAACTACGTCCCGGTGGACGCGGCGCAGAAGTCCAATCGGACATTCGGTCTGCTGTCGATCAAACGGCCGAAGCCGGGCTTTCTGCTCGACATCGCCTGGCCGCTGCTGGTGTGGTTCACCGATCGCATCTTCAGCGAGGATCGTTGGATCGTCGAGGCGGAGCAAGCGGCGTATGACCGGCAAGGCGGCGATATGAACAACGAATACTTCCCGGTCATCGTTGCGCTGCGCGAGTTGCTGCGTCGCTCCGGCGCGCCGGTACCGCTGCCGGCATCGGTGCCGGAGCGCGGCATGTCGTCGCTCACCGCGGTGCCCACGCCCGTCGCTGGGGCTTGAGGGCGGGGAAAGGGACCGTTTCGAACGTGGGGTTATGTCAATCGTTGCGCAAATTATGGGCACAATGCTCGCAGGATATTGCTATCCTTCGGCAGTTCCTTGTATTGAGTGATCGCTCGTCCTATGTCTGAATCCGCAGCGCCCGGCACGCCTGAAGCGTCGCCGCTCTCCCGCCCCACGCCGCCCGCTCCGGGCCCGCGCGGCCGCGCCCCCGTCGATACCACGCCGCCGTTCTTCCAGGAAGGCGAGGTCAGCGTCAGCACGACGCGCATTGTCGCCTATGGCACACCGGCAAGCCTGGTCGGCGTGAAATCGGTGCGCCTGTTCGTCGATAAGCCGCATTTGCGCTTCGCGATCATCATCCTGCTCGCCGGGATCGGCGTCGGGGCCTATGGCGCAATGATCCGCAACTCTCCGGCCTGCGCGCTGGGCGTGATGCTCGCGGTCGTCAGTTACCTGACCTACCGCTTCCAAAACATGCGGCATAAGCTGTTCGTGACGCGCGAGACCGGCCCGGAAGCGGAAATATTCGTCGCCGGCAATCTCGACTTCACCCACCGCGTGCTGGCCGCGGTCGAACAAGCGCTGGCGCAGCAGGCGCAAACAGCCGGCGCCGCGAGCGCGCCCACAGCGACATACCAGGACGCGAGCGTGCGATGAAGGCGGACCTGCCGGCGTCGCCCGCATCGGATACGGTGCCCACGCCGGCATCGGCGCCTTTTTCCTTGTCGTCGTCCGGCACCCGACCCTCGACCGCCGATGCGCAGGCTCTGCTCGCCTCGATGGCGCGCCCCCTGGTCTTCGTCGATTTGGAAACCACCGGCTCGGATCCGCTGAACGACCGCATCACCGAAATCGGCGTGCTGGAAGTAGGCCCCGACGGCGTCCACGAATGGACCGCGATGGTCGATCCGGAGCAGCCGATTCCGCCCTTCATCCAGCAGTTGACGGGCATCTCCGAGTCCATGGTGCGCGGGCAGCCGGTGTTCGCCTCGCTGGCTCCCGGGCTGTTCGCGCGGCTGGAAGGCAAGCTGTTCGTCGCCCACAACGCCGGATTCGATTTCGGCTTTCTGAAGCAGTCTTTCAAGCGCGCCGGGCTGACATTCCGCGCCGATACGCTGTGCACCGTCCGTCTGTCGCGCACACTCTATCCGGCGCTGCGCAAGCATGGCCTCGACGCATTGATCGAACGGTTTCAGCTGATCCCGAGGGGGCGGCACCGCGCCCTCGCCGATGCCGATCTGCTGTGGCAGTTCTGGCAGCATATTCACCAGCAGATGGCGGCGGACGTCATCGCGCGGGCGATCAAGGCGCTGACGCGTCATGCGAGCTTTCCATCCGGGCTCGATGCCGACGCGCTCGACGCGGTACCGTCGCTTCCCGGCGTGTATCTGCTGCATGGCAAGCCGCCTGCGAGACAGCCGCTCTTTGTCGGCCGCGCGACGGATTTGCGCCAACGCGTGGGCCTCCACTTCTCGGGAACGCCGCGCGCTAAAGGCCGGACTGTCGCGCCCTCCGCGGCGGCCGCCGCGTCGGGCAGCGCGCTGAGTGCGGTGGTGAAGTCCGCGCACGCGGCGCCGGCGGCGGAAAGTCCGGACATTCGACTCGCCCGCGAAGTAGCACGCATCGAACACCGACTGTGCGCCGGCGATATCGGTGCGCAATTGCTCGAAGCGCAACTGCTCAAACGACACACGCCGCCTTACAACCGCGTGTCGCGCCGCGGTGCGCTCTGTGCATGGCATTTCCCGGACGACATGCCGGTGCCGCGCTTGACGACGCTGCAGGAACGCGATTTCGGTCACACTGGCGATCTGTACGGCATGTTCGATTCGCGTGCTCGCGCGGAAAGTCGGCTGCGCAAGATCGCCGATGAGTATGCGTTGTGCGCCGTCACGCTAGGTCTTGAAAACAGCAAGCCGGGTACGCCCTGCAGCGCCTATCCGACGCAGCGCTGTCGTGGCGCCTGCATCGGACAAGAGTCCGCACGCGAACACGCGGCGCGTGTCCGCGAGGCCTTGGCGCCGCTGCTGATCGCGCGCTGGCCCCATGACGGCGCGATCGCATTCGCCGAACGCCATCACAGCGGTTTCACGCAATGGCATGTGGTCGACAACTGGTGTTATCTCGGCAGCACCGACGAGCCGCGCGCCTTGCGTCGTATCGTCGAAGGCGCCCCGCCGCCGATCTTCGATCGCGACGCCTATGCGATCCTGCGTCGCGCGTTCAAACAGCCGGGGCTCGATATCCTGCCGTTGCCGATGGCGGCGCCGCTGACGCTCGAAGGCGAGCGAGGAGCGGAGCATAACCTTAGCATCAACGACAACGCGTCACGCGACGGCAACGTTGCGCAGTCGGCCGCGCAAGCGGTAAAACGCGTCCCGCCTTCGCGCGATCCCCTTAATCGCGCCCGGGCGCGACGGGCGGTTCCCGACACGCAAATGGCGATCGGGTTCGAGACGGACTAATCGTCCCATACCACGCGGCCATTTCAGCCGCTTTTCGAGATGGCCGCCCCATGCGACCATCGACTCAAACGCACAGGCCCTAGCATGCCGCATGCGGACATCGGTAGGCGTGCCACCGTTTCCGCCACCGTAAGGGTCGGCTCTACTTACCCGTCTTCGTCCCCGCTCGCACGTCGCCATCCCTTTCGTTCGACACTGCCTCATCGTCCCCATCGATCAGGTGCATCATGGAATTTCGCACGCAATATAACTTGCTATGCACGCGCTACAACGCCTACCTCCCGGCGTATGACCTGCCGGAAAGCATCGATCAAACCTCGGCGGCTGATTGCATGATTTCACGACAGGCACACGAAAACGATAGCCCAACGGTGTCAACCGTCACATTATCGAATCCGGGGCACGGGCACGATGCGACAACGCCCACGCGTCCACACGGACTGAAAGGTCATCTGGCTGGCCTTCCCGATTACTTGGCAACGCTTATCGATATCAAAACCGCGAAAGAAACGCCGTATTTCTTCTTATACGCGAACCGGCTAGGCGAGCAAGGCACGCCCTCGTTCGAACGTTATTTCGTCGATATCGTCGATAATGAAAATACGAAACATCCCGCATTACATCTGAAGCTTCATCCCAGCATCACCGATTTTGTACGATCGCTCGACAGCCTCGCGCGGGACAGTCTGGTTGGCGACATCCATCGATCCCTGGTCGTCAACAGTGGCGCAACGTCTTGTCACGTTACGCCCATTACTGTCATCGTTGGGCAAAAACGCCTTTTCGCCCAAGCGATCGATTCGGCCCACACCGAATGCTCTCGAATGCGATTCGATTGGTATTGCGATGCGTTGCGCGTCGAAAAGAACCTGAGTGTTCCGCTCGCCTTCGAATATCTATCCACGGGGGTACAAAAGGCGTGGGTAGGCTGCGATCTCTTCGCCTTGCACGCGGCGAAAGCCTCTCCCAAGATCTTGCAGGAATCGTACGCGGAATGGATAACGCGACACGACGACATCACGCAGCCGCATTACGTCTTTGTCGATGACGAACCACGCTAAGCCCGGGCGCGGGCGCAAGCATTAAGCTCGCGTCGACTCAAGCGTTGTTTTTTCCGAAACGCGACGAAGCGGCTACGCCTAAGCTGATGCCAATGCCAATGCCAATGCCAATGCCAAAGCAAATGCCATCAAGGCAGCCGCATCCAACGCACGCGTTCGCGCATGACCTCGCCTGGTGGCGTATCGCACAGGCTTGCCGCGATACCGACGACGAATCCCACCGGCACGCCGAATACGCCGGCGCTGCCCGCCGCAACGCGGAACCACGTCTGAGGTGCGAGGTGCAGCACATGGGCGAAGCTCGGATGGGCGCGGAAAAGATAGTAGACGCAGACCGCGAGTCCCGCGACCATTGCCGCCACCGCGCCGCGCGTCGTCATCCGCTCCCAGAACACACCTAGCACCAAGGCTGGAAACAGGCCGGATGCCGCGAGGGAAAAGGCCGCGCCCACAATGAACAGGATGTCGCCGCCATTCATCGACGCCAACCATGCAGCCGCCAGCGCGACCCCGAGCAATAGAAACTTCGACAACATCACTTGTCGATGCGCACTGCTGCGCGACGCCAGCAGCTTGTAATAGACATCGTGCGACAGGACATTGGCGATAGTAAGCAAGAGCCCGTCGGCCGTCGATAACGCAGCGGCGAGCGCACCGGCCGCAATCAAGCCTGTGATCACATACGGCAGGCCCGCGATCTCCGGGGCCGCCAGCACGACCATATCCGGCTGCATGGCGAGTCCGGCCCAGTGCAATATGCCGTCGTGCAGCAGGTCGTCGACGCGAACCAGCGGTTGCGTCGGCGGTGTGGCCTGCTGCCATTGCACAATCCAGTCAGGCAGATGGGCGAGCGATCGTCCCGGCAGGCTTTCCATCAAGGCCAGCTTCACCAGCAGCGCCAATACCGGCACGCTCAGGTAAAACAGGCTGATAAAAAACAGCGTCCATCCGACGGCGCTGCGCGCGGAACCGACGTTCGGCGCGGTCGCGTACCGGGTCAGGATATGCGGCAGACTCGCGGTGCCCAATGTCAGCGACATCACCAGCGCGATGAAATTGATCGTATCGGCACCGCCACGCGGCCGTTCGCTGTCGCCGCTGGCGTCCGGCCGCCCCACCCGCGTCGAGGCCGGCGCTTGCGCCTGCCGCAGCAAGGCATCACGCTCCCGTGCCCACGTCCGACGTGCCTGCTCCGGACTCGCCGGCAAGGCATCGAGAAACTGTTGCAGGCCGCCGATTTCCCGCAGCGATGCATTGCGCTCGCGAGCCGCCGTCACCGCCTGCATGCGCCGCTGTTTTTGCGCGGTCCAACTTGCCGGCAAACCATCGATTTCCTGCTGCAGGACATCGGCGGCGCGCCGATAGGCGGCCCGGGCCTGCGGCTCTCCGGCACCGCGTCCGCTTCCATTGCGCAGATCCGCTTCCAAGGCGGCCACGCGCTGATAGACCTGACCGTAGTGCAACTGCGGCACCCAGCCCAGCCCGGCGCGGTGCCCGACGAGAGACACCGTCAACAACATCGCGACGATCAGAATCACGTATTGCGCGACTTGCGTCCACGTCACTGCGCGCATGCCACCGAGGAAAGAACAGACGAGGATCCCCGCCAGACCGAAGACGATCCCGACACTGACATCGACGCCGATGAAGTGCGCGGCAATGAGGCCCACGCCCTGAATCTGCGCAACCAGATAGACAAAGGAACAGAGCATCGTCGCCACGACGGCGATGATGCGTACCGCACCGCTGTCGTAGCGGCTCGCCAGGAAATCGGGGATGGTGTAGCGCGACATCTTGCGCACATACGGCGCGAGCAGCACCGCCACGAGGCAAAAGCCGCCGGTCCAACCGACGATATAGGCCAGCCCTTGATAGCCGGTCGCGAACAAGGAACCGGCCAGACCGATAAAGGAGGCGGCGGACAGCCAATCGGCCGCGGTCGCCATGCCATTGAAGACAGCCGGTACGCGCTGGCCCGCGAGATAGTATTCGTGGGGATTCGAGGTTCGGGACAGCATCCCGATCACCGCATAAACGGCCAGTGTCAGAAAAAGAAAGAGATAGGCGATCCATGCGCCGCCGCCATAGCGGCGTTCCAGCAGATACAGCACGCCGGTGAAGCCGAACAAGCCGAGCGTGAAGCAGGCATATCGCAACGCCAGGATCGCGCTGCGGCTCATTGTGTGCCGGACTCGAAGTCGCGATCACCGGTGCGATCGCGATCTTCAACACCGTGCGCCGCTGTCGCGTCAGGCATCTCCGCCGCATCGCGCAACGCATCGCGATAGCGTCGATCGGCTCGCGACATGATGACGATATAGGCGATCACCAGGACCACAAAGGCGAGCACCGCCCCCTGGGCACCGATGAAATAGGGCCAGGGCGTACCCGCCACCGTGACATCGACGGCGAACGACGCGAGCCAATGCACCAACAAGGGCGGCGCGAAGGACACGATCGCACTCAGCGCCAGGACGCCGGATGTCGCCGCCAGCGACACGCGCCAGTGTTGCCGGGCGGCCTGCGCCGCGCGGATGTGCCCCGACGGCGTCACGTCAGACCGACTCGCCGAGTTGCTCCAGGATCGCCGGGTTCTCGAGCGTCGACGTATCCTGCACGGCCGTCTCGCCCTTTGCCAGGCCACGCAGCAGGCGCCGCATGATTTTTCCCGAGCGCGTCTTCGGCAGGTTGTCGCCGAAGCGGATGTCCTTCGGCTTGGCGATCGGTCCGATCTGCTTGCCGACCCAGGCCCGCAATTCGTTGGCGATGGCCTTCGCGTCATCGCCCATTGGCCGGGCGCCCTTCAGCACGACAAAGGAGACGATTGCCTCGCCGGTCGTGTCGTCCGGCCGCCCTACCACGGCGGCCTCTGCCACCAGCGGATGCGACACCAGCGCCGATTCGATTTCCATCGTGCCCATCCGATGTCCCGACACATTCAGCACATCGTCGATCCGGCCCATGATCGTGAAATAGCCGGTCTCCTTATTGCGTACCGCGCCGTCGCCGGCAAGGTACAGCGTGCCGCCCAGCTCTTCCGGGAAATAGCTCTTCTTGAAACGTTCCGGATCACCCCAGACGGTGCGCAACATGGCTGGCCAGGGCCGTTTGATGACGAGAATCCCACCCTGTCCGTCGGCCACGTCCTGACCGGTCTCGTCGACGACGGCCGCGGCGATGCCTGGCAGCGGCAAGGTACAGGAACCGGGCACCAAGGGCGTCGCGCCCGGCATCGGCGCGATCACATGGCCGCCCGTCTCGGTCTGCCAGAACGTATCGATCACCGGACAACGGCTGCCGCCCACCTGTTCGTAGTACCACATCCAGGCTTCCGGATTGATCGGCTCGCCGACGGTACCGAGGATGCGCAGCGACGACAGATCGAACTGCCGCGGATGCACCGCCTTGTCGGCATCGGCGTACTTGATCAGCGAACGGATCGCCGTCGGCGCCGTATAGAACACGCTGACCTTGTGCGCTTCGATCATGCGCCAGAATCGCGCGGCGTCCGGATAAGTCGGCACGCCTTCGAAAATGACCTGCGTGGTCCCGGCCGCGGTCGGGCCATAGCAGATGTAGCTGTGACCGGTGATCCAACCGATATCGGCGGTGCACCAATAGACGTCGGACGGCTTGATGTCGAAGGACCATCGCATCGTCTGCAGCGCCCACAACAGATAACCGGCCGTGCTGTGCTGCACGCCCTTCGGCTTGCCGGTGGACCCCGACGTATAGAGGATGAACAGCGGATGCTCGGCATCGACCCATTCCGGCTCGCACTCGGGCGATTGCGCCGCCATCACCTCATGCAACCACAGGTCACGATTGGCATCCCACGCCACGTCGCCACCGGTGCGGCGATAGACGATCACCGACCGTACTGCGTCGGTGCCGCCCGCGGCCAGCGCCTCGTCGACGATCGCTTTCAAGGGCAAGGTCCGGCCGCCGCGTACCTGCTCGTCCGCGGTAATCACGGCGACGGCTTTGGCATCGACGATCCGCTCGTTGAGCGACTTCGACGAGAAGCCGCCGAACACCACCGAATGCGTCGCACCGATACGCGCGCAGGCTTGCATCGCCACCACGCCCTCGACCGACATCGGCATATAGATCACGACGCGATCGCCCTTGCGGACACCTTGCGCCTTCAAGGCATTCGCCATCCGGCTAACGTCGTCGCGCAGCGCACGATAGCTGACCGAGCGAACCGCGCCGTCGTCGGCCTCGAAAATCACCGCCGTCCGATCGCCATGACCAGCGTCAATATGACGATCCAGGCAGTTGTAGGACGCATTGAGCTTGCCATCGGCGAACCAGCGATAAAACGGCGCCTGCGATTCATCCAGCGTTTGCGTGAACGGGCTTTGCCACGTCAGCCCCTCGCGGGCGAGCCGCGCCCAGAATCCTTCGTAATCACGTTCCGCCTCCGCGACCAATGCGCGGTAGGCCTCCATGCCGGCGATCGCGGCGTGCTGCGACACCTCCGGCGCCGGCGGGAATACACGATGTTCGTGCATGACTGACTCGATCGCCGTCATTGCCTGTCTCCTTTTTTTGTTAGTCCAAATACTATAAGTGCTGCCTCTTACCCCAATCTTACGCCCCGCCGGGCAGCCGCAGAAGTGACAAAGCTGCGCATCGGGGCCGATCGCCGTTCATCGTGCGGCGAGATGCCGCACCGGGGCGCCGC
The DNA here is from genome assembly GCF_039852015.1 of Robbsia sp. KACC 23696. Classification (NCBI taxonomy): domain Bacteria; kingdom Pseudomonadati; phylum Pseudomonadota; class Betaproteobacteria; order Burkholderiales; family Burkholderiaceae; genus Robbsia; species Robbsia sp. KACC 23696. The sequence continues at coordinate 1,587,983 of NZ_CP156626.1, read as the reverse complement.
ACGCGGTACAATACCGCCCAAAAATGAAACCCCTCTCCCCCTGTCCGTTTTTCCATCCCACGATACGAACATGACCGTCATCAAGCAGGAAGACCTGATCCAGAGCATTGCGGATTCGCTGCAATACATCAGCTATTACCATCCGCTCGACTATATCCAGGCATTGGGCCGCGCCTACGAGCGCGAGGCCAGCCCTGCGGCGAAGGATGCCATCGCACAAATCCTGACCAACAGCCGGATGTGCGCCGAAGGCAAGCGCCCGATCTGCCAGGACACCGGCATCGTCACCGTCTTCGTCAAGGTCGGCATGGACGTTCGCTGGGACGGCGCAACGATGAGCGTCACGGACATGATCAACGAAGGCGTGCGACGCGGCTATACGCACCCAGACAACGTGCTGCGCGCCTCCATCGTCAGCCCGCCCGAAGGCGGCCGCAAGAACACCACCGACAACACGCCGGCCGTGATCCACTATGAGATCGTTCCCGGCGACAAGGTCGACGTTCAAGTAGCGGCAAAGGGCGGCGGCTCGGAGAACAAGAGCAAGCTGGCGATGCTGAATCCGTCCGATTCGATCGTCGATTGGGTGTTGAAGACGGTACCGACGATGGGCGCCGGCTGGTGCCCGCCGGGGATGCTCGGCATCGGTATTGGCGGCACCGCGGAAAAAGCGATGGTGATGGCCAAGGAATCGTTGATGGAATCGATCGACATTCAGGACATCATCGCGCGGGGCCCGCAGGACTGGATCGAGGAACTGCGCGTCGAACTGTACGAAAAGGTCAATGCGCTCGGTATCGGCGCGCAAGGTCTGGGCGGCCTCGCCACGGTCCTCGACATCAAGATCCTCGCCGCGCCGACGCACGCCGCGTCGAAGCCGGTCGCCATCATTCCGAATTGCGCGGCCACGCGTCATGCGCACTTCGTGCTCGACGGCAGTGGCGTGGCGGAACTGACGCCGCCGCCGCTGGATGCCTGGCCGAAGGTGCAATGGGCGCCGGATACGAAGACCAGCCAGCGCGTCGACCTCGACACGCTGACGCCGGAGCAGGTCACGGCGTGGAAGCCGGGCCAGACGCTGCTGCTGTCGGGCAAGATGCTGACGGGCCGCGACGCCGCCCACAAGCGCATTGCCGACATGCTGGCAAAGGGCGAAAAGCTGCCGGTCGACTTCACGAACAAGGTCATCTACTACGTCGGCCCGGTCGATCCGGTGCGCGATGAAGCGGTCGGCCCTGCCGGTCCGACGACGGCCACGCGCATGGATAAGTTCACCGGGATGATGCTGACGCAGACCGGTCTGATTTCGATGATCGGCAAGGCCGAGCGTGGCCCGCTGGCAATCGAGGCGATCCGCGCGAGCAAGGCTGCTTATCTGATGGCCGTCGGGGGCGCCGCTTATCTGGTGTCGAAGGCGATCCGCAAGGCACGCGTCGTCGCGTTCGAGGATCTGGGCATGGAAGCCATCTACGAATTCGAGGTCGAGGACATGCCGGTCACCGTCGCCGTGGATTCGAACGGCACCTCGGTGCACCAGACCGGCCCGAAGGAATGGCAGGCGAAAATCGGCAAAATCCCGGTCGCCACGGCCTGAGGCTGCCGGCCTGACGGGCTTGGCCTCATGCGCCTGACCTGATGGCATCGTCTTGACGCGGTCATGTTCGCGTCAAGACGGATGCCCGTCAGGATCGGGCCCTGGCTCCAGTCATCGCGGAACCGAAAACAAATGCGAATGGATACGATTTGCGCTTCGCCATGCATTTACGGACCTGTTTCACGAAATTAACACGTTGATAACCGGAGTTAGGGCGATATTCTCGCGCTCCCGGGGTAAAAGGCTTGGCTTTTTCGGCCTGAGCGATTAATGTGTGCGCATTCCCTGTAATGCGGAAAGTATCGTCACCCACCGCCCCGGGTAGCGAGCGCACGGCCTGCCGGGTCAACGGACCTGCCTGCCGCCCTTCGGCTTTGCCCGATCGCCACTTCCGGCAGCGTGTTTAACCAGGAATTGTCCCCCTATGAAAAGCGACCCGAAAGTCGTCGAATACCTGAACGCCCAGCTCAAGAACGAACTGACGGCGATCAACCAGTATTTCCTGCATGCCCGCATGTACAAGCACTGGGGTCTGGAAACGCTAGGCAAGAAGGAATACGACGAATCGATCGGCGAAATGAAGCACGCCGACTGGTTGATCCAGCGGATCTTCATGCTGGACGGACTGCCGAATCTGCAAGATCTGCACAAGCTGCTCGTCGGCGAGGACACGCCTGAGATTCTGGCGAACGATCTGAAGCTGGAATACCTGTCGCAAGCCACCTGCAAGGAATCGATCGCCTACTGTGAATCGGTCCGCGACTTCGTCTCCCGCGAAATCTTCCAGCGCATCCTGGACGACACCGAAGAACATATCGACTGGCTGGAAACGCAGATCGAACTGGTCGCCAAGTTGACGCTGCCGAACTATCTGCAAAGCGCCATGGGCGGCATCAACCCGTAAGCGACAATGGCCGGGAACAACGCGCCGGTGGGCGTATTCGATTCCGGCGTGGGCGGTCTGTCCGTCCTGCGCGCCATCCGGCAGACCTTGCCGGACGAATTGCTTCTGTATTGCGCCGACGCCCGCTATAACCCCTATGGGGACCGCAGCGAGGCCTTCATCGTCGATCGCACGCTCGCGATCGGTGCATGGCTCGTGTCGCATGGCGCGAAAGCCGTCGTCGTCGCCTGCAATACGGCGACGACGATCGCCGTCGGTGCCTTGCGCGATGCGCTGCAGGTGCCGGTCATCGGCGTCGAACCCGGGGTCAAACCGGCCGCTGCCGGCTCGCGCACCGGCGTCGCTGGGGTGCTGGCCACGGCGGGCACGCTGCGCAGTAGCAGCTTCCAGCGCCTGGTCACCGAATACGCCGGTACCACGCAACTGATCTGCACGGCAGGCCACGGCCTGGTCGAAGCGATCGAATCCCGCGATCTGGATTCCCCGGCGCTGCGCGCCCGCCTGCTCGACTATCTGCTGCCGATGCTCGATGCCGGCGCCGACACACTGGCGCTCGGTTGCACGCACTACCCCTTCCTCGCGCCGCTGATCGACGAACTCACTGGCGGGAAGCTAACGATCATCGACAACGGCCTCCCGGTCGCCCAGCAACTCGGCCGTCGCCTCGACAAGCACGATCTGAGGGCGCAAGCGACGCCGATGACGATCGCCGCCGGCACGCCCGCGGCCCTCACCCTCTACTGCACCGGCGATACGACGGCCCTCGACTGGCTGGCCCAGCAGGCGTTCTCCGCACCTCTCGCACCGGCCCGCACCGTCGATATTTCGTCACCGCTCACCGCCCAGGATCGCCCGTTTCTCAGCTTGCGCTGAGCCGCCAGGCACTGTGCGTTCTGTGTCACAACACATCCGGTAAGGATATTCTTTGCATCTTGCCAAGCCGCGAACAATGAATGATAATAATTCGCATTAACGGCTTTTAGGGGCGGTGGCCCATTATGATCGTTTGTGTGTGCAAGGCAATTTCGGACCGGCAGCTGCGGGCTTCGATCGAAGCTGGGAACAATACGTTCGACGCGCTGCAATTTGAACATGGTGTCGCCAGCTGCTGTGGCCGTTGCGAAGACGCGGTGCATGATGTGCTGGAAGGCCGGGAAATCGGCTGCACGCGGCGTACCGCCGGCTCACCCGCCGGCGCGAATTCGCCGATGGTGTCGCCGGTCGTGTTTTATACGCCGGTCGCAGCATGACATGACGCGATAGGCGGCCTCGTCGACACGAGGGCGCCTATCGCGTCTGATGTTGGCTCCGCGGAGTCGCACGCGGCGGCCCTTATGGGCCACTCGGATCGGTCGGATCGGGAAACGCGAGTAGGATGTTGAGACGGCAATACGTATGCCCTCAGGACCTCGCCAGGGCGAGGCGCGAAGCGCCAAGACGCACCGGTACGACCGCGATATTGCCTCAGCAAATTCTGATCAAGCGTCTGAACGCTTGCACTATGTCTCCGGCGCTGTTGAAGTTGTTTCGTTGTTGATCCATTCTTTCGAATCATGACCATTCGCTCCGCTTTTTGTCGCGCTCGCCGTCGGGCGCGTTCCTGCCGTGGAGCGCTCGCAGCATGAGCGACGTCCTATCTCCGAATGGTGCTTCGGGCCTCGGCACACCCGGCGTCCCACCACAGCGCCGTTCGATGCTGACGGCCGGGCTGGTGGTCGCCGGCTTGCACGCCGCGGTCATCGCCGCCATCCTGTTGAATCGCGATCCAAAACCCGTCGTTGCCGCGCCGCGCGTCGTTACCGCCGTCTTGATCGCGCCTGAACCGGCGCCGGTGCCGGTTCCCGTCGCCCAGCCGGAGCCGCCCAAGCCGATCCAGAAGCCGGTCGTGAAACCGCCGCCAAAGCCGGTCGTGCACAAACCGACGCCGCACACCACGCCCAAACCGACCACGGTCGCCGCCGCGCCGCCGGAACCGCCGCCGCCCGCGCCGGCCACCCCGGCCCCTCCCGCGCCGACGCCGCCCGCACCGGCCGCCGCCCCGGCCCCGGCGATCGATCCGAATGTGCCGAAGAACGTTCAGCACCTGACTTGCGACAATACCGAACCGGTTTATCCGACGCTGTCGCAACGGCGAGGCGAGACCGGAACGGTCGTGATCCAGTTCATCGTCGATACCGGCGGCCGCGTGGAAAGCGCCAAGGTGAAGAAGAGCAGCGGGGTCGATCGCCTCGACGAAGCAGCGCGACAGGCGGCACTCTCGACCCGATGCCAGCCCTATAGAGAAGGCGGCGTCGCCGAAAAGGTCATCACAGAACGGCCCTACTCCTTCAACCTGACAAATTAATGACCTCCGCCGCCCGTCTCGGGCGGACGCGCCTCGACCAACACGCATACACATCTACGCGAAGGAACAGTAATGCAAGACTATGGCATCGCCCACGTATGGGCCCAAGGTGACTTCGTCACACGCGGTATCGCACTGCTGCTGTTGATCATGTCGGTGCTGTCCTGGACCGTCATCGTCGTCAAATCCTGGCAGGCATGGCGCCTGACCCGTCTGTCGCGGACCGCCGAGCAGGACTTCTGGCACTCCGGCGACCTGGAAGACGGCATCAAGCGGATTGGTGGCAGCGCCGATAATCCGTTCGCGCTGCTCGCGCTGTCCGGCAAGGATGCGGTCGAACACCATCAGCAGAACGACAAGGAACTGCATGGCGGCATGAGCACCAGCGACTGGGTTGCACGTTGCCTGAAGAGCACGATGGACGAAATCGTCGCGCGCATGCAAGCCGGCCTCGCCGTGCTTGCCTCGATCGGCAGCACGGCGCCGTTCGTCGGTCTGTTCGGTACCGTCTGGGGTATCTATCACGCACTGCTCGCCATCGGTGCCAGCGGTCAGACGTCGATCGACCACGTCGCCGGCCCGGTGGGCGAGTCGCTGATCATGACGGCATTCGGTCTGTTCGTCGCCATCCCGGCCGTGCTCGGTTACAACGCGCTGACCCGCTCGAACAAGGCAAGCGTCACGAAGCTGAACCGCTTCGTGCACGGTCTGCATTCCTACTTCGTGACGGGCTCGCGCGTGCGTTCGACGCGCCGTGAAGGTCTGCGTCTGGCAAGCCGGGCGCAGTAAGCGTCCCCTCTTCTTATTTTTGTGCGCGGCCACGATGCCGCGGCACCGTAACGCAATACGCGGAGAACTGCGATGTCGATGGGCCCACTTGAAGGGGACAGCGAAGAAGGGCTGATGAACGAGATCAATATGACGCCGCTCGTCGACGTCATGTTGGTCTTGCTGATCATCTTCCTGGTCACGATCCCCGTGATGAACAATGCGGTCAAGGTCGACCTACCGCAAGCCAGCACGCAACCTCTGGATCAGAAGCCGGCATTCGTCGACGTCTCGATCCAGGCCGATGGCACCATCGTCTGGGACAAAACCCCGGTCGACGATACGGCCTTAGCCACGCAGGTGGAAACCGCGGCGAAGCAGGAGCCTCAGCCGGAAGTCCATTTACGCGCGGACAAGGACGTTCGCTATGAGCGCGTCGCGCAGTTCATGGCGGCGGCTGAAAACGGCGGCTTGACCAAGATCGGCTTCGTCACCGATCCGGCGAAGAAGTAAGCGACCGCACCGCCGCATGCGCAACACCCCGAGGATCGACGCGCCTGTCGATCCTCGGGGTGTTTTGTTTTGTGCGCGCCGGACATCGCGCGCGTGGCAGGCACGGTCGCCGGCGTGCCGCCGACGCCAAGGCGTCACGCTGCATCGCCAACGCCGCCATGCGACAATGCCGGGAACAGCACCGCCGCCGGTGCTTTTTTTTATCAGCACGACCCGGCATCGCGCGCGCCCCGTAAAAGCGCAATCGGCCGATAGGAGGCCAAGTGAACTACGAACATCTGGTGCAGGTCAACGATCCGCTCAACCCTTTATTAGGCACGCTGTCGCTCGGGCAGCTCTGGCATGGTCTGGTCCTGCGCGCGGAACAGCCGCAGCGTTTCGTCATGGGTCTGGAGCAGTGCAGGATCCTGTCCCGCGACGACAATGTACTGCACCGCGAGCTGGTCTATGGGCCGACGGCCACCGTCCGTGACCGCGTCACCTTGCGCCCCTTCGAATCGATCGAATACACGATCGACGCCACCGAGCAGCACGTGGGCGGCAGCCTGACGATGTCGATCGAGGCGCCGGACGAGGCCCAGCTGTTCGTGCGATTCGCGTATCGCACCTCCCTGCCGACAGGGGAGCAGGCGGATCCTGATCGCACGAGCGAATTCGTCAAATCCGCCTATCGGGAAGCCGATATCGATACGATCCGCGTCATCCGGCAAATGGCGGAAAGTGGCGACCTGGACATCACGTCGCCGGGCCTCTCGCACTGACCGACTCGCTGCCGCGTCGCGCACGACATTGCGCGCGACGCCTTATGCGTGTCGACGCGATCGCGCCCGTCGAGGGTGGCGGCGAGCCGGCCGCGCAGGCGACACAGCGCGCCCTCTCGGCGAAACGAAAAAACGCGCAAATAGTCCTTGCGAATGGGAATGGTTCTCATTTAATATAAACACATCGACGCCGCTTACAGAGCCAAGGACATTATGAATTCTCTGCCACGTAGCAGCCGTACGCTTCACCTACGCCACCGCGACCTGTCTTCGGCAGGCGGAAGCCAAAGCATCACCAGCGTCTCGGTCGTCCGACCGATGCAACGCCTGATGCCCCGCGTCGCCGAAAGCGGTGTGGACGCCACGCAAGACGATGTCGCGGTTGCAGCGCCGGTCGTGCAGCGCAGTACGGTAGAGGCACGTGCGCCGATGAGTCGTCCCGCGCGTACCTTGAAGCCGGTCACGATTCCACTGGAAGCGATGTATCCGAGCAAGCCGTCGACCGCCGCGCCGGCCGTGCCGAGCGTGTCGCTGCTGCAGGGTTGCAAGACGGTGCAGATCATGCACAACGGTGAGCCGTACACGTTACGCGCCACCAAGCATGGCAAGTTGATTTTGACGAAGTAAGCCGTAACCCGAATTTGCGTCGGGACACACATGGCGCGACATACATCGCTGCCGGCCATCCCGATTGCTTTACCGTGTATTGTGGGGACCACCTCGAACGAGGTGTTAAAGGTCACCGCCAGCGTCAGAAGCGCACGAAAGAACTAGACCCCTTCCGTGCGAATCGGCAGCCAGCCAGACCTTTTTTTTATTCCAGGGCCACGCCGCGCATTTTGCGGGCGGGGCCCTTTCCTTTTGGAGACGCAGGCGGAGCGCCTGTCTCTCGATCTGAAGGTTGCCTGGCAGTCTCGCCACGGCATCCCGAGACGAAACGCAACGGCGCCGTGCTTACGCCGCGTTCGCCGATTTACCGGTGGCAGCGGATGCGCGGGCAACCGTCGGTTGACGCGATGCCTGCCACGCGCGCCACAGCAGCGCAAAGCCGAACAGCGCGCCCAAGGCTAAGACATCGGTAAGCAGTCCGGCCGGATAATCGAGCATGCCATCGGTGGCTTCGTATAGCACCGAGTCGAGTACCAGCGAGATCACCGCGCCCGCGATAAAACATGGCATCGACTGTCGCCCGACGGCGACGATCCAATTGATCCGCGCGCCGAGGCGCGTCACCCAGCCGGCCTGCGCCGCCATCGCACAGACCCAGGCGATCGCCGCAAAGTTGACGACCCGGAGCCAGGAAAGGTTCTGCTTCAGCGCGCTATCGAGGTAGGCCGGGGTGAATCCCACGCGGTAAATGCCGAAGCCGACCACGGCCGCCATCGCCACGGCGCCGATCGACCAGAAACCGATCCGCGACGTGAAAGCCCGCTGCACCGGCGTCGAATGCGCCAGCACGCCCAACACGAACATCAACTGCCAGGCAAAGGGATTGAACGGCCAGACGCGCGTACTTTCCACCGCGCTGCCCATCGCGCCGAGCACGCCCGGCAGCCAGACCAGCGCCGCCGGCGCCAACCACCACACCAGCAGACTGGCGGCCAACGTCAGCAGCGGGCGCCGCATGGCGCAGGGCAACAGCACCGGCGCGCAGGCGACAAAGATCAGATACATCGGCAAGACCGACGACAGATAGGGCTGCTCACGCAGCGTCGCGACGTCGAACAGATAGCTCAACGGCGCCGACGCCAATCGATCCAGCGCGCTCACCGGGAGATTCGGCGCGGAAACGTCGAGGAGCCGCAACAGCAGCGTCGTCAGCACCATGGCGCCGGCACACAGCAGGAAGCCGCGATAGATCGGCCAGATGCGCCGTAGCAGCTTGCCTTGGGCCGTCGCCGGTGCGCGCTCGCGCCATCCGCGCCACGCCCCGGTCAAGGCAAAGCCGCACAGGAACACGAATGCTTCCGCCGCATCCGGATAGGCAAAACGATGCATCGTGACCCGCGACAGGATGCTGCCGCCGATATGGTCGACGACGATCATCAACATCGCGAGGCCCCGATAGAAATCGACGGGCACGGAACGGGAACGGCTTGAATTCACAGAGGTATCACTCGATGCGCAGCACGCCGGTCTACACCACGTTCCCGGCGTCTCACCATGCCCCGAAAACCATCATGAACCCGCAAAGAAGCCAACGATGATAGGTGTCGGCGCGCCGCGCCGAACGAACAGGGATCCGATGGTCCACTACGGGCGCAATGGTAAACCCTTGTTCGCCAAAAAAACACCATCGATACACTGATTTACGACTAATACCGAATATTTCGAATCGATCGGATTGACGATGATTGAAAGCGGCGCGTAAGAACAACACACGCGCAAAAGGAATGAGATGTGTAGCCGCCGCCTATGTAAAAAGGGCCTCGCCGATCCCACCGGCAAGGCCCCTCTTCCGTCGCTACGGCATCGATCACCAGCGGACGAACATCAACCACCAGGCGCTGTCGGCAATCGCCAGCGTCACCACGAAACACGCCATCGCCCCCGTCAACGCGACGCTCGACGCCGCATAGCGACGCGCCACCCGATAAGCGAGCCAGAGGCTCCACAGATTGGCCAGGCCCAGCAAGACGGCCCGCGCATCACCGGCCCAATGCGTGTTGAAGTGATGATGCTGCAAGATGGTCAGCGTGGTGGCCGTCAGTCCGAGGAAGACGCCCACGCCGGCCTGCGGGATCAGCGCCTGTGCAAAGTGATGCAAGCGACGCGTCGACCAGCCGACGCTGTGCAATGCACCCGCGCCGGCGTCCGAGCGCGCCGTCGGCGCACGGCCGCCGAAGCCCAGGATCCGGTTGCCCAGCGCCATCACCGCCAGCAGCGCCGTGCCATACACCAGCGCCGTCGCCAGCATATAGCCGATCACCAGGGAGCCGTCCAGCCAGGTGAACACGTCGTTCTGATCCGGATAGTGCGTGAAGATGTACCACGGCGCGTTGTCCGCCAACGGCCACATGATGTCGTTGTTGATCAGCCAGCCCGCCACGACGATCTTGATCTGCACGAACAAAGGGCTGACGGTCCAGTGGAAGCCACCGATCGCCACGCCGAGCATCCCGTACAACAACAAGGCCGTATCCCAGCCCGAGGCGCGTTTCGCGCCCTGCTCGACCACTTCGTCCGATGACGACCGGGTCGCCAGGCTGATGGCGTCGCGATGCCCGCTGCAACGCCCGCACATATGGCAATCGGCCGATTGGATCTGGCGCAGCGGCACCAGCGGCGCGCAATTGACCGGGATCACCCGATGCCCGTGCTCGCCGTGCTTATACGAATGCCGCCATGCTTCCTCGCTGACCTGAAAGCGGAAAGGCGCAAGGCGCGCCAGCAAGGTGAAAACCCCGTTGACGGGGCAGAGATATTTGCACCAGACGCGCTTTTCCCGGCCATAGAGCAGCCCGATGATCATCGCGCCCACGGTGGAACCGCCCAACACCACCAATACCGCCTTCGGGTATTGGTAGACGCTGACCATCTGCCCATAAATCGTCGTCATGCCGAACGCGACGAACGGCCAGCCGCCCCACCGCATCCAGCGGGGGATGGACCAGCCCATGCCGAACTTGCTGGCGAATTCGGTGAGTGTGCCTTCCGGACACAGGACACCGCACCAGACACGCCCGAGCATCACCATCGACAGCAGCACGAAGGGCCACCAGATGCCCCAGAACACGAATTCGGAGAACACCGTCAGGTTGTTCCACATCCGCGCGCTGTCGGGCGGCAGCGGCATGATCGCCGGGACGATGATCAAGACCGCGTAGGCCAGCACGACCACCCATTGCACGCCACGGATCGCGCGGCCATGCCGCTGCATCCAGTCGCCGGCCCATTGCAGCCAAGCGGAAAATCCACGCGGACGGGGGCGACCGATAGGCGCAGCCTGACTCATGCCGTCTTCCCTGCCACCGGCTGACGACGCGCGAATCGCATCAACCCCGAGACGACGAGCCAGAAAACCGCATAGGCCAGCAGATTCATCAAGGACGGATGCGCGCGATAGCCGGTCAGCGTCGCCACCAGGGAACCGAACGTCGAGCTGTCGTCGAGAAGCCGGCTGCTATCCCACAGCTGGTCGACGATCGTCGGCAGGAACTCCATATCGATCAGCTTGTCGATGCCGGACTCGAACAGCCCTGCGGCGAGAAACAGCAACATGATTTCGGTGACGCGGAAAAACAGGCGCCACGAAAAGATCTTCCCGCCCAGTTGGAAAATGTAGAACGTCACGAAAGCGAGCGCCAGACCGATCAACACCGCGGCATACATCGACGGCGCGATATGGCCGGACTGCCCGAAGCCAAGCCCGTAGAGGAAGATCGCCGTCTCGCTGCCTTCGCGCGCGATGGCGGCGGCGACCAGAACAGCCACGCCCCACCAGTTCGCCGCATTGGCGCGTTCCTGCAATTGCGCTTCCATGTCCCGCTTCAGCGTGCGCGCGTGATTGCGCATCCACATGACCATCTGCACGATCAGCACGCAGGCAACCAACACCATCACGAGCTGAAATACGTCCTGGGCCGAACCGGACAGGAGATCGGTGAAGCCCACCAACGCTGCGCCCAGGCCGACAGCCGCGACCAGTCCCGCCGCGACACCGGCCCACAGATAAGGCAGGCCCTTACGCGCCGCCGCATCCCCGTTCTTCAACCATGCGTACAGGATGCCGACGACCAGCAATGCCTCGACGCTCTCGCGCCATACAACGAAAATGACCTGCCCCATGTTCTACCCTTTCAATGCCCTGCCGCGGCGTGCTGCCCGACCGGCTTCCGCAGCCAGGTCGGCATGCCTGTCGGCGACCGCCCATTCGTCATTTGGCGACGATGACGCCCTGCCCGGTCGCCTGATGAAAATCGTCGAAAAACTTGTATTCGCCCGGCGACAGCGGCGCAATCACGACAAACGATTCCCCGCCGGGGGCGAGGACTTTTTCCTTGCGCAACTGCACGCTTTCGAACTCGGCCGCACTCGTGCCGGTGTTCTTCAGCGAAATCTTGATGCGCTGCCCGGCCGGTACCTCGATGCGGTTCGGCGTCATCTTGCCGTCCTTCATTTCGAGCGGAAAGGTCGGCAAGTCCACCGCGTGCGCGAGCGACATAACACCCTGCGCGCCGACGAACGTGGCAGCAATGAGCAACGTCCGAACCGACGCCGCCGCGGTCGATCGCGGTGCCGCGTCGATGCCTTCCTTCCTGCGCGCAAGCCTCTTCATACCCAACCCTTTTCGAACAGCAAAAAAGTCCGGTGAGCGCACAACGAGCCTCCGAGTACCGGAATCTCCCGCGCGCCGACCGGACGTCGAATAAGCACCATGATAAATCAGAATGCTTATCGTTTACTTAGATTACCCATTTCAAGGAGGGGGAACGTCGCATTCGCGACGCACGCAATGTCGCGCACCCGAGCCTCGAATACGTATCCAAGACGATCAGTAACCGCCCTTCTTGCCGATGCCGGCGAACGGGAAGTCGTATTCCAGCGTGATCGGCGTGAACCACGGACCCACGCCGGTTTCCTTGTCGATGTGACGGCCGAAACCCATATGCCCCATCTGCATCGGCGGCTTGACGACCATCTTCAGGTGATACTTGCCCGGGCCCATCAGCTTCACGTTGTCGCCGTAGTGCGGACCGTCGTTTGCCACCATCGGCATCATGTCGCCCTTGATCACATCCTTCGAACCGACTTTCGTCAGCTCATAGCTGATCTGCAGATAGGGCATCCAGTCGCCTTCGGCGAAACCGGTCGGATTGTTCTTCACCGCGTGGATATCGGCTTCCAAATGGACGTCCGACTTCGCGGCATCGCGCATCAGGCCCGGCGGGTCCATCGTGATGGGCTGCAGATAGACTGCACCGATCTCCATGCCGCCCTCGATCTTGTGCTGGCCGATCGGGTATTCCGCGGCCGAAGCCGATACGGACCATGCGGCCATCGTCGTCGCCAAAGCCAGAATACATGCCCCTGCCACACTGTCCGTCAAACGTGCTGCCACCATTGCACTCCCTTTCTATTCATTGCTCCGTCGCGTATCCACGCACCGGAGATTACAAAAACCTGTCGACCATGCGAAGCGAATCACAGTAATGTGACATCTCCGTGTTAAAGAATAATAATACGAATTATTCTCAAAAACAAATTATTCGCCGCCAGCGCAGGCGTCAAACAAGGCCGTTCGTATTACCGCGTATTGCCGTCGGCGACGGCAATACGCGTGCGCCCTTACAGGTCGTGCTTGCTGGCGCCGAACGCCTTCTCGCGCAGGCTCGATAAAGCGTCCCGCGTCTGCGCCGCCTTCTCGAATTCCAGATTTTTCGCATAGTCGGCCATTTGCTTCTCCAGCCGCTTGATTTCCTTTGCGAGCTGTTTCTCGCTCATATCCTCGACGCGGGCGCGTTCCTGCGCCTGTCGCATCTCCTGCTTGGCCTCGTCGGCATCGTAGACACCATCGATGATGTCCTTGATGCGCTTCGTCACGCCCACCGGGATGATGCCGTTGGCGGTGTTGTGCGCGATCTGCTTTGTCCGACGGCGCTCGGTCTCATCAATCGCGCGTCGCATCGAATCGGTGATCCGATCCGCATAGAGGATCGCGCGCCCGTTCACATTCCGCGCCGCGCGGCCAATGGTCTGAATCAATGAGCGCTCCGCGCGCAGAAAGCCTTCCTTGTCCGCATCGAGGATCGCGACCAGGGAAACCTCCGGAATATCTAGACCTTCGCGCAACAGATTGATGCCGACCAGCACGTCGAAAGTGCCCAGCCGCAGATCGCGAATGATCTCGACGCGCTCCACCGTTTCGATATCGCTGTGCAGATAGCGCACCTTGACGCCGTGCTCGGCCAAGAAGTCCGTCAGTTGCTCGGCCATCCGCTTCGTCAGCACCGTGACCAGAACGCGTTCGTTGACCTTGGTGCGCAGATGGATCTCGCCCAGAATGTCGTCGACCTGGGTCCGCGCCGGACGCACTTCGATTATCGGATCGACGAGGCCGGTGGGACGCACCACCTGCTCCGCCACCTGCCCGGCCGACTTATTCTCGTAGTCGCCCGGCGTTGCCGAGACATAGATCACCTGACGCATCTTGCGCTCGAACTCGGAGAACTTCAGCGGCCGGTTGTCGAGCGCCGACGGCAGTCGAAAACCGTAGTCGACGAGGTTTTCCTTTCGCGCGCGGTCGCCGTTGTACATGCCGTTCAATTGACCGATCAGCACGTGCGATTCGTCGAGCAGCATCAAGGCGTCGGGCGGCAGATAGTCGACCAGCGTCGGCGGCGGCTCGCCCGGCGCGGCGCCCGAGAAGTGCCGCGAGTAGTTCTCGATGCCCTTCGTGAAGCCCAATTCCTGCAGCATCTCCAGATCGAAGCGGGTCCGCTGCTCCAGACGCTGCGCCTCCACCAGCTTGCCTTCCTGATAGAGCCAGGCCAGACGGTCGCGCAACTCGTTCTTGATTGTCTCGATCGCGCGCATCACCGTATCGCGTGGCGTGACGTAGTGCGACGACGGGTAGACGGTAAAGCGCGGAATCTTCTGGCGAATACGCCCGGTCAGCGGATCGAACAGCTGCAAGGACTCGATTTCGTCATCGAACAGCTCCACGCGCACGGCCAGTTCCGCGTGTTCGGCGGGGAAAATATCGATCGTATCGCCGCGAACCCGGAAGGTGCCGCGTCCGAACTCGGTCTCGTTGCGGTTGTATTGCATCGCAATCAATCGCGCGATCACCTCGCGTTGCCCCAGCTTGTCGCCGGACCGCAGCGTCAGGATCATCTTGTGATACTCGCCGGGATTGCCGATACCGTAGATCGCCGACACCGTCGCGACGATCACGACGTCGCGACGCTCCATCAGGCTCTTGGTCGCCGACAGCCGCATCTGCTCGATATGCTCGTTGATCGACGAGTCCTTCTCGATGAACAGATCGCGTTGCGGCACATACGCTTCCGGCTGGTAGTAGTCGTAGTAGGAAACGAAGTATTCGACCGCGTTATGCGGAAAGAAATCCTTGAATTCCGAATACAACTGCGCGGCCAAGGTTTTATTGGGCGCGAACACGATGGCCGGGCGGCCCATGCGCGCGATCACATTGGCCATCGTAAAGGTCTTCCCCGAACCGGTCACCCCGAGCAAGGTCTGGTATGACAGCCCGTCCTCGATCCCCTCCACCAGCGTTTGAATCGCCGTCGGCTGGTCGCCGGCCGGCGGAAAGGGCTGATACAGCTGGAATGGCGAATCCGGAAATTCGATGAATTTCGTCGGATCCAGCGCATCCGGGGCGTTCGAGACTTCCCGCAGTTCGGTCATTGGCTTAAGATATCGGGTCCGGACGACCTAAGTATCGTCCCGTAAACAGTCTATTTTAGACCTTCCTGCGAGGTCGGGTCCGCAAGCATTTTGCGGCCAGCCGGGCCGACCGCCCCGCGGCCGCTCCCGGGCCCCTATTGCTGTCGCCCTATGTGCCTTTGCCCTTGCCGTCCGCTGTCATCGATCGTCGATCCCGCCGTCGGCAAGAGCATGCAACATCTTTTTCTTTCATTACCCTTTCGCCCGACTCACGAGACCTTGCCATGACGTTGTTTTCCGCTGTCGAACTCGCACCCCGCGACCCGATCTTGGGCCTGAACGAAGCTTTCGCCGCCGACACGCGGACGAACAAAGCCAACTTGGGCATCGGCGTCTATACCAACGATGACGGCAAGGTGCCTTTGCTGCGCGCGGTCGCCGCTGCGGAAAAAGCACGACTCGAAGCGGCGCCGGCGCGCGGCTATCTGCCGATCGAAGGCCTGGCCGCCTACGACAAGGCCGTGCAGACGCTTTTGTTCGGCGCGGACTCGCCGCTGATCGGCGCCAATCGCGTCATCACCGCGCAGGCGCTGGGCGGCACCGGCGCGCTGAAGATCGGCGCGGACTTCTTGAAGCGCCTGAATCCGCAGGCCAAGGTCGCCATCAGCGATCCGAGCTGGGAAAACCACCGCGCGCTGTTCGAGGCGGCCGGTTTCGACGTCGTCAACTACCCGTACTACGACGCCGAAACGCGCGGCGTTGCTTTCGACAAGCTGATCGCCGCTTTCAAGTCGTACGCGGCGGGCACGATCGTCGTGCTGCACGCCTGCTGCCATAACCCGACCGGCGCCGACCTGACGGTCGACCAGTGGAAACAGATCGTCGCCGTGGTCGCCGAGCGCGGCCTGGTACCCTTCCTGGACATGGCCTATCAAGGCTTCGGCGACGGCATCGATGCCGACGCGGTGTCGGTGCGCTTGTTCGCGGACGCGGGCCTGTCGGCCTTCGTCTCCAGCTCGTTCTCGAAGTCGTTCTCGCTGTACGGCGAACGCGTCGGCGCGCTGTCGATCGTCACGCAAGATGCCGATGAAACCAAGCGCGTGTTGTCGCAACTGAAGCGCGTGATCCGGACGAACTACTCGAACCCGCCGACGCACGGCGGCTCGATCGTCGCGGCCGTGCTGAGCGATCCGGCACTGCGCGCCATGTGGGAAACGGAACTCGCCGAAATGCGCGACCGCATCCGCACGATGCGGACTTCGCTGGTGGAGAAGCTCAAGTCCTCGGGCGCCGCCCGCGACTTCTCCTTCATCGCGGCGCAGCGCGGGATGTTCTCGTACTCGGGCCTGAGCAGCGCGCAGGTGGATCGCTTGCGCGAGGAATTCGGCATCTATGCCGTCGGCACCGGTCGCATCTGCGTCGCCGCGCTGAACACGCGCAATATCGACGCCGTCGCGAATGCCGTCGCCAAGGTCGTTGCCTAAGCGTTACGGTCTTACTGCATATACCAGCCGTGGCTGACCATGATCGACTGACCGGTCAGCGCGGCGCTCGGGAAGGCGCACAGAAACTGCACCGTCTGCGCGACGTCCTCGAGCGTCGTGAACGTCCCATCGACGGTGTGCGCCAGCATCACATCCCGCACCACCGCCTCCTCTGAAATGCCCAGCGCTTTTGCCTGCTCGGGAATCTGCTTTTCCACCAGCGGTGTTTTGACGAATCCCGGACAGACGACGTGCGAGCGGACGCCATGCTTCGCGCCTTCTTTCGCCAAGGTGCGCGCCAGACCCAGCAAGCCGTGCTTCGCCGTCACGTAAGGCGCTTTCAATGGCGAGGCCAGATGCGAATGCGCCGACCCCATATAAATGACGGTACCGCCCCGGTTCGCCCGATACATTTGCCGCAAGGCCGCGCGCGTCGTCAAAAACGCCCCGTCCAGATGAATCGCCAGGACCTTCTTCCAATCGGCGTAGGCCAGCGTGTCCAGCCCTTCGACGATCTGAATGCCGGCATTCGATACCAGAATATCCACGGCACCGAACGCGGCCGCCAATTCGTCGAAGCCCTGATCGACCGCGGCTTCGTCCGAGACATCCATCGCGATGCCGACGGCCTTGCCGCCCCGCTCGCAGATCTGTGCCGCGACATCGCTGGCCTTCGTTAAATCGAGATCGGCCACCGCCACCATCGCGCCGGCACGTGACAAGCCTTCCGCGATCGCGCGACCGATGCCGCTCGCGGCGCCCGTCACCACCGCAACCTTGCCCGCCAGGGAACCTTGCTGACTCTCTCGCTCAGGCATCGGCTGCGGCGCCAGCGTGATATCGCGATCATCGCCCAAGGCGCCCGTCGGCTCGGCCGTGCCCGTCGGCGCACCTGGCTCGCCACCGGTCCGATGCGGCGTCTCCGCCTTCACCGGCGCCCGATGCGCCTCGGCGCCGGATGGCAGCGTCGGCGCGGCGTCGGTGGCCGTTACCATGTCGTCAAGCGGATCAGCCGGCCCTTCTTCCACACCCCGCCGTACGTCGAATTCCTTGTTCATC
Source organism: Robbsia sp. KACC 23696 (assembly GCF_039852015.1). Lineage (NCBI taxonomy): Bacteria > Pseudomonadati > Pseudomonadota > Betaproteobacteria > Burkholderiales > Burkholderiaceae > Robbsia > Robbsia sp. KACC 23696. The sequence continues at coordinate 1,570,207 of NZ_CP156626.1, read as the reverse complement.
GTCCCCTCCGAATGGCTGTCGCCGCTTCAGTGTGCGGGCATTTAGCCGATTTGGCAATCGCGTGCCCCGCGCCGATTGATCCGTGACAAAGCAAGGCGGAATCGGCCCATCGGGGCTTTCCCGGCCTGTCGTTCGCGCGGCAGCCGCGCGCCGCCGGCAAAGCGAAGTTGTACAATGAAAACGCCCGAAGACGATGAATACAAGGAGGCTCACCATGTACAAGAAGCTCATGGCCGCAATCGACGGCAGCGACACCTCAAAGCGGGCATTCGATGAAGCGATCCGCTTTGCACAGAGCCAGGGCGCCCAACTGCACGTCGTATATGTCGTGGACAGCCCCGCCATGCTGTACGGCGTCGGCTTTTACGATCCCGCGGAATTGAAGAAGGCGTTTGTCGAGGAAGGGTCGCTGCTGGCCAAGGAAGCCGCCGAGTCCTTGCAGGCCGCCGGTGTGCAAGGCGAAACCGCCATCATCGACGCGCAAAGCGCCAATGGCGACGTCGTGCAGGCGCTCGCGCAAGAGGCTCTTCGGTGGGGTGCCGACCTCGTCGTCCTGGGAACGCATGGCCGCCGGGGCATGCAACGCGCCTTGCTCGGCAGCGTTGCCGAAGAGTTCATGCGCGTCACGCCGGTGCCGGTACTGTTGGTCCGATACGCCGCCGACGAGTAAGTACGACACGCCGGCAGGGGCTCGAAATAGCCAGAACGGCTGCGTTCGGATAGTATCGCATCCCTGTTTGCCGCGGCGGCGGCCGGTGCCCTCGGCACCCCGCCGCCGATAAGGCAATGCCTCCCCTTATCCGTTCGACCCGCCCGGCTTCGCCCCATGTTCAGTTACCGCCACGGCTTTCATGCCGGCAATCACGCCGATGTTTTGAAGCACGCCATGCTCGTGGCGCTGCTGCGCTATATGGCGCGCAAGGATAAAGCCTATTGGTATGTCGATACCCACGCCGGCGCCGGTGCCTACGCGCTGACCGAAGGATTTGCGGCAAAGCGTGAAGAGTTCAACAACGGCGTCGGCCGTCTGTGGCCGCAAAGCGCGCACGCGCAGCACAAGGCCATCGTCGCGCCGGCATCGGCCGTGGCCACGCCGGCGCTGATCGTCGACTATCTCGATCAGATCGCGGCAATGAATCCCGACGGCCAGCTCCAGTTCTATCCCGGCTCGCCGTATCTGGCGTGGCAACTGCTGCGGGATCAGGACCGGATGCGACTGTTCGAACTGCATCCGAGCGAAATCGATATTCTCGCCGACAATTTCGCGCGCACGGACAAGCGCACGCTGATCACCAAGGCCAATGGTTTCGACGCCTTGCGCGGCGTGATGCCGCCCGCCTCGCGCCGGGCGCTGACTCTGATCGATCCCTCCTACGAGGACAAGCAGGACTACGCGCGCACGCTCGCCAGCGTCGCCGATGCGATGAAACGCTTTGCCACGGGCGTCTACGCGGTCTGGTATCCGATCGTCTCGCGCGCGGAATCCGCCGCGTTCCCGGCGCAGTTGCGCAACCTCGGCGCCACCTCCTGGCTCCATGCGACCTTGCAGATCGCCACGCCGTCCGCCGACGGTTTCGGACTGCACGGCAGCGGCATGTTCGTCATCAATCCCCCTTTTGTGCTGGAAGGCTTGCTGCAGGAAGCGCTGCCCTGGCTCTGCGATGCACTGGCGGAAGACGACGGCGCCACGTGGTCGCTGGAAGCCTATATCCCCTGACCGAAGGCAAATGCCCCCGCGCCGGCTGCCGGCGCGGGCGAATCGCTGCCGCGGCCGCCGGACGATGGGCAACACGGCGACGTCCCGAGCGTATCAAGAATCGGACAATCCGGGCGATCGTCGCCATGACAGGCTTCCGCCAGTTGCGACAACGTCGCCCGCATCGCCGTCAGATCGGCGATGCGCTGATCCAACTCCCGCACATGGTCGAGCGCGATCGCCTTGACGTCAGCGCTCGTTCGCCCACGATCCTGCCATAACGTCAGCAGACGTTTGATATCGTCGATCTTGAAGCCGAGATCGCGGGACTGCCGTACGAAACGCAACAGGTGCAGATCCCGCTCGCCATAGCGCCGGTACCCGGCCTCGCTGCGCGCCGTTTCCGGCAACAGGCCGATGCCCTCGTAATACCGGATCATCTTCGCGCTGACCCCGGACGCCTTCGATGCCTCACCGATATTCATATGCGATCTCCTCTAAACCTTCCCATAGGGTAAGGGTTATCATGAGCCATGTCCACTCAGGACAAGACTGACTTTCAGGAGACTGACCATGCCCCAATTCCAAGTAAGCGATATGACCTGCCAGCATTGCGTCAAAGCCGTCACGCAGGCGGTGCGGGAGGTCGACCCGGACGCGCGCGTGGACATCGATCTCGCGAGCGGCCGCGTCGACGTGGCGAGCAGCGGATCGCCCGAGACGCTACGCGCGGCGATCGATGCAGCCGGCTATCCGGCGGCCACCGTATAAACGCGGTGCGGCCGTCGCGTCGACAACGCGCGCGCCGTGTTTTCCGCGCGCTATCGGTCGCACCGCGACGGTGTAGCCCTTAACGCACGGCGTCGTTGCGCTCGGCCCGATGCGCCGCGAAGACCGCGCGCAGGACGCCGTCCGCATACACAGCCGCCACCTCGCGCAGGAACATCGGGAAATCGACCGCGGCGCCATCATCGGCGCTGTCGGAAATCGACCGCATCGCCGCGAACGGCACCCCGTGCTCGACGCAGACCTGCGCTACGGCGGCGCTTTCCATATCGACGGCCAGCAGCGCCGGCAGTGCCTCGCGCAGTCGCGCGCGCTCGTTCGCGCCCGACACGAAACGGTCGCCACTGCCGATCAAACCGACGTGCACTTGCGGTCGCGCACTGGCGGACGCATCGGCCATCGCATCGACGGCGTGCTCGCCGTCTACGCGCGAGGCCAGATAGCCCTGCGCCGCGCGATGCAAGCGCGCCGACCATTCGGAATCGGCTGCAAAGCAGCGCGTGCCCAGCAGCGGAATTTCAAAGCGGGGGAATAGCGGCGATGCGTCCATGTCGTGCTGGATGAATTGCGAGCCGATAACGATATCCCCTACTCGTACCGTATCCGCCATGCCGCCAGCGACACCGACGAACAGGATCGCGCGCACGTCGAAGCGATGAATCAGGATACTCGCCGTCGCCGCTGCCGCGACCTTGCCGATCCGGGACAGCACCGCGACACAATCGATATCGTCGATGCAGCCGTGGTGGAAATCGCGACTGCCCAACGTCAACGTCGTCGCGACGGGACGGCCGACGGTATCGCTCGCTGGTGCCGCCGGAGGCAAGGCAAGCTGCGCGATCAAGCCGGCAATCTCCTCCGGCAGCGCGCCGATGATGCCGATCGGGCGGTCGTCCGCTTGCGGCGCTTGCGGTGACGAGGAAGAAATATCGGCGGCGGAAATCGACATGCGGCGGCGTGGGCGTGTGACGTTGGCGGGCCGGCCCACGCCGCCATGCATCGCAGTGTCAGTGCACTGCCATCAGCGTTTCGGCGAAGGGCCAGGTTTCATCGGTCCATTGATCGACGACATCATACCGGGCATCGCGCCCCATCCGCACTACCTCGTCCGGCAGATACTTATGGCTGCTTTCGGTCCAGATGGTCTCGCCCTCGAGAAAGGCCGCCTGCAACGATGCGGCGGCGACATTCACGCGCTGTCGCGTCTTCGCGCGTAAATGCATCTCGACGCTACGGGCCTGCGGATTGAACCGCGCGACATGTTCGAACGACGGCAAGACGAAGTCGCCCTGCAGCTCGCGATTGATCCGGCCCAACACATTGAGGTTGAACGCCGCGGTAACGCCGGTGGGATCGTCGTAGGCGTGCAGCAGCGTATCGATCGGCTTCAGCAGATCCGTCCCCAGCAGCAAGGCATCGCCTGCGCGCATCCCGCTTCGCAGCGCCATCATGAAACGCTGCGCCGCCAGCCGGGGGAAATTGCCGATCGTGCTGCCGAGGAAAAGCACTAGCATCGGTGCGCCGCGCAGGTCACGCGCCAGGCGTGCCGACACGTCGCCCTGCGCTTCGTGCAGTGCCACCGCGGCCTTCTCATGTGACGCATCCTCCGGTTGGCCGTCCTGCCCACTCGTTTGCCGATGCGACGGCTCGCCGCGATCGGCCTGCGCGCGTTCGCGCCCGATCTGCGTCAAGCCGTCGAGATAGTCGCCCTCGAACGGTTGGATCGTCACGCCGGGCAGATCCGACAGCGCCTGCGCGCATTGCGCGAGCGCCGCGCCGGACACATCGATCGGCGTGTAATGCACCGGCCCTTCGCGCGTCAGTGCCTGCAGCAACGTACGGGTCTTGCGTCCCGAACCGCTGCCCAATTCGACGACACGCAAGGCCTTGGTGCGCGGCGTCGATGCGCGCACCTGCGTGGCGATTCGCGCCGCGTGACGGATCAGCACCCGCTCTTCGGCGCGCGTCACGCCGTACTCGGGCAGCAGCGTAATGGCGTCGAACAGCGTCGAGCCCAAGGCATCGTACAGATAGGTCGGCGGAAGCGATTTTTGACCGTCTTGTCCCAAGCCGTCGCGCACTGCTTGAGCGAACATTGCCCGCTCGTGAACATCGCCTGAAGTCATTGCCATGCAGAATCTCCTCGTGTCGATATGGTGCTCGGTTATCGCGCGCAGCGAAAACCGGCATATACATACGGGTAATGCGCCTGGAACCAATTACGGAACGATGGCCTGAGCATCCGGGCAGCGGTTCGCGGCGAGCCGCCTTTCATCACAAAATGCTGGTTGTCGAAAAAGTCGGCCGAATAGCCGCGATAAAACGGAAATGCCTTGAAGCCCTTGAAAGGCGCGAACGGATCGGCCGTCCATTCCCAGCCGTTGCCGAACTGCCCTTCCACGCCAAAGTGGCTATGGTTCTGCGGATGCGCATCCACCGCGTCGGGATCCCAGCGTCGGAAATCGGCATTGCCGTGGAAAGCACGCGACGCCTGTTCGGCGGCGCTTCCCGGTGCCGCGCCGTCGGTGAACGCGGCATCCCGCGTATCGGCCGGCCGCAGCGACATCGATGCGTCCGGCAAGCCCGCGACGCCTTCCGCCGCCCGAAGCCATTCCGCCTCGGTCGGCAAGCGCTTGCCGACAAAACGCGCATACGCGGCCGCTTCCGCACGGCTGACATACACGGGCCAGGACAAGGGAAGCGCCAGCGGCGCGAACATGCCGCGCCACCGCCAGCCGTCAGGCGCCGCGACATCGCGCTCCCAGAACGCCGGGTGCGAGACATCGGCGGCCTGACGCCACGCCCAATCCTCCTCGCGCCACCAGGTGGGATCGTCGTAGCCGCCGGCTTCGACAAAGCGCAGAAACGCGCCGTTCGTCACCATCCATCGGTCGATTTCGAACGCGGGCACCGACACCTGTGCCGCGGCTGGATCCACCCATTCGTTATCCCAGCCGAACTGGCTGGCGTGCGTGCGATCCGCCGCTGCGCTCGCCTGCGCGGACAGGGAGGAAGCGCCCCGCGTGGCGGCGATCGTGAAACTGCCCGGCAAGCCCATCGATACCACGCCGCCAGGGATCCGGCACATCGGCGCCTCCGCGCCCACGTGGGCGCCGGGATCCGTGGCGTCGTCGCGCTGGGCCGCAGGCGTTTGGATGGCAGCGGATGTGCCGGCGCGCGCGCCGCCTGTAGGTTCGGTGTGCCCCTGCGCCGCGGCGGCGTCGGGCGCGCGTTTGTGCGCGTAGGGCATCTGATGAATCAAATAGGCCAGCGTCTCGGCATGCATCTGACGATGTTCCAATGCCACCAGGCACAGCGTGGCGATGGAGACGTCGCCCTCGTCCTGACGCACTTTTGCCGCCGCGTCGGCGCCGGCGGCGGCATGGACGTCATCCCCCTCGATCGGCGCATCGGTCCGGATGTCCTCCGGCAAACGACGCACCGACTGGGAAAAATCGACATGGGCAATGGCGGTTTCTATACGGTCTCTTACCGTATCGCGATACTGTCGGATCGCTTGCATCGACGGCCAGTCTTCCGGTACATCGGTCGGCAAACCACCGCCTACCGGATCGATACCGAATGCGAACAGATGGTCGAATTCCGGATTGAAAGGCGGCTGCGCCAACGCCCGCGACGCGAGCAGGTTCCAATCGAACGCTTCGAGATGACCGATATAGAACAGCAGGCGGTGCCGCTCGGGAACCGGACGACTGCTTAGAAAATCGGGATGTACCGCGGCGAATAACTGGTCGGTCTGGGCGCAGGCGGCGCGGTATTCGGCGAGGAAATCCGCGGCGTTCAGCGCCGGCTGTTGCACAACGCCGCGATCGTTTGCATGGACTGGGGCGCGATCGTTCAGCACGAACGACCGAGCGAAACGCGGGGCTTCGGTCGTGGAGGCCACGGTGCGCGGGTCGGCGCCGTGTAGGTCTTCTGGCATGGGGGACGGGCTCCTCGGAAACGGGCGAACCGCGCGGGTCATCGACACCCCGAGCGGATCCACGTCCAACGCGACTTTCCCTAAACGACAGCGTCGCACGACATGCCGCCACTCGCGATCTCGCTCTCGCCGCATCCGGTTCCACGCCCGGCATGACACGCTCCGGGGGATGCATGGTGCGGCGCAATCTGGCACGCGCGTTGGCAGCCGGTCACGTCGAGGCGAAAAGCGGCGTGGCACGGATGGAACGATTATAAGCAGGCATCATGCCCGGGCCCCATGACAAGAAAGGGCTCGAGCGGATCCGGACGTCTCGCCCCGGCACAGGCATCAGCGCGTCGCCGTCCTCGTCAGGCGCTCAATCGAGCAGCCTTTCGTCCCATGCATGGACGTGTTGGCGCTGTTCGCCCAAGCCGTCGATCCCGAGGTGCATCTCGTCGCCCGGCTTCAGATAAATCGGCGGCTTGAAACCCATGCCGACACCGGGCGGCGTGCCGGTGGAGATCAGATCGCCAGGGTACAAGGTCGTGAACTGGCTGATGTAATGGATCAGATAAGCGACATCGAAGACCATTGCCTGCGTATTGCCGTTCTGCCGACGCTCACCGTTGACATTCAGCCAAAGCGACAGCGCCTGCGGATCGGCAATCTCGTCCGCCGTGACCAGCCACGGCCCCACCGGCCCGAACGTATCGCAGCCCTTGCCCTTGTCCCACGTGCCGCCGCGTTCCATTTGAAACGCCCGCTCCGAGACGTCGTTGACGATCGTATACCCTGCCACATGGGACAAGGCGCTTTCGAGCGACACGTGCCGCGCCTTCGTCCCGATCACGATGCCCAACTCCACTTCCCAGTCGGCCTTGAGCGCACCGCGCGGCAGCACGACCGGATCGTTCGGCCCCGACAAACTGCTGGACCATTTCGTGAACAACACCGGTTCGGTGGGAACGGGCACGCCCGACTCGGCAGCATGATCGCTGTAGTTCAAGCCCACACAGAGGAACTTGCCCATACCGCTGAAGGGCACACCGAGCCGTTCCGGCTCGGCAACCGGCGGCAAGCTGGCCGGATCGATCGCGGCCAATCGCGCCAAGCCCTGCGGCGACAATTCGGCGGGGCCGATATCCGCGACCACCGACGATAAATCCCGCACGATGCCATCGCTGCCCAGCACCGCTGGCCGTTCCTGTCCTTTCGCCCCTACCCGCATCAATTTCAACGTATTTCTCCTTGTTCTCGTCCCGGGCCACCCGTGCGTGCCCGAAGTCGATTATCGCCTGTCGCACGCATTCTGCAGTCTCGGCTCATTCGCCACATCGACGGCGCACTACGCCCCATCGCGACGCCGAGTCGACCGCGTCTTGCACCGTGCCGATCACGATCATGCCGCTGGCATCGCTGAGACATCGCTTCGCATCCTATCCCGTTTGGCCCAGACGGTGCCGACTCTAAATAGTTATACCGCCCAAGGCTGTCCAAAACACCTAGTCGATCTGGTCCGAGGGCCTATCTCTTTCGGCGAGGACGCGCGGAATCGATGAATTTGCAATGATGAGCATGCTTTCAACAGCCTTTCGCATTTCACGTTACAGGTCTCTTGAAAGCGCGTAGACGAATGCGCCGCTAAAGGAATGCATCGATCACAGCGACGTAGGACGGGCGTATCTCGCACACCGGTGCGCGCATCGCCTGCTACCGCCCTCGCCACAAGACGCGAACACTTCCGGCCGCGTAATCGGTCGTACAACGGATCGCGATCCATAGAATGAAAGGGGATCCCATGAAATTTCTCGTAGTCAGTCAAAACGCGCAGGAACGGGAGGAGATGAAAACGCTTTTGCGCCAGTTGGACCGGCGCGCGCAGACCAGTGACGTACGTGACTGGCTGCAGGCAAGGCGTGCCTTGTCGCATGAGCCGCGCGATCTGCTGTTATGCGATCTCGGCAGCACCGCCAGCCAGACCGAGGCATTGCGTTTGATCGATGAACATCGCGGCACGTTGCTGTTGGCGGGGACGTGTCGCGACATGCCCCCGCAGCAGATTCTCGATCTGATGCGCGGCGGCGTCAAAGCCGTCATGCTGCAATCGATGGGCGTGCGTGCCATGTTACGGGCGCTGGAGTTGGTCTTACTGGGCACGCACTACATTCCGCCGAGCGCGATCAGTTTGCAGAGCGCCGATGTCGCCTCTCAGGAGGTCGCGGAACGACGTCTGCCTTATCGCCGCCGCGGCTTTGGCGACACGCCGCTGCTATCGCCGCGTCAACAACAGATCATGCGTCTTGTACACATGGGCAGTACGAACAAGGGCATCGCACGGGCCCTCGGCATCAGCGAGGGAACGGTAAAGATACATTTAGCCACGGTATTTAAAACCCTGGGGGCCAGTAATCGCGCCGCAGCCGTCGCGATCTATAACGGCTGGCTTTTCGAGCAATTGGACGGTTCGCGCAACGGGGCCGCGACACCGCCGCTCGCCCGCGTGATACCGCTCGGCGACGGCCTGTCCGCGACCGACCGTTTGGTCGCGCCGATTCGTCGACCCTTGCTCGCGCCCCCATCGGGTCCGGTCCCGGGGCCAGGACAGGGCGCGCCACCAGGAGTGCCACCAAGACCGCCCCAAGCACCGACGCGCCCTCCCAGTCCCGGGTCGCTGCACGGTCCCGCGACGCACCTTGCTCCGGACGCACCACGGCTGCCCGGGCGAGACGATGGCAGTCCAGCGCGCCGATCGGACGCAGGCGCGACGGAGCCGCCGTGTTCCCCGTTCCCTCCCGCGCTCCCCGATGGAAGTGGCGCCGACAGCGGACCGACGGGCTATCACCGCTTCCAGCCGCCGACATGGTGACGCGGAAAACGCCCGTGCGAACGAAGAGACCGGGAGCAGAGAGGCGCGAAACGTCGGATGCAGGTCGGAACGTTTTTTGCATACGCTCGCGGCAGGCACCGAAACGACACACTGCCCTCGCGCGTACAGCCCATGCACGACGCGGGATTTCTGCAACAGTAGGCGTGGTAACACCGCGCGGCGCTATCACTGTTGCGTCGCAACGAGTAAGATTTAACGCATGGGATTCTTGTACTCACCCTTACCGTTGTGGGCATCGATAGGCGGATGGATCGTCGCCTTGGTGGCGCTCGCTAGCGCGGTGATACGTAAGACGCCTTTTCCCATTCACTCATCTTCCAGCAAGGGATGGGTCGGCCGAATCCGTGCTTCTTACAGCACACCGTTTGCAAAACTGAATACCGACGGACTGCAGCACCTCTGGCTTTCCTGTGTCGTGACCTTGTCCGTACTCTGGACATTCGACATCTGGGTGCAAGATGGCGCGGTGTTTCATTTACTGGGCGCCACCTTGATGGTGACGCTATTCGGTTGGGCGCTCGCCCTGATCGGAACCAGCGTAGTGATCCTATTGGTCGCGTTGATCCTCGGCACGCCGGTCGATGGCATCGGCCTCACCTTGATCGCGCTGAGTGTCGTACCGGTGCTGATCTCGGCCTTGGTCGAGAGCGTGCTTGCCCGGTATTTCCCAAATAAGCGTGCCCCCTTTGTGCTGGGCCATGGCGTGCTGACACCAGTCTTAGCGGTATGGGCTTCCACGTCCACGGTGCTCTTGGGGCATATGGGATTGTTGAGCGTTTCCTGGCATTGGCTCGATCCGTCCTTTGTCATGATGACGTCGATTCAGGCCTGTGGTGAAGCGATGTTTACCGCTGCGATGACCGCGATCATCGCGGTTTACAAACCGGCGTGGATGACGACCTTCGACAAACGTTTGAATCGCATCGATCAGTAACGCAACGTCGTTGTCAGCCCGCTGGCTCCTTGCCACGCTGCCCCTGCCGCGTCGACGCATTCCCTCTTTCCGACGCCACGCGCAGCCCCCGCGCGGGCCCACGCCGTCGCATTGCGGCGGTCCGCTCGCAATTTATCCGTATAATCGCTTGGCATCGCGCGCCGCCAGAGTGATCCCTTTCGGATAGCACCAGGCCAGACGTGAAGAGGTGTCGTCGCCCTACTCCGTCCCGATGGCCGGCACGAAAAATTGAACTCTTCGGCGCGCGTCGACTCTTATTCGTGCCGAAAGACCATGACGTGGTCTCGGACTTCCCGGTTTTATTCCTCGCAAGATGCCGCAATCCGATTCGTATTCCCGTTGGTACGCCCGTGCCATGACTTGGCTGGGTGTGATCCCCGCCATTGCCCGTCGGCCGCTTCCGTCGCTCTCGTCCCTGTCGGTCGCCGTCGCGTCCGTTGTCACGACGCTGCGCCCGGTGCGTCTCCTCACCGGTTCGATAACGGTGCTGTTACCGGCGCTGTTGCCGCTGACCGCCGCCCATGCCGATGCAATCGTCGACCACGACGCGATGGTGCAGCAGCTGATCGACCAGCAACATGCCACCCCCCTCGTCGCCGACTGCGCCGCGCACGCCGCCTTCGTCGTGCCGACGTCGCGCTTGTACGATCACGTGGAATTCCTGCCTGCGGAACTGGACGCGCAGCACGCCAGCACCGAACCATGGAATCAGCCCTTCGATGACCGCAAGCAACGCGTCAATGTCGAAACGATGGTCCAGGTCAGTGGGCTCGGCTATCGGAAAGACGCGAGCGAAGCCAGTCAGCCGGACTTGCTGCACTTTCGTTGCGGCTATGTGCAGGACAAATTGCTGGCGTTCGGCTATAACGAGCCGCCGCAAAGTACGCCGCCCGTGACAGAGACGGTGTCACGCGGTCGGGGTGGCGCACGGCACGCGGCGCATGGCCGAACAACGCGTGGCAATGGCCGACACGTCGTCAAGGGCGCATCGCGCGCCTCGGGCAAAGCTTCGACGACAGGCGGCAATGCGAAGTCGACCGCGCGGTCGAGCACCACCAAGCATGCCGCGAAAGCCCCGGCGGCGAAGGGCAAAAGCAAAGCCCGCACGACGCATCATTGACCTTCTGGCCCGGACTGCCACGTCCGGGCGCGAGCCCACGCGTCACCGTCGGCCGCCGCAACAGGCGGCCGGCGCCGTCACGTCCGTTCAGTCGTCCAGTTGCCGCAGAATCGCCAAGCACATCGCCGCGCCCAGCGCCATGCTCCGGGCCCCATTCCACCCGACGCGCGGGTCCGGCAAATCGGCATTGTCCTTGAACGGCATTTCCAAGGTCAGCGACAAGCAGCCATAGCGATTACCGATATATTTGGACGCGAGTGTCAAGGCATCGGCGCTGTAATGCCCGGCTTCATAACCGTGAACATCCTGAAAATCGGGACTCACGGCCTTGAAACGAGCAATGAAGGCATCCTGCGTCGCGCGTTGCGCATCGCTGAAATCTGGCAACATCTCACTGCCCGCGACGAAGTTGTACGGCAGAGATTCGTCGCCATGAATATCGAAAAACATCGCGATGCCGCTGGCAGCGATGGCTTCGCGCACCATCAGCACTTCGGGACTACGCTCGGCGCTGGGCTGCATCCACTCGCGATTCAGATTCGCGCCGGCCGCGTTCGTCCGCAGATTTCCCAGTGCCGCGCCGTCCGGATTCATATTCGGCACGATATGAAACACGGCCCGCTCACGCAGCGCACGCCCGACCGGATCCCCCGCCCACTCGCCCAAACCAAGCAGGCGTCGCAAGAAGCCTTCGACGAACCACTCCGCCATCGTCTCGCCCGGATGCTGGCGTGCAATCATCCAGATAGGCGCAGGCGATGCACCCGCACCGGCGGCGCCGTCCGTCCCATTCACCACGGCGTCGCCGACGCTCACGCATGTCAGCGGCCGACCTTGTAGCGACAAGCCCAGGTCGGCGCACGTCGCGCGACCGCTCGCCGCCACCTCCCCCAGAAAGGCATGGTGACGGGCTTCGCCGTAGGGCTCGAAATAGGCAAACCAGACGCTATCCGATGGCGACGTGTGCTGCCATCGCAATACCTGGCCGTCGTAATGCGTATCGGCGACGCGGAACCAGTTCACGCTGTCATGACTGGCGACGACGTGATAGTCGCGCCAGCCGTCCGGATAGGCCGCTTCCGACGCATTCTCGAACGTGTAGACGCAGGCGCGGCCCGCCACGCCACTCGCACGAAAATGGAACCATTGCGCAAAGGCGCTGGCGTTATCGGGACGCAGGCGAAGCCGGATATCGTCGGCACGGCTCGCATCCACGACCTCGACCGCACCGCTGTCGAACAGGCTGGTGATCTTCACTGTCATCATCGTTTCCTTTAATCCATCCTGTTGCATCGAACCTCGGCGTCAATCTTCCTGGCGACGACGGAACACCCAGCTGTCCTTGCTGGACACCTCGGGCGCATAGGCATAGCCGTCGAGGTCGAAGCCCTTGAGACCTTCGACGCCATCGATTCGATGCGTGGTGACATAGCGCGTCATCAGGCCGCGCGCGCGCTTTGCATAGAAACTGATGATCTTGTAGCGCCCGCCTTTCCAATCCTCGAACACCGGCGTGATCACCGGCACGCTCAGCTTGCCGCGCTTGACCGATTTGAAATATTCCTCCGACGCCAGGTTCACCAGCACCCGCTCGCCCTTCTTGCTGGCGTCGAACAAGGTGTTCAGCGCGTCCGCGAGTTTGCCATCCCAGAAGGTATAGAGATCGCGCCCGCGCGGATTGCTCAGCTTCGACCCCATCTCGAGCCGGTACGGCAGAATCAGATCGAGCGGGCGCAGCAGGCCATACAGACCGGACAGGATGCGAACGTGGTCCTGGGCGAATGTCAGATCCGCGGCCGATAGCGATTTCGCATCGAACCCTTCGTAGACATCCCCGTTGAACGCCAGCACCGCCTGCTTTGCGGTGGACTCGTCGAAGGTCGGTTGCCAGCTGGCGAACCGTTCGTGATTCAGGTGCGCCAGCGGATCCGAGATACTCATCAGGCTGGCGATCTGCGCGGGCGACAAGGTCCGCAGCGTCTTGATCAATTCCGCCGATTCATCGAGAAACGCCGGTTGCGTGTGGGTGCGCACATGCGCGGGCGTGTCGAAGTCGAGCGACTTCGCGGGGGACAAAACGATTATCATGTAGGGCCGAAAGACGCACGAAAGACTGACAAAGGACCGCCAGACGCGGAGAGCAAACGTGATTGTAACCGGCCCCGCCGTCATCGATAAATCCGGCGCCCGTCCGCCCGACCTCGCAGCCCAGCCCGACGCAGCGCCCCGGCTCGGTCCGGACACCCCGGTGATCCTGGACTCCAACGTCTGGATCGATCTGCTGGTCTTCGCCGACCCGGCCGTGGAACCCATCCGCCGCGCCCTGAATGCCGATACGCTGCATGTCGTGATCGACGAACACTGCTTTCGCGAGCTGTCTTACGTGCTGCTGTATCCGCAGTTCGCCCGCTTCGCGGTGGACGATGCGCAAGCGCTCGCACAGACGCACGCCTGGACGCATGCGGTCGCGTCGATCGCAGCCCATGAGGACGCCAAGCGCGCTGCGGCGCTTGCCCACGCACTCGAAACCGGCACGGCGCCGGACGCGACGCAGGCGGCTTCGGCTTCGGCTTCGGCTTCGGCTTCGGCTTCGGCTTCGGCCATCGTGCCAGGTTTCGCGAAGCCCGCGTCGGCCATTGCAGGCACGCCACCGCCGGTCCTGCCGCGATGCAGCGATCGAGACGATCAAAAGTTTCTCACCTTGGCGGCCGCTACCGGTGCGCGCTGGCTGGTGACGAAAGATAAGGCCTTGTTGAAACTGCACCGTCGCATGGTGCGCGACTTCAATTGCCATGTCGTCCTGCCGACGGTTTTCACGGCCCAGGTCTTCGGCACGAACTGACGTGCGGCGGACGACCTCGCGCACGTTGACGACAATTTCATTAAAATACGCGTGAGATCCCGCTTTTGGCGGCGATCACCCTTTTTCGCCCTCTACCGCGACACCTCATGACTTCGGCCGCACTCGCGTTTCAAACGCCGTCTTTCCCGTCCAAGCTGCCCACTGTCGGCACGACCATCTTCACGACCATGTCGGCGCTCGCCGCGGAAAAGAAGGCGATCAATCTGGGCCAGGGTTTCCCGGACTTCGCCTGCGATCCGGCGCTGATCGACGCGGTGTCGCAGGCCATGCGCGACGGGCACAATCAATACCCGCCGATGGCAGGCTGGGCGCCCTTGCGCGAAGCCATCGCGAACAAGGTCGACGCGCTCTACGGCCGCGCCTATCACACGACCAACGAGATCACCGTCACCTCCGGCGCGACGCAGGCCTTGTTGTCGGCGATTTTGTGTTCGGTCCACCCGGGCGACGAAGTCATCGTCATCGAACCAAGCTATGACAGCTATCTGCCGGCGATCGAACTTGCCGGCGGCATTCCCGTTCTGGTGCCGCTCTCGGCGCCCGACTATGCCTTGGATTTCGACGCGATCCAGGCCGCGCTAAGCAGCCGGACGCGGATGTTGATCATCAACACCCCGCACAATCCGACGGGCCGGACCTGGAAAAACGACGACATCGCCAAGCTCGCCGATATTCTGCGCGGCACCGATGTCCTCGTCCTGTCGGACGAAGTCTATGAACACATGGTGTTCGACGGGCAGGTACACGCCAGCATCGCACGGCATCCGGAACTGGCCATGCGCAGTTTCATCGTGTCGAGTTTCGGCAAGACGTTTCATGTCACCGGCTGGAAACTCGGCTATGTGCTCGCCCCGGCGCCGCTGACGGCCGAATTCCGCAAGGTGCACCAGTTCAACGTCTTCACGGCGAACACGCCGATGCAGGCCGGCATCGCGGCCTATATGCAGGATCCCGCAACCTATGCAGGCCTCGCCGCGTTCTACCAGGCCAAGCGCGATCTTTTCCGCGACGGCCTGGCAAAGACACGCTTCACGCTGCTGCCGTGCGAAGGGACGTTTTTCCAATGCGTCGACTACACGGCGATCAGCGATCTGAACGAAGTGGACTTTTGCCGCTGGCTGATCAACGAAGCCGGCGTCGCGGCCATTCCGATGTCCGCCTTCTATCAAAACGGTCAGGAATCCGGCGTCGTACGGTTCTGCTTTGCAAAAAAGGACGACACGCTGCGCGAAGCGCTGGGCCGCCTCGCCGCGCTGTAAGACAGGCGCTGCCTTCCAAAAAACCCGGCAGCGATCCGACACGCTGAATCGGCTCGATAATCGAGACAATCCGTCCCTCACGCCCCGTTTATCGACGACAGCTTGTCCAATACAGTATCGAAATAGCGGCAGAGAGCGGGATCCTCCCGACGCCGCACGCTGAAGGGAGCGATTTCGATCATGTTTGCCTCGACACCGACGACGCCGCGGATGCCTGTGGTGTTCGTCTCGCATGGCGCCCCGACGTTCGCCCTGGAGCCCGGCCTGGCCGGTCCGCGCCTGGCGGCATTGGGCCAGCAACACTTAAACCGCGAGACCGTTCCCGGTCTGCAAGCCATCCTTGTGGTGTCGGCGCATTGGCTGACACGGGGTGGCATTGCCGTCGCCAGTACGCAGACGCCGGATACGGTCCACGATTTCGGCGGCTTCCCCCGCGCGCTTTATGACATTCGCTATCCGGCGCCCGGCGCGCCGGACGCCGCGCAGCGTGCCGTGGCGGTCTTGGAGCAGGCCGGCTTGCACGCTCGGCTGGATGCAAATCGCGGTCTCGACCACGGCGCCTGGGTGCCGCTATTGCATATGGTGCCGGACGCGGATATCCCGGTCTTTCAGGTGTCGCTACCTTGGCCGGCCACGCCCGCCGACGCGTTCGCCCTGGGTCGCGCATTAGCGCCGTTGCGGGATCAGGGAATCGCCATACTCGCCTCGGGCAGCCTGACGCACAATCTAGGCGATATTCGCTGGCAGGCGGGAGAAGACGCCATCTATGCGACGGCCTTTGCGGAATGGATTGGCGCGGCGGTCGCCCGCGGCGATGTGGCAGGTTTGATCGACTATCGTGCCCGTGCGCCGTACGCCGAGCGGGCGCATCCGAGCGACGACCATCTGTTGCCACTGCATGTCGCACTCGGTGCCGCGTCGCTGACAAGCGCAACGCCCCACGATGCCATTACGGTGATCGATGGCGGAATGACCTACGGCGTGCTGTCGATGGACGCTTACGTGTTCGCGCCGACGCCTACTGCAGCGTCTCTTTCGCCGCATCCGGCATAGGCAGCGGGAGGACGTCGATGCCTTCGTCGGCGAGTTCGGCGACCTGCTCCGCGGTGGCGTGCCCGCGAATGGCCCGGGCCGGTGCTTCGTCGTAATGGATCCGACGCGCCTCGTCGGCGAAGGCATCGCCGACATTCTCGGTCTGACGGATCACCTCGCGTGCCATCTTCAGCCAGGCAGCCTGCAGCGCTTCGGCCATTTTCGCTTCCGGCGTGCCACCGACGCCACTAACGCCGCCGCCTGCGACGATACCGCGCCGCGCGCCGCCGACAGACAACGCCCCGTCGGATCCGCCCCGATGCTCGGCGCCGCGCGCCTGCTGCGCCGCGCGTTGGCGCGCGTCGCTATCGTCGCCGGCGCGCCTTGCCATTGCCTGTTCCATCGCGGCACTGCCGGACGCGGACGCGCCCGTATCGGCGCGCAACGACGACACGTTCAAATGCGGCGCCGACGGCAGGCGTTGCACGCTGCTCGACCCACACATCGGGCATTGCAACAGACCCTTTTCACGCTGCGTATCGTAGGCGTCGGCGGACGCGAACCACCCTTCGAAGCGGTGTTCGCGCGCGCACTGCAAATCGAAAACTTTCATGCTGTCACGAAACTCGTCTGAGCCGGCACACGGCATTGTCCCTGGCGACGCCTCTTGCCCATCGCCAGCGCACAGTGTGCGCCCAGATGCGTTCAAGCAGGCAAAGGCCATGCGCCGGACAGGATCTTTTCGAGCCAGAAGGTGCCGATAATCGTCTTGACGTCGCTGATTTGTCCGCTGCGCACCGCATCGATCATTCGTTGCGGAGACACGATTTCGAGTTCGAGAAACTCCCCTTCGTCCAGCTGCTGCCGGCCCGGCGTCAAGCCACGCGCCAGATAGAGGTCGATAAACTCGGTCGAATACGAGATCACCGGATTGATCCGGGTCAGAAACGTCATCTGGCTCGCACTATAGCCGGTTTCCTCGAGCAACTCACGATGTGCACAAACAACAGGATCCTCGCCCGGATCGAGTTTGCCGGCCGGATACTCGGTCAGCACGCGCCCCAATGGATAGCGAAACTGCTTTTCCACCAGCACGGTGCCGTCGTCGAACAGCGGCAGGATCATCACGGCACCGGCATGCTGGACGTATTCGCGGGTGGCGAGCTTGCCATCGGGCAGGCGCACTTTGTCGCACTTGACGGTGAGAAAAGCGCCCTCGTGGACTAGCGTGCTGGACTCGCAATGTTCGCGCAGACGCTGATCGAGCTGCGCCGAAACGTGGCCGGCGCCGGCATCGGTCGATGCCGCGTGTGTGCCGCTGCGGGAGGATTCGGCCGGCTGGCCGGCCGACGATACGCCCGACGGGTCTTGGGAAGCGGGGGAATCAGTGGTCATCGGGTCGAAAAATAGCGGGAGGAATTTTCAGCCTACACCCGATATTTGACCAGATAACGCGCGGTAAAGCCGGGGAAGGCAAAAACCACGAACAAACTAAAGGTCACCGCATAGAACTGCCAGCTTTGATCGAATGCATTGCCGGCACGCGCTTCGAGCAGATGCCCGAACAGACCGACGACGAAATACGCAACGATCAACTCGGCCAGTCGGATCCACGCGCTTTTGGCCTTTCCCGCGGCGAGCGGGAGGGGAATGACCGCGAACAGGCGCTGGTTGGCGAATGGCAAATTCGCAAAGAAAACGGCAACCAACACGATAAACCACCCTGCTGCGGACATGATTCCCTACGCTCCAAAGATTTGATGCATCGCGTGCAGGCAGACATTCAACAGCGGGCCGGGAATAATCCCCAACACCAGCACGGCCAGACCATTGATGGTCAGCAGTACGCGCGCCACGGTGTGGGTTTCAACCGGCGTGACATCCAGCGGCGCGTCGAAATACATCACCTTGACGATCCGCAGGTAATAGAACGCCCCTACCAGCGATGAGAGCACGCCCAGAACGGACAACCAGATCATGCCCGCATTGACGACCGTGCTCAAAACCGAGAGTTTCGCATAAAAACCCGCGGTAGGCGGAATACCGGCCAGCGAGAACATCAAAACCAACATGACGAAGGCGGTCCACGGACTCCGCTGATTCAGCCCCTTCAGATCGTCGATATTGTCCGCTTCCACGCCCTTGCGGGACAACACCAGCAGCACGCCGAACACGGCAATCGTCGTGATCAGATAGACGACGCTGTAGAACATCGCCGATCCGTAGGCGCTGGCCGCTTCGTCGGCATTCCCGTTTACCACGCCGCCGATCAGACCCAGCAGCACGAAGCCCTGGTTCGAAATCGCCGAATACGCCAGCAGTCGCTTGATATTGGTCTGGACCAGCCCCATCACATTACCGATGATCATCGATAGCGCCGCGACGATCGTCAGCATCTGCTGCCAATCGGTGGCCAGCGGCAGCATGCCGTCGACCAGCAGCCGGAAACCGAAGGCAAACGCCGCCACCTTCGGTCCCGCGGCCACCAACAGCGTCATCGCCGTCGGCGAGCCTTGGTAGACGTCCGGCACCCACATGTGGAACGGCGCGGTGCCCAATTTGAACGTCACGCCGACGACGACAAACACGATACCGAACAGCAGCACCGTGTTCGGCACGCGACCCGACGAAAGCGTGCGGGAAATCTCGCCCAGGTCCAGCGACGACGTGGCGCCGTACATCATCGAGATCCCGTACAGCGTGAAACCCGACGCCAATGCGCCCAGCACGTAGTACTTCATCGACGCCTCGCCGGACGTCATGTCGTCACGCCGCAGCGCAATCAGCGCGTACAGCGACAGCGACATCATTTCCAGGCCGAGATACAGCGTCAGCATATTGTGGCCGCTGATCATCACGATCTGGCCGAGCAGCGAGAACATGCCGAGCATGTAGACGTTGCCGTTGTCCAGATCGCGATCCACCAGATAACGCCGGGAGTACATCAGCGTCAATGCGAAGCCCAGGCAGACGAATGCCTTCAGCACGCTCGCCATCTGGTCGACGACATACATATCGGAGAAGAAGCGTCCTACCTGCGGCTCCGTCGATAAGGCCGCATACCAGACCGTTGCCACCAACGACGAGACCAACGCGATACCGTAGGTGAGGCGGCGGCCGCCGGGGCCAGTGGTGAACGCGTCGTTCAGCACCGTCAGCAGTGCCGCCACCAACAGCAGCGCCTCTGGCAGCAAGACAGTCATGTTCGCATTTTGCATAGCTATTCTTCGCTTCTGTCCTCTTTTGGACCTTCCCTACAACTTCGATTGACTCACGTGCGCGAGCAGATTGCTCACCGACTCGTGCATCGTATCGGTGAACGGCTTCGGGTACAGACCCATCGCCAGCACCAGCACCGCCATCACGGTCATCAACCCCATTTCCCGACCATTCAGGTCCTGCAGCTTCGCCACCTGCTCGTTCGCCACCGGACCGAAGTACACCCGCTTGTACATCCACAACGTGTAGGCCGCCCCGAGAATCAACGTCGTGGCCGCCAAGGCGCCAACCCAGAAGTTGAAGTGGACGGACGACAGAATCACCATGAACTCGCCGACAAAACCCGACGTTCCCGGCAAGCCGGCATTCGCCATCGCAAACAACAGCGCGAACGCCGCAAACCGTGGCATCCGATTGACCACGCCGCCATACGCCGAGATATCCCGCGTATGCATCCGGTCGTACAGCACGCCGATCGCCAGGAACATCGCGCCGGACACGAAGCCGTGCGAGATCATCTGCACGATCGCGCCTTCGGTCCCCAGCGGATCGAAGATGAAGAAACCGAGCGTGACGAAGCCCATATGGGCGATCGACGAATACGCAACCAGCTTCTTCATGTCCGTCTGCACCAAGGCCACCACGCCGACATAGATCACGGCGATCAGCGACAGCGCGATCATCACCGGCGCCAGCGTGTGCGACGCGTCCGGCGTCACCGGCATCGAAAAGCGCAGAAAACCGTAGGCGCCCAGCTTCAACATGATGGCCGCCAGCACCACGGACCCGCCGGTCGGCGCTTCCACGTGTGCATCGGGCAGCCAGGTATGCACCGGCCACATCGGCACCTTCACCGCAAACGCGAAGAAGAAGGCGATGAACAACATGATCTGCTGCTTTAGCCCCAACTGCATACCCTGCCACGCCGCGATCTCGAACGTATGCGATTCGCGATACAGATAGATCAGCGCGATCAGCATCAACAGCGACCCGGCCAGCGTGTACAGGAAGAACTTGAACGCCGCATACACCCGGTTCGGTCCGCCCCATACGCCGATGATCAGATACATCGGAATCAGCGTTGCCTCGAAAAACACGTAAAACAGCAAGCCGTCCGCCGCGGTAAACACCCCGATCATCAAGCCCGACAAGACCAGGAAGGCGCCCAGATACTGCGCCACCCGCGAGGTGATCGACGTCCAGCTCGCGATGATCACCACCACGGTGATAAAAGCGGTCAATACGATAAACCACACCGAAATACCATCGACGCCCAGGTAATACGCCACCTTATAGCGATCGATCCAATCGGCGTGCTCGACGAATTGCAGCGCCGCGCTGCTGGCATCGAAGCCCCAGATAACCGGCAGCGTCACCAGCAGTCCGAGCACCGCGCCGGCCAATGCCAGGCGCCGTGCGATTTGCGGATCCCGGTTCGAACCCCGAACCAGAACGACGATGCCCGATACGATCGGAACCCAGATCGACAAACTCAACCACGGAAGTGTATGCATGACGCGCCCTCCCGTTAGCTATTGCTCATCACCACGAACAACGTGAGCAGCGCGAGCACCCCGAGGATCATCGCGAACGCATAGTGATACACATAACCGGTCTGCATCGGGCGCAGTGCGCGGGCAAGCCAACGCATCGCGTTCGCACTGCCGTCCACGGCGCCGTCGATGACGGCCTGGTCACCCTCTTTGTACAAGGTCCGACCGATCGCCAGGAAACCCTTGGCGAAGACCGCGTCGTTGAACTTGTCGAAGTAATACTTGTTGTCGAGCAAGGTGTAGATCGGCAGGAAGCGCTGCTTGATCGCCGCCGGAATGGCCGGCTGGCGCAAGTAGAACCACCACGCGACGATCACGCCCGCCAGTGCCAGCCAGACCGGCAGACCGCTCACCGAATGCAGCGCCATCCCCAGCCAGCCGTCGAAATGCTGTCCGAGGTCCGCCATCGCTTCGTGATTCGCGCCGATGAAGATGACCTTGTCGAACACGACCCCATGGCCGAAGAAAGAACCGTACAGCAAGGGCGAGATCGCCAATGCCCCGACGATCACCGACGGGATCGCCAGCAGGATCAGCGGCAACGTCACGACCCACGACGACTCGTGCGGCGTAGGCGTGCCGCCATGACCGTGCGCATCGGCGCCATGCGCGTCATGCCCGTGGGCGGACGCCTCGGCGCCATGTTCCGTGTGCGATTTGCGGAAACGCTCTTCGCCGTGGAACACCAGGAAATACATGCGGAAGGCGTACAGCGCCGTGACGAAGACACTGGCCACGACGGCGAAGTAAGCAAAGCCACTGCCCGGCAGCGTCGATTCGCGCACCGCATCGATGATCGAGTCTTTCGAATAGAAGCCCGAGAAGAACGGCGTACCGATCAAGGCCAGCGACCCCACCAGCGACGTGATCCAGGTGATCGGCATGTACTTGCGCAGACCGCCCATATTGCGCATGTCCTGATCATGGTGCATGCCGATGATCACCGAGCCCGCCGCCAGGAACAGCAGCGCCTTGAAGAAAGCGTGCGTCATCAGGTGGAAGATCGCGACCGGATAGGCCGATGCGCCCAGCGCCACCGTCATATAGCCCAGCTGCGACAGCGTCGAGTAGGCGACCACGCGCTTGATGTCGTTCTGCACCAGACCGAGAAAGCCCATGAACAGCGCGGTGATCGCGCCGATCACCAGGATGAAGGACAGCGCCGTATCCGAGAGTTCGAACAGCGGCGACATCCGAGCGACCATGAAGATCCCCGCCGTCACCATCGTTGCCGCGTGAATCAGCGCCGAGATCGGCGTCGGGCCTTCCATCGAGTCCGGCAGCCAGACGTGCAGCGGGAACTGCGCGGACTTCCCCATCGCGCCGATGAACAGGCAGATGCAGGCCACCGTCAGCAGCCCCCAGCTCGTGCCCGGGAAGCTCAGCGCGGCCAACTGCTCGCGATGCGCGAACACATCGTCGTAGTTCAGCGAGCCGGCGTAGGCCAGCAGCAGGCCGATGCCGAGCAGGAAACCGAAGTCGCCTACCCGGTTCACCAGGAAGGCCTTCATATTCGCGTAGATCGCCGTCGGTCGCGTGTACCAGAAGCCGATCAGCAGATAGGACACCAGCCCCACCGCTTCCCAGCCGAAGAACAGCTGCAGGAAGTTGTTGCTCATCACGAGCATCAACATCGCGAAGGTGAACAGCGAGATATAGGAGAAGAAGCGCTGATAGCCATCGTCATCGGCCATATAGCCGATCGTATAGATATGCACCATCAGGGAGACGAAGGTCACCACGCACATCATCAGCGCCGTCAACGAATCGACGAGGAAGCCGACTTCCAGTTTCAGCGAACCGACGCTCATCCATTCGTACATCGTCCCGTTGAAGCTGGCACCGGCCAGCACCTTCGAGAACACCATCGCGGACAGCACGAAGGAAATACCGACACCCAGGATCGTGATCGAGTGCGCGCCCACCCGGCCGATCTGCCGACCGAACAATCCGGCCACGATGGCCGCCAGCAGCGGCGCCAGCACGATCACCGACAAGATGGTTGGGCTTAATGTATTTGCCATGACGACACCTGCCTTTATCCCTGAATTCCGATGACATACGCGGGACCTGCGCCCCTGGCGTACCGTTCGCTACTCACACTCCGCACCGCTTTCATCGTCAGCCCTTCAAGCGGTCGAGGTCTTCGACGTTGATCGTGTCGAGTCGCCGGAACAGCGCAACCAGAATCGCGAGACCGATGGCCGCTTCCGCCGCCGCGACCGTCAGCACGAAGAACACGAAAACCTGCCCGTTCGGATCGCCCAGATAACGGGAAAACGCAACGAAGTTCGTATTGACCGCGAGCAGCATCAACTCGATGGCCATCAAGATAATGATCACATTACGTCGGTTCAGCCATATGCCGACGATGGCGATCGAGAACAGGATCGCGCCTAGGACCAGATAGTGCGCCAGGGTGAGTGTCATCGTTGTCTCCTCCGTGTTATCACTGCTTGTTGTTCGGTGCGCCGCCAGCAGCCTTCTCAGGCGCGGCATTCGGCGGATTCGGTGTCGTGCCACCGGTGTTGTTGCCCGCGGCACTGGCCGCGCCGCCGGTCTGCACGGCGGCGGGCGCCGGGCCGGACGGCGTGGCCGTCGATGCCGGCGCCGTCGAACCGGCCGCGGCGCCCGCGGACTGCGTCACACCGGCGCCGGCATCGCCCGGCGTGGCCGGATCGGTGGAGGCATCGGGCGCGTCGACGACGGCCGCCATCTTGACGATGCGCAGCCGATCCTTGGCGCGCACGCGGACCTGCTGCGACGGGTCGTTGCGCTTGACGCCTTCCCGCTTGCGCATCGTCAGCGCCGCGGCGGCGATGATGGCGACCAGCAAGATCAAGCCGGCGATTTCGAACGCGAAAATGTATTTGGTGTACAGCAGGCGGCCGATGACCACGGTATTCGGCACGCCCACATCGGCCGGATTGCCTTCCAGCGGAGTGTCGGTGCCGCCATAGCCGTGCCAGATGATCAGTGCCAGTTCCGCGACGATGATCACGCCGATAACGGTCGCCCACGGTACGAAGCGTCGCACGTCCTTGCGCAGCCCTTCGATATTGATGTCGAGCATCATGACGACGAACAGGAAGAGCACCATCACCGCGCCGACATAGACCAGCACCAGCACGATCGCCAGGAATTCGGCGTGGAGCAACATCCAGATCCCGGCGGCGTTGAAGAACGCCAGCACCAGGAACAACGCCGACTGCACCGCGTTCGGCGCGGTTACCACGCGGAACGCACTGCCTACGAGCAGGATCGAGAAAAGATAAAACAGTACGGTCGTGAATGCCATGTTGTCTGCTTGCTGGTCTTTCGTGTGCAGTGCCCAGGGAAGGCCTGCGTCGTGCGGTCATATCGCCACCGCGCGCCTCCATCTGGTTCTTTTCAGCGGTACGGTGCGTCCGCCGCTTTCGCCGCGGCGATTTCCTTCTCGTACCGATCCCCCACCGCCAACAACATCGGCTTCGTGAAATACAGGTCGCCGCGTTTCTCGCCGTGATACTCGAGGATTTGCGTCTCGACGATCGAATCCACCGGGCAGCTCTCTTCGCAGAAACCGCAGAAGATGCACTTGGTCAGGTCGATATCGTAGCGGGTCGTGCGTCGTGTGTTGTCGGCGCGCGTCTCGGATTCGATCGTGATGGCCAATGCCGGGCAGACCGCCTCGCACAACTTGCAGGCGATGCACCGCTCTTCGCCGTTCTCGTAACGACGCAGCGCGTGCAGCCCCCGAAAACGCGGCGAGATCGGCGTCTTTTCCTCGGGAAACTGGACCGTGATCTTGCGCCGGAACGCATAGCGTCCGGTCAGCGCCATCCCGCGCAGTAATTCCAGCAGCAGGAAGCTGCGGAAGAAATCTCTTATCGCATTCATCGCATCAATTCCAAATGTTCAGCGGCGACATGATCCAGCAACCGGTCACGATGACCCAGACCAGGCAGACCGGCAGGAACACCTTCCAGCCCAGGCGCATGATCTGGTCATAACGGTAACGCGGGAACGTGCCGCGAACCCACACGAACACGGACAACAGGAAGAAGACTTTCAAAAACAGCCAGACGACGCCCGGGATGAACTCGAGGAAACCGAACGGCGCATTCCAGCCGCCCAGGAACATCGTCGCCGTGAGCGTCGAGATCACAATCATGTTCAGGTATTCGGCCAGGAAGAACAGCGCGAACACGATGCCCGAGTACTCGACCATATGGCCGGCCACGATTTCCGATTCCCCTTCGACGACGTCGAACGGGTGACGATTGGTTTCCGCCAGGCCCGAGATGAAATACACGATGAACATCGGCAGCAAGGGCAGCCAGTTCCACGACAGGAAATTCAGGCCCCAGGAGGCAAAGCGGCCGTGCGTCTGCTGCGTCACGATATCGCTCAGGTTCAGCGAGCCGGTCACCATCAGCACCGTCACCAGCGCCAGACCCATCGACACTTCGTACGAAACCATCTGCGCCGAGGCGCGCATCGCACCGAGGAAGGCATACTTCGAATTCGAGGCCCATCCGGCCAGAATCACGCCGTAGACACCGATCGACGAGATCGCCATCGCGTACAACAGCCCGGCGTTGATATTGCCGAGCACCGCCACCGGTTGAAACGGGATCACGGCCCAGACGGCGAACGCCGGCATCACGACCATGATCGGCGCCAGCAGATACAGCCAGGGCGTGGCCTGGGCCGGCGTGATCACTTCCTTCAGGATCAGCTTCAACACGTCGGCGATCGTCTGGAACATGCCGCCGGGACCGTTACGGTTCGGGCCGAGACGCACGTGGATCCAGCCGATCAGCTTGCGCTCCCACAGCACCAGGTAGGCCACGCACAGCAGCAGCACGACCGACAGCACGACGATGCGTATCAGCAACCAGATCGTCGGCCAGGCAACGCCGAGTATGCCCTGTCCTGCCGTGTTGATCGTATCGAACAAGCTCATTTATGCCTTCTCCACCACCAATTCACCGAACAGGCTGCCGAGCACGGCGGATGCCGGCGTGGCTGCGGATACCCGGACGACCGTCTCGGCCAGCGCCGCGTCGCGGAATGCCGGCAGCGTCACCGACAAGCCATCCTGCGTGACGCGCACCGCATCACCCTGCTTCAAATCGAGCGAATCGAATAACGCCGCCGGCAGTCCGGCACGCAGCGCCTGCTTTGCCGCCACCGTCAGGTGCAACGACGGCGCCCGACGCACCAGCGGGTCGGCGTGATAGATCGGCACATCGGCAAGCCGCTCGAAGCGCCCCGCAACGCGCGCCGCGCGCTGTCCTTCGACGATCGGCGTGGCCGTCGCGTTGTTCAGGCGCGCGGCAATGTCGATCTTGCCCAGCGCGGCTTCGCGCACTTGTTCGACATTGTCGAAGTCGAAACCGCCGACACCGAACAGATTGCCCAGCACACGCAGCACTTTCCAGCCCGGACGCGTCTCGCCCAACGGCGTGGTCACGCCGTTGAATGCCTGAACGCGACCTTCGCAGTTGACGAAGGCACCAGCGGTCTCGGTGAACGGGGCGATCGGCAGCAGCACATCGGCGTAGTCGCCCGCGTGCTTGAATGCGGTCAGGCTGACCACGAGATCCGCGCCCTTCAAGGCGGCCAATGCCTGCGCCGGATTGGCCGTATCGAATTCCGGTTCCGTATTCAGCAGCAGATAGGCTTTGCGCGGCTGGGCGAACTGCTCGGCTGCGCTCAAACCGCCCTCGCCCGGCAAGACATCGACCAGCTGCGCGCCGACGGTATTCGCCGCTTCGGTCAGGAAGCCGAAGGCGGCACCCGACTGTTCGGCGATCCAGGCCGCCAGCGCATGCAACTGCGTGAACGCCGGATGCCGCACTGCGTCGTTCCCTAGCAGAATGACCTTCTGCTCGCCGGCGACGAAGGATTCCGCCGCACGACGCGCTTCATCGCTCGGGCCCTCGGCCGTGTCGGTCGCAAATGCGGCCGGCAGGTCGACACCGCGTACCGCGGCCACCGCGCGCGCCACGGCCGACAGTTCCGCCAACCATTCGCTGGGGGCAGCCACGACCGGATGCGCGTTCTGGATCAACGAGTCATCGCTGCTGGCGCCCAGCAGCGCGATATGCGCACCGTTGCGGGCCGCCTGGCGCAGCCGCGATGCCAATAGCGGCTGATCGCGACGCAGATGCGCGCCGACGACGAAAGCGCGATCCACCAGCGACAAATCGGCGATCGGCAAACCCAGCCAGCGCACATCGCCCCCGTTCGCGCCACCGCCCCGTACCTCGCCCGCGAAGTCGCTTTGGCGCAGACGGTAATCGATGTTCGGCGTCCCGATGCCATTGGCCAGGGACTTCAACAGGAATAATTCCTCGACCGTGCTATGCGGGCTGCCCAGCATGCCGACCGCATCCTTGCCGTGCTGCGAGGCGATCTTGCCGAAGCTCTCGACCACATAGTCGAGCGCCGTCTGCCAGTCCACCTGATGCCATTCGCCGTTCTGCCGAATCATCGGCGAAGTCAGCCGATCCTCGCCATTGAGGCCCTCATAGGAAAAGCGATCCTTGTCCGAGATCCAGCACTCGTTGACGGCTTCGTTTTCCAGCGGCAGCACGCGCTTGACCTTGCCATTCTTCATCTGAACGATCAGGTTCGCGCCGGTGGCGTCATGCGGGCTGACGGACTTGCGACGCGTCAATTCCCAGGTCCGCGCACTAAAGCGGAAAGGCTTGGACGTCAACGCACCCACCGGGCACAGATCGATCATATTGCCCGACATCTCGGAATCGACGGTGGCACCGACAAAGGTCGTGATCTCGGCATGTTCGCCGCGACCCAGCATGCCGAACTCCATCACCCCGGCGATTTCCTGACCGAAGCGGACGCAACGCGTGCAGTGGATGCAGCGTGACATCTCTTCCATCGAGATCAGCGGGCCGACGTTCTTGTGAAACACGACGCGCTTTTCTTCCTGGTATCGCGACGACGACTTGCCATAGCCGACGGCCAGATCTTGCAGCTGACACTCGCCGCCCTGGTCGCAGATCGGGCAATCCAGCGGATGATTGATCAGCAGGAATTCCATCACCGCCTGCTGACTCTTGACCGCCTTATCCGATTTCGTCCGAACGATCATGCCCGACGAGACCGGTGTCGCGCAGGCCGGTACGGCCTTTGGCATCTTCTCGACTTCGACGAGGCACATACGGCAGTTCGCCGCGATCGACAACTTGCGGTGGTAGCAGAAGTGCGGAATATAGGTGTCGGCCCGCTTCGCGGCTTCCATCACCATGCTGCCTTCCGGCACTTCTACTTTCTTTCCGTCGATTTCAACTTCAACCATGGCTCAACTCAGTTAGGCCTGCGCAGCGGCGAGCGCCGGCTGCTGGCTCGCGTCCGATGCAGCCGGCTCCGCGCCGGCCGCTCCCACCAATCCGGTGAAGGCACCCTGGGCACCGGGTCCGCAAAGGCAGCGCTTATGCTCGACGTGGTATTCGAATTCATCCCAATAGTGACGCAGCATCCCCTGCACCGGCATCGCCGCGGCATCGCCGAGCGCGCAGATGGTACGGCCGGAGATGTTGTCGGCCACCGACTTCAACAGGTCCAGATCTTCCTTGCGACCCTTCCCGTGCTCGATCCGATTGACGATGCGATAAAGCCAGCCGGTGCCCTCGCGGCACGGCGTGCACTGACCGCACGATTCCTCGTGATAGAAGTACGACAGACGTAACAGCGCGCGCACCATGCAGCGCGTTTCGTCCATGACGATGACGGCGCCCGAGCCGAGCATCGACTTCTGCTTGGCGATCGCGTCGTAGTCCATGTCGGTTTCCATCATGATGGAGCCCGGCACGACCGGTGCCGACGAGCCCCCCGGAATCACCGACTTCAACTTCTTGCCGTGACGCATGCCACCGGCCAGTTCGAGCAATTTCGCGAACGGCGTACCGAGCGGCACCTCGTAATTGCCCGGCTTCTCGACGTCGCCCGACACCGAAAAAATCTTCGTGCCGCCGTTATTCGGCTTGCCCAATTCCAGATAGGCCTGGGGACCGACGGACAGCACAAAGGGCACGGCCGAGAAGGTTTCCGTGTTGTTGATCGTCGTCGGCTTGCCGAACAAACCGTAGCTGGCCGGGAATGGCGGCTTGAAACGTGGCTGGCCTTTCTTGCCTTCCAGCGATTCGAGCAGCGCCGTCTCCTCACCGCAGATGTAGGCACCGTAACCATGGTGCGCATGCAGCTGGAACGAGAAACCGGTGCCCAGAATATTGTTGCCCAACAGGCCCGCCTCGCGTGCCTGCTCCAACGCTTCTTCAAAGCGGCGGTAGACCTCGAAAATCTCGCCGTGGATATAGTTGTAGCCGACCGTGATCCCCATCGCATAGGCACCGATCGTCATGCCTTCGATCAGCGCGTGCGGGTTGTAGCGGAGGATGTCGCGGTCCTTGAACGTACCCGGCTCGCCCTCGTCCGAATTGCAGACCAGGTATTTCTGTCCCGGGAACTGACGCGGCATGAAGCTCCACTTCAGGCCCGTGGGGAAGCCGGCGCCGCCGCGACCGCGCAGGCTGGACGCCTTCAGGTCGGCGATGATCTGTTCGGGCGCGATTTTCTCTTCGAGAATGCGCCGCAGTTGCTTATAGCCGCCGCGGGCCTCATAGCCCTTCAGATCCCAGTTTTCGCCGTTCAGTCCGGCGAGGATCAGCGGGTTGATATGGCGATCGTGCAGGGAGGTCATCGTGCCGTCTCCTCGCCCGGCATCGGGGCCGGACGCTCGTTCAGCGTTGCGTGTGCACCGTCATGGTCGGCGTGATCCACATGCCGCGCGTCGGCGGCGTGATCGATCGGATGCGCACCACCCGCCGTCGTCTTCAACGGCACGGCCGACAGCTCGGCCAGCAGCGCGTCGATCTTTTCGCGGCTCATGAAACTGCACATTTTCTGGTTGTTCAACAGCAGCACCGGGGCATCGCCGCACGAACCCATGCATTCGCCTTCACGCAAGGTGAAGCGGCCATCGGCCGTGGTTTCGTTGAAATCGATACCCAGCTTCTGTTTCAGGTATTGGGCGGCATCGTCCGCGTCGTGCAACTGGCACGGCAGATTCGTGCACAAGGTGATCTTGTATTGGCCGACCGGGCGCGTGTCGAACATGTTGTAAAACGTCGCGATCTCCTGCACCGCCACCGCCGGCATGCCGAGGTAGTTGGCGACGAATCGCATCACCTCGGGCGAGACCCAACCCAACTCGTCCTGTGCCACCGCAAGCGACGCCATCGCCGCCGAACGTTTCTGTTCAGGCGGATACTTGGCGACCGCACGGTCGATTTCCTTCATCGCTTCAGCAGAAAGCATGATCGTCTTCTTTCGCTATTCAGTCAGGGGCTCGGCCGTTGCCGTGTGCTGCTGTCTCATGGACGTCGACACACCGGACTACAACGCTTCGCTTGCCTGGTTTGCTGCCTTGTTTCGATTCTCTTCGCGCCCGCCCTGCCGATCGCTCTTTTTCGTATCAGCATGGGCGCCTGCCCGCGAAGCCATAAATACCGTTTCCTGCCGTCCTGCCACCGTCAGCGGTCAACTTCCCCGAACACGATGTCCTGCGTCCCGATGATCGTCACCGCATCCGCGATCATATGGCCACGCGCCATCTCGTCGAATGCCGACAAGTGGGCAAACCCGCCGGCGCGAATCTTCAAGCGATACGGCTTGTTCGCGCCATCCGAAATCAGATAGATGCCGAACTCGCCCTTCGGATGTTCGATGGCGGAGTAGGTCTCGCCCGGCGGCACATGGAAACCCTCGGTGAAGAGTTTGAAATGGTGGATCAGCTCCTCCATATTGCTCTTCATATTGACCCGCGACGGCGGCGCCACCTTGTGGTTGTCCGTCATTACCGGACCCGGATTCGCTCGTAGCCAGGTGATGCACTGCTTGATGATGCGATTCGACTGACGCATTTCTTCCATCCGGACCAGATAGCGGTCATAGCAGTCGCCATTGACGCCCACCGGAATGTCGAAATCCATCTTGTCGTAGACCTCGTAGGGCTGCTTCTTGCGCAGATCCCACTCGATGCCGGAACCGCGCAGCATCGCGCCGGTCAGACCCAGTTGCAACGCGCGCTCCGGCGCCACCACGCCGATACCGACCAGACGCTGCTTCCAGATCCGATTGTCGGTCAGCAGCGTCTCGTATTCGTCGACGTAGTGCGGAAAACGGTTCGTGAAGTCCTCGATGAAATCGAGCACCGAGCCGCTGCGTTGATCGTTCAATCGCCGCAGCGCCGCCGCATTGCGCACCTTCGACGGCTTGTATTGCGGCATTGCGTCCGGCAAGTCGCGATAGACACCGCCCGGCCGATAGTAAGCGGCATGCATCCGCGCGCCGGACACGGCTTCGTAGACATCGAGCAGATCTTCGCGCTCGCGGAAGGCATACAACATCAGTGCCATTGCGCCGACGTCCAAGCCGTGCGAACCGATCCACATCAGATGGTTCAGCAGACGGGTCAGCTCGTCGAACATCACGCGGATATATTTGGCGCGAATCGGCACGTCGATGCCGAGCAACTTTTCGATCGCCATGACGTAGGCGTGCTCGTTGCACATCATCGACACATAGTCGAGGCGGTCCATATAGGGCACGGACTGGAGGAAGGTTTTCGACTCCGCCAGTTTCTCGGTCGCGCGGTGCAACAGGCCGATGTGCGGATCGGCGCGCTGAATCACTTCACCGTCCAGCTCCAGCACCAAGCGCAGCACACCGTGCGCTGCCGGGTGCTGGGGTCCGAAGTTCAATGTGTAGTTCTTGATATCTGCCATGCCAGGCCCCGCTTCCATTTCAACCGCATGCTGTCATGCGGCATCGCGCGTCGCTCATACCGCGCGGTTTTGTTCCGTGCTGCCACGCAAACGCGCTGCGCAATCAGTGCTTCAAGCCACCATACGAATCCTCCCGAATCACGCGCGGAATGATTTCGCGCGGCTCGATCGTCACCGGCTGGTAGATCACCCGCTTCTGATCCGGGTCGTAACGCATCTCGACATAGCCGGACACCGGAAAATCCTTACGGAAGGGATGCCCGACAAAGCCGTAGTCGGTCAGGATGCGGCGCAGATCCGGGTGACCGTCGAAAATGATGCCGAACAGGTCGAAGGCCTCGCGCTCGTACCAATCGGCCGAACGCCAGACATCGATCAGCGACGCGACCATCGGCATGTCGTCGTCCGGCGCGAACACGCGAACGCGCAGGCGCCAGTTCTTCTCGAGCGACAACAGATGCACGACGACAGCAAAACGGGGCCCGTCATAAGCCCCGTCGCCGTATGCGGAATAGTCGACGCCACACAGATCCGACAGCTGCGCGAAAGCCAGCGACGAATTGTCGCGTAAAGTCTCGGCAACTTTCAGGTAATCTTCTGCATTCACCGTGAGGGTGACTTGGCCTAACGCTTCGACGAGATGAACGATCTGGTCGCCGAGCGCGCTTTCTAGTGCGGATTGCAGGGTGTCGAGTTTACTTGTCATAGTGAAAACAGGCGCGGGTTCGAACAACAGACTCGACAGCGGCGTTGTCGCGCACGTGCCGCAGGCGGCAGCGGCGCGCCAGACGATGTGCCGGATACGAAGCGGAAATCATGGGCGCGCAATGGTCGCCGTCCGCTTGATCTTTGCCTGAAGCTGGATGATGCCGTAGATCAGCGCCTCGGCCGTCGGCGGGCAGCCCGGAACGTAGACGTCCACCGGCACGATCCGATCACAGCCGCGAACGACAGAATACGAGTAGTGATAGTAGCCGCCGCCGTTCGCGCAGGAGCCCATCGAAAGCACCCAGCGCGGCTCGGCCATCTGGTCGTAGACCTTGCGCAGCGCCGGTGCCATCTTGTTGCATAGCGTGCCGGCGACGATCATCAGATCGGATTGACGTGGACTGGGGCGGAAGACGATGCCGAAACGATCCAAGTCGTAACGCGCGGCACCGGCATGCATCATCTCCACCGCACAGCAGGCAAGCCCGAACGTCATCGGCCACAAGGAACCGGTACGCGTCCAATTGATCAGCTTGTCTGCCGAGGTGGTGACGAACCCCTCTTTCAAGACCCCTTCGATACTCATCTCTGACTCCTGGTATCGCAAGACACATTGAGCATCTCGCGAAACACACGCCGCGGCCCGTCGTCGACTCGTCGTCCACTCACGTCGTATGCAACCGGCCGACTTTGCCGCCGGTTCGTCGAATCGATGCGCGCGTTTCGCCCGCGTCGACTGGCGATACCGTCCCTCGTTCTACCCGCCGCCCGGGACCTGGCGCGGCGCCTATTTACCGCCATCGATGCGTGGCGTCATCCAGGATCGCCGATTCTCGAGGCGAATGTGCTTTCCGCCCTTCCCGCCCGACGCCCTGCACGAACCATTCACCGACGCATTATCGCCCCATCTGGCGTAATGCTCACTCCCAATCCAACGCGCCCTTCTTCCAAAGGAAGACGAAACCAAGGATGAACTCGAGGATGAACACCATCATCGCCGCGAAACCAGGCCAGCCGACGTCGCGCAGGGACACACCCCACGGAAACAGGAAGGCCGTCTCGAGATCGAAAATGATGAAAAGGATAGCGACCAGATAGTAGCGTACGTCGAACTTCATACGCGCGTCTTCGAACGCTTCGAAGCCGCATTCGTACGGCGCGTTCTTTTCGACATCTGGCTTGTGTGGACTGACGAGCTTGCCAACAGTGATGAGACCACCACCCAATGCGACACCCACGATTATGAACAGCAATACGGGGAAATAGGGTGCGAGGTTCACGGCAATCCTCTTTTGATAGTAGTGCGCGCTGACAGCAAAGCGCTTCGGCGCGTTATGACGGTCCCGGCATCTGCCGTACCAGCCTGACATCACCACCCCGCTTCGGGGCGATGATCCTACGCCTCACAAAACAATGCCAGCCGAAGCGTCTCTGCAACAGGCTGGCATTGTCTGAATCATGGTGCCGACGATGAGACTCGAACTCATACGACTTGCGTCACTACCCCCTCAAGATAGCGTGTCTACCAATTTCACCACGTCGGCTAAAACTTGTACTGCTTGCACGCTACATCGGCACGTTTCATCGTGCTTGGCGCTCATACCCATGATCTTGCAAAGCCACGGGTATCTTACTCCGATGTGCGACAATTTGCTGCATCGCAACGCTTAATAAACCATTTTCGATTGCGATACAAACCAAGGCAGTGAAAGCGTTCTACAGCCGGCGACACAACCCGAATCACCGACCATTGCACACCCTGCAGCAGAAAATCGACATCGGGCTTAACCCTGCTGCCAACCCTCGCGCACCCCACCTCGATCCCTCAGAAACGGCACCGCAAAGCGAAACCTTGCTTACACGACGCACCGCATCTTTCCGCATCTACTCACGATCTGTGTCTAACGGACCTTATTCGTTCCGCGACAAGACCGAAATTGTATCCGCTCTTCCGCCAATATTCAATCACATTCGACGAATTTTGTAATAACAGCGCATGCAACGGATGCGGCACCCCTTTTATCACAATCGCCCCGTCCGTCGACAGACGTACGGGGCGTGAAAATCGGGTGCTTAGGCTGCGCTGAACTTACTTCGGCACGTCCTGGCCGGGCACCGTCGACGACGGCGCGGCGTTGGCGGCGCTACCCGACAAGGCCGGCGCAGCCGAGGTAGCGGCAGGCGCCGCGGCCGGCGTCGCGCCCATGACGCCCACCGATGCCACTTCCCGATTGGCGCTGCCAAGATAGGTCAGCGCCAGCGTGCAGACGAAAAACAGTGCCGCCAGGACACCCGTCGTACGCGACAGGAAGTTCGAAGAACCCGAGGCGCCGAACAGACTGCCGGACGAGCCGCTGCCGAACGCCGCCCCCATATCGGCGCCCTTGCCGTGCTGCACCAGCACGAGGCCGATGACGCCAAGGGCGGACAAAACCTGGATGACGATGATCAGGGACTTCAACAACACCATGCGTATGTCATTCGACGTGTCGAATGCCTCAAGTAAAAATCACACTATGCGGCACGGCAAATGGCGACGAAATCCTCCGCCACCAACGCCGCACCACCTATCAAGCCACCGTCGATGTCCGGTTGTCCGAACAACTCCGCGGCATTCCCCGATTTCACGCTGCCACCGTACAACAGCGGAACCTGTTCCAACACATCATTCGTCGCGACCAGACGCGCTCGCAGGAATGCATGCACGTCCTGCGCCTGTTGCGCCGTCGCGCTCTTGCCGGTACCGATCGCCCAGACCGGCTCGTACGCAAAGACCATCCGGCGCACCTGCCCCGCATCGAAGGCCGACAATACCGCATCGAGCTGCGCACCCACCACGGCCTCGGTGCGATCCGCTTCGCGATCCTCCAGCGTCTCACCGACGCAGACCACCGGCGTCATGCCACCATCCAGCACCTGACGCGTCTTCGCGACCACCGCTGCGTCGCTCTCGCCCAGCAGCGCGCGCCGCTCCGAGTGCCCGACGATCACCAGCTGCGCATCGAACTCTCGCACCATCGCCGCGGAAATTTCACCGGTAAAGGCACCCTTGTCGATCGCGTGCCCCGAGATATCCTGGACACCGAGGCGGACCGCGGTACCCGCCAGCGCCTGCTGCGCTTGCGCCAGGTAGCAAAACGGGACACAGACGCCTACTTTCACGCCGCCCGCCACGCCCGCCTCAGCGGCGGGCTGCTTCCCTACCGTCGAGGCCAGCGCCTGCAAAAGGGCCGCATTCGACGCCAGGCTGCCATGCATCTTCCAGTTACCGACGACCCACCGCACACGCCCCGCCCCGGTGTGCGACGCGGGAGAAGCAGCAGTGGTCTGCGGATTCAGGTTTTGTTCGGACATAGCGATTCGCTCTCTCTGATTAAAAATCGGGGAAGCGCGGTTCGCGGCGTCCGGACGGGACTGGAGCTGCGTCTGTCATCGAGACGGTGCGCTACCTCGGCACCGCCCTTAGCAACAGGCTGGCTCATAAATCCGGACCAAAACACGGCATTGTAAGACGCCGGAACCGGGCTGGTCAATTCAACGACACGTTCGCAACGCAATACGGCCTCGCCGATCGACGGATCAGGCCGCGCTCGGGCAGCGGTCACGGGCGCGTAAGCGCTTTCAATACGACAAAGAAAAACGCCGGCGTCCGCTGCTGGCGACGCCGGCGTTTGCCGATCGGGCGGAGGCCGGCACGCTCTGCATGCCGATCCCCTATTTTGCCTGATTGCCACGCGTGTCGCGTGCGACCCGCGCGGGCGGCGCCTTATTCGCCAGCCGCTGCCGGCGTATCCAACAACGCCTTCATCGACAGACGAATCCGGCCCTTTTCCTCGAGCTGGATGACCTTGACCTTGATCTGCTGACCTTCGGTTAGGTAATCGCTGACCTTGTTGACGCGCTCATGGACGATTTCGGAGATGTGCACCAAACCGTCCTTGCCCGGCAAGATGTTCACGATCGCACCGAAATCCAGCAACTTCAGGACCGTGCCTTCATAGACCTTGCCCACTTCCACGTCGACGGTGATGGCTTCGATGCGACGCTTCGCCTCTTCCATCCCTTCGCTGCTGGTGCCGGCGATCGTGACATTGCCTTCGTCGTTGATGTCGATCTTCGTGCCCGTCTCTTCCGACAGGCCGCGAATCACCGAGCCGCCCTTGCCGATCACGTCGCGGATCTTGTCCGGATTGATCTTCATTGTGATCATGCGCGGCGCGAATTCGGACAACTCCGTGTTGACGCCGTCCACTGCCGCCCGCATCTTGCCGAGGATATGCATACGACCTTCGCGCGCTTGCGCCAACGCCACCTGCATGATTTCCTTGGTGATGCCTTGGATCTTGATATCCATCTGCAGCGCCGTGACGCCCGCATCGGTACCGGCCACCTTGAAGTCCATATCGCCGAGGTGATCTTCATCGCCCAGGATATCGGTCAACACGGCGAACTTGCCGCCATCGAGAATCAGGCCCATCGCGATACCGGCAACGTGCGCCTTCAACGGCACGCCGGCATGCATCATGGCCAGGCAGCCACCGCAGACCGATGCCATCGACGACGAACCGTTCGACTCGGTGATTTCCGAGACGACGCGGATCGTGTACGGGAACGCTTCCTTCGTCGGCAGGCAGGCGGCCAGCGCGCGCTTTGCCAGACGACCGTGACCGATTTCACGACGCTTCGGCGAACCGACGCGGCCCGTCTCACCGGTGGCGAACGGCGGCATGTTGTAGTGCAACATGAAGTGATCGCGCTGCTCGCCTTCGAGCGCATCGATGATCTGCTCGTCGCGTTGCGTCCCCAGCGTCGCCACGACCAGCGCCTGCGTCTCGCCGCGTGTGAACAAGGCGGAACCATGGGTGCGCGGCAGCACGCCGGTGCGGATCTCGATCGGACGCACGGTACGCGTGTCGCGACCGTCGATACGCGGCTCGCCGCTCAGGATCTGACCGCGAACGATCTTCGATTCCAGATCGAACAGAATGTTGCCGACCGACGTGCTGTCCGGGGCGCTTTCGCCCGAAGCGGCAGCTTGCGACGCCAACGTCTGCTCGACCAGCGCCGTGGCTTCGCGCAGCTTGGCCGTGCGTTGCTGCTTGTCGCGCAATTGATAAGCGGCGCGCAACGGCGCCTCGGCGACCTCGTTCACGCGCGCGATCAGCCCCTCGTTCTTCGGTGCCGGCTGCCAATCCCACTCGGGCTTGCCGCCTTCCTTGACCAGCTCGTGAATCGCGTCGATCGCGACCTGCATTTGCGCGTGACCATAGACCACGGCGCCCAGCATGATGTCTTCCGGCAGTTGGTCCGCTTCGGACTCCACCATCAGCACGGCCGATTCCGTCGCCGCGACGACCAGATCCAGGCTGGATTCCGGCATTTGCGAGCGATTCGGATTCAGCACGTACTCGCCGCCGATATAGCCGACGCGTGCGGCGCCCACCGGACCGTTGAACGGCAGACCCGAGATCGCCAAGGCAGCCGATGCGCCGACGATTGCCGGGATGTCGGCCGGCACGTCCGGGTTCAGCGACAAAACGTGGATCACGACCTGGACTTCGTTGTAGAAGCCTTCCGGAAACAGCGGACGCAAGGGGCGATCGATCAGGCGCGAAATCAGCGTTTCGCCTTCCGACGGACGGCCCTCACGACGGAAGAAACCGCCAGGAATCCGACCGGCGGCGTAGGTTTTTTCCAGATAATCGACGGTCAGGGGGAAGAAGTCCTGGCCCGGCTTTGCGGTACGCGCACCGACGACGGTGGCCAGTATGACGGTGTCCTCGATGTCGACGAGCACGGCGCCGCTAGCCTGGCGCGCAATTTCCCCGGTTTCCATGCGGACCTTGTGTTGGCCCCATTGGAATTCCTTCACGACTTTATTGAACATGTACCACTCCTTTTTATACGGCTGCGCGGCGCACTGCACCCGGGCGCGGATCCGCTATACCTTGTCCACGCGATCGAACACCGGTGGCGTCCCGCACACCGCGCTCCAGCGACGCCGCACTCCCGGCCGATGCTGGCACGGCGGTGCGGCGAAATCACCAAGGAACGCTGCGGGCGCGCATTTGCGATCGCAAAAAACAAAATGCCTGTATCAGTAGGCTGACACAGGCATTGAGCACATATTTCAGCGCCGGCAACCGCGCTTCATCATTTACTTACGCAGGCCGAGGCTTTCGATCAGGTTGCGGTAACGATCCGCATCACCCTTCTTCAAATAGTCCAGCAGCTTACGACGACGGCTGACCATGGCCAGCAAACCGCGACGGCTGTGGTGATCCTTCTTGTGTGCCTTGAAGTGTTCCGTCAGCTCGGTGATACGAGCCGTCAGCAACGCAACTTGCACTTCCGGCGAACCGGTATCGTTCGCTGCGCGAGCATACTTGGCAACGATTTCAGACTTCTTGATCTCAGCTACAGACATGATATTCCTTCGTTTTCCTATAGGGACATGCGGTCACGGAAGAAAGGGCCGTGCCGTGCTATCAGCTTTCCTCGATCGCCGATCCCCGCGCTTACCGCTGCGCGCCGACGAGATTCGAGCAAAACTGAATCGCCGAGTCTACCACAACTCGCTTTCCCGCTGAAGGCTATTTATCATGCGAAGATAGGTGCATGCTACAGCCGGAAAACACCCGCGAACCGGGGCTCCACAGCGTCATGCGCGGTCCCGTCGCCGCGATGTCGGCGAGGCCGGCACCCTCCTTTCAGCCCGACAAAGAACAAGAAGGCCCGTAATGTCGATTGCCCGCACTCCGATGCCCCCTGTCTCCCCGCCCACCGGAGACGTCTCCGGTGGCAGCACGCCCTTTTCCGGCAGCGCACCCCGTTCCGCCCCAAGCCGGATGCACGGCGCGGGAAAACGCTACGCCGCAGGCGCAACAATTGCCGTGGCAATCGCAACGATGCTGACGGCCTGCGCCCTGCCGGAGAAAAAACTCCCGCCCGGAACGGCGGTGGCGCAGGTGTATTCGACGTTGGGACAGCCGCGCGAACGCTACCCGCTGGACGATGGCATCACGCGCCTGCTATGGCCGACCAAACCGTTCGGGGAAACGACGCTGGCCGTCGATGTCGATGCCTCCGGGAAGGTCGTCAAGACATTCCAGGTGCTCGACAATGCCTACTTCTATCAGGCCGTGCCCGACAAATGGACTAAAAAGGACGTGCTGTCGCATTTCGGCGAGCCGGTTTGCAAGCAGTACTTCTCGCTATCGCACCGTGCGGCCTGGAGTTATCGCTATATGGATGCCGGCGTCTGGTACGGGATGTTCGTCTTCCTGTTCGACGACGACGGCGTGCTGCGTGGCACGCAAAAAGCGCCGGATCCCCTGCGTGATCCGGATCGGCGGGCCTTCGACGGCCTTTGCTAAGCCGCCCGCCCTCCAAACAAGAACGGCGGGCGAAACCGCACGCAACCGGGATAGGTCGGCACGGTCCCTCCCGCCGTTGAGAGCGTTTGGTCAGCAGAAGGCGCTCAGGCCCCCGGGTCAGGCAATCGACGACGCGCCCGCAATGTCGACCAGGCCCAAAATACATAGCCGGACAGGCCGTACAAGACGAACAGGCCGAACAACACGATCGGCGGATCGGACGAGATCGCGATAAACGCGACGACCACCAGCACCATCACACCGAACGGCACGCGATAGCGGACGTCCAAGGCCTTGCCGCTGTAGAACGGCGCATTCGTCACCATCGTGACGCCGGCATAGATCGTCAGCACGAAGGCGATCCAGGCCAACCAGGATTCCTTGACCGGCAAGCGGTTGTCGATCGACAACCAGACGAATCCGGCGATCAACGCGGCGGCCGCGGGGCTCGGCAGGCCTTGGAAGAAACGCTTATCGACGACCGCGATATTCGTATTGAACCGCGCGAGCCGCAATGCCGCTCCTGCGCAATAGACGAAGGCCGCAAGCCATCCCCAGCGCCCCAGATCATGGAGCACCCACTCGTACATCACGAGCGCCGGCGCGAGGCCGAATGACACCATATCGGAGAGACTGTCGTATTGCTCGCCAAACGCACTTTGCGAATGCGTCATCCGAGCAACGCGACCGTCCATCCCGTCCAGCACCATCGCCGCGAAAATCGCCACCGCGGCAATCTCGAAGCGCAGATTCATTGCCTGAACAATGGCATAGAAGCCGCAGAACAGGGCGGCGGTCGTGAATGCATTCGGCAACAGGTAGATACCGCGCTTGCGCAGAAACTGCTGCCGCGCAAGACGACGTTGTTCACGCGGGGTCAGCGGCTCGCCGCGACCGTCTTCCTCAACCCGATAACGGCGACCGAAGCCGCGCGGACGAGGCCGAAACGCGCCGTGCAACTCGGCGCCCGGCTTGGCCTTATTTCGGCGCGGCTTCAGAGCCAATCCCCACCTCCGCTGCAATACCTTCGATACCCGTCGCCGGGGCTGATACCACGCCCGCGCCCACCGGCTCGGCCGACGTAAGCGGACTGGCCGGAGTCACCGGCGACACCGGTGTCGCTGGCGTCACGGGTGTCGCGACGGGGCTGACGATCGGATCGACGGCTGCGCCCGCCGGCGCGGCGGCGAACGGCGTTTCCTGCGTCACGCCAACGGGCTCGACCAACTCGGCAAGAATCGTCGAAGAGGCGAAGACCTTCTCCCCGATCGACACGCGCGGACGCGTCCCGAGCGGCAGATAAACGTCCAGGCGGGAGCCGAAGCGGATAAACCCGTAGCGTTGCCCGCGCTTCAGCGTCTCACCTTCTCGCACATAGCAGAGAATCCGACGGGCCACGAGCCCGGCTACTTGTACGCAGCTGATCACGACGCCGCCCGGCAAGTCGAACACCAGCGCGTTGCGCTCGTTCTGCAACGAAGCCTTGTCCAACTCGGCATTTAGGAAGGCCCCCGGAAAATACTGTAAGCGGCGCACGGTGCCATCGACCGGCGAGCGTTGCGAATGTGCGTTGAAGACGTTCATGAACACGCTGATCTTCATTGCCTCACGCTGCGCGTACGGATCGAGCACCGTCTCAATGGCGACGATACGGCCGTCGGCAGGGCTCAACACGGCATTCGGATCCCCTGGGATCGCGCGCGGCGGATCGCGGAAAAACTGCACGACGAACACGACCAACAGCCAGAATGGCCAAGCCCAGCCAAAGCCGCCCAATGCATGGACCAGTATTGCCAGCAGCAAGGCAATGCCGATGAATGGCCAGCCTTCGCGAGCTATGATCGGATGTGGATAGTTCATATGATTCTTGGTGAGTGTTGATCGGTGCGGCCGGCACGACGGGTCACGGTTGAACCAGACGATGTCGTGCGCAGGCAAGCGACGCCAGACACAAGGATAGCAAAAGGCGGGCCGGGTTGGCGGAATAGGTCGATAATCGACAGAGACGCCGACGTCCGCACAAACACGCGCTCGTGGGCAGGCGAAAAAAAAGCCACTCAGTCGTATTCGGACTGAGTGGCTTTGTACTACCGCTGACACGATCACACCGAAGCCATCTTGCGTCAATCGGACGGCTTCAGCTACGCGCGATCAGTTCTTCGACTGATCCACCAGCTTGTTCTTCGCGATCCACGGCATCATCGCGCGCAGCTTCTCGCCCACTTGCTCGATCTGGTGATCGGCGGTCAGACGACGACGCGATTGCAGCGTCGGTTGGCCGGCACGGTCTTCGAGGATGAACTGCTTTGCGTATTCGCCAGTCTGAATGTCCTTCAGCACCGCGCGCATCGCATCCTTCGTTGCCGACGTCACGATACGCGGACCCGTCACGTACTCACCGAACTCGGCATTGTTCGAGATCGAGTAGTTCATGTTGGCGATGCCGCCTTCGTAGATCAGATCGACGATCAGCTTCAGTTCGTGCAGACACTCGAAGTAAGCCATTTCCGGCGCATAACCTGCTTCGACCAGCGTCTCAAAGCCCGCTTTGATCAAATCGACGGTACCGCCGCACAGCACGGCTTGTTCACCGAACAAGTCCGTTTCGGTTTCTTCGCGGAAATTCGTCTCGATGATGCCGGCGCGACCGCCACCGTTTGCCGTTGCATACGACAACGCGATATCGCGCGCCGCACCAGACTTGTCCTGTGCCACGGCGATCAGGTGCGGCACGCCGCCACCTTGCGAGTACGTCGAACGCACCGTGTGACCCGGCGCCTTCGGCGCGATCATGATCACATCCAGATCCGCGCGCGGCACGACCTGGCCGTAGTGCACGTTGAAGCCGTGCGCGAACGCCAATGCCGCGCCGTCCTTGATGTTCTTGTCGACTTCGGCCTTGTACACGGCGGCAATCTGCTCGTCCGGCAGCAGCATCATGACGACGTCGGCGCCCTTCACCGCTTCCGCCACTTCCTTGACCGTCAAGCCGGCGTTCGCCGCCTTCGACCACGACGCGCCACCCTTGCGCAAGCCGACCGTCACGTTCACGCCGCTTTCCTTCAGGTTCAGCGCGTGCGCATGGCCTTGCGAGCCATAACCGATGATCGTCACTTGCTTGCCCTTGATAAGGGACAGGTCGGCGTCTTTGTCGTAGTAAACCTTCATTGTCGTGCTCCGCTATCTATAAATTGACTGTGTTGTACGATTCTCGGCGGCTGCGGGCGAGAGGGGACGACTGCGTCCCGCGCCCGCATCCCCGCCGTTCAGACCTTCAAAATCCGTTCCCCGCGGCCGATGCCCGAGCATCCAGTACGCGCGGTTTCAAGGATCGATGCCGGATCCAGCGCGTCGATAAACGCGTCGAGCTTTGCACTGTCTCCGGTCAGCTCGATCGTGTAAGTCTTTTCGGTCACGTCGACGACCCGGCCACGGAAAATATCCGCCATCCGGTACACCTCGTCACGCTCCTTCCCCACCGCCCTGACCTTGATCAGCATCAGTTCCCGCTCCACATGGCCGGCCTCGGTAAGGTCGACCACCTTGACCACCTCAATCAGGCGATTCAAGTGTTTCGTGATCTGTTCGATCACGTCATCCGAGCCGATGCTCGTAATCGTCATCCGCGACAGCGACCGGTCCTCGGTCGGCGCCACGGTCAGCGACTCGATGTTGTAGCCGCGCGCAGAGAACAAGCCCACCACGCGCGACAGCGCGCCCGGCTCGTTCTCCAGCAA
Source organism: Robbsia sp. KACC 23696 (assembly GCF_039852015.1). Taxonomy (NCBI): domain Bacteria; kingdom Pseudomonadati; phylum Pseudomonadota; class Betaproteobacteria; order Burkholderiales; family Burkholderiaceae; genus Robbsia; species Robbsia sp. KACC 23696. Next base: position 1,526,292 of record NZ_CP156626.1, on the reverse strand, counting down.
GATAGAAATAATATGTTTCATCGCAGAACCGTTATTCCGTCAACCGCCGCAAAGGGCGCTCACGGCGCGCAGTACCCCGACCGCACGAATGACGACGCCCCGACACGGGACGTGACATCAAGCGGCGGGCTGGCGCCCGTCTCAACCGCCCTGACCTTAGTTCAGGTCCTCTGACCCTAGCAGCATCTCGGTGATGCCTTTGCCCGCCTGGACCATCGGCCAGACGTTTTCGGTGGGATCGGTCTGAAAATCGAGGAACACGGTGCGATCCTTCAAACGCAACGCTTCCTTCAACGCCGGCTCGACGTCGACGGTCCGCTCGATACGGATGCCCACATGGCCATAGGCTTCAGCCAGCTTGACGAAGTCGGGCAGCGCATCCATATAGGAATGCGAGTAGCGCTTGCGATAGTCGATCTGCTGCCATTGCCGGACCATGCCCAGGTAACGGTTGTTCAGCGAGACGATCTTGATCGGCGTGTTGTGCTGCTTGCACGTCGACAGTTCCTGAATGCACATCTGAATCGAGCCTTCGCCGGTGATGCAGACCACATCGCTGTCCGGATGCGCCATCTTCACGCCCATCGCCGCCGGCAGGCCGAAGCCCATCGTGCCCAGACCACCGGAATTGATCCAGCGACGTGGCTGATCGAACGGGTAGTACTGCGCCGCCCACATCTGGTGTTGCCCGACGTCGGAGCAGACGAAGGCCTCGCCCTTAGTCAGACGATGCAAGGTCTCAACAACGTATTGCGGCTTGATGATTTCGCTGTCGCGATCGAACTTCAGACAGTCGATCGCGCGCCAGTCGGTGATTTGCTGCCACCAGGCATCCAGCGCCGACCCATCGGGGCCGGCCGGCATCGCGCGCATCTGGTCGATCATCTCGCGCAGCACTTCCCGCACGTCGCCGACGATCGGGATATCGACCTTGACCCGCTTCGAGATCGACGACGGATCGATGTCGATATGGATGATCTTGCGCGGCACCGAGGCGAAATGCTCGACGTTGCCGATCACCCGGTCGTCGAAGCGCGCGCCGATGGCGATCAGCACATCGCAGTGCTGCATCGCCATATTCGCTTCATAGGTGCCGTGCATGCCGAGCATGCCGAGGAATTGCTTGCTGCTGGCCCGATAGCCGCCGAGCCCCATCAAGGTATTGGTGACGGGGAAGCCCAGCAGATCGGCGAACTGATTCAGTTCACGCGCCGCATCGGCGAGGATCACGCCGCCGCCGGAATAGATATACGGACGCTTCGCGCCCATCAGCAAGGCGAGGGCCTTGCGGATCTGCCCGGCATGTCCCTTGACCACCGGGTTATACGAACGCAGCGTGACATTCTTCGGCGTTTCGTACTCGTACGGCGTGCGCGAGATGTCCTTCGGAATGTCGATCAGCACCGGGCCGGGACGACCGGTCCGGGCGATATAGAAGGCCTTGCGCACCGTGGCGGCCAGGTCCTTGACATCCTTCACCAGGAAGTTGTGCTTCACGCATGGCCGCGTGATACCCACCGTATCGCATTCCTGGAATGCGTCCTGACCGATGCTGCCCGTCGGCACCTGGCCGCACAGGATCACCAGCGGGATCGAATCCATATACGCGGTCGCAATCCCGGTGACGGCATTCGTCACGCCGGGACCCGAGGTCACCAGACAGACACCGACATTCCCGGTCGAGCGCGCATAGGCATCCGCCGCATGCACGGCGGCCTGCTCATGGCGCACCAGAATGTGGTTGATATGGTCTTGCTTGTACAGCTCGTCGTAGATATACAGAACCGAGCCGCCGGGATAGCCCCAGAGGAATTCGACGTTCTCTTCCTGCAATGCACGCAACAGCACCGTCGCGCCAATGGAGGCATCGGACGGTTCGTCGGAAACAGAAGAGACCGAGAGAGAAGCAGCAGAGTGCGCCGACGAATGATTGGCCGAATCGCTAGAGGCAGCGCTGGCGTTCGTAACGGCTGATTGGGGTGCAGCGGAGGTCGTTTTCCGATTTGTGGAAGCAGACGCTGAGACGCTGTCCCTGTGCGGATCGATTTCCGCGCGTGGCATATTCATGAAGTCGCCTTTGCAATTTTCGGCAAAAAATTGATCGGGGGCTCTCTCCTCGCGCTTGTGGCACGGGTTTGAACGAAGCGTCCAGTGCGCTGACCAGCCGGATAGGCGGATCGACGGTGGAACAGAGATGCGATAGACAGTCCAACACAATAGTCAGATGGTCGCACCCCGTCAAGTTATTTTTGGTTCGGCGGAAATTGGTGTATAAGGCTGCCGTACCAAGCATTTTCGATCGACCGCCGACGGACCGACGCGCGCCACCTGCCGCCCTGCCGGACAATCCGAAGACGTCGCGCCAGAATTTGGTACCATCGCGGGATTTGCTGCCGTAGACAGCCTCGACCAGCCGTCGCGTCGGCAGGCAGCCCCTCCTCCCCCTTTACACGAATCCCCGGCCCGTCGCCCCACGGCACGGCCGGGATTTGCGGACACGTTTCCAATGCCCCCGAAAGTCTTGCTAAGCTCTACGGATGGCCAGTGACAAGGAATTAGGCGATTTCCTGCAAAGCACGGAGCGTCGCGCGTTGAAGCAAACGGTGTTTGCGGTGCGCGACGAGGATGCGGCGCTGGATATCGTCCAGGACGCGATGATCAAACTCGCGGAAAATTACGGTGACAAACCTGCCGCGGAATTGCCGTTTCTGTTCCAGCGCATTTTGCAAACGACGATACTGGACTATTTCCGCCGCAAGAAGGTCCGTGATGCGCGCATCTCGCTGTTCTCCAGCTTTCGATCGGCCGCCGCCCGTGAGGAAGGAGAGGACGATGCCGCCGAACGTATCGATGCCCAGGCAAGTGTCTTTACCGCCAGTAGCGAAGACCAGGTCAGCCGGGATCAGATCGTCGGTGTCATCGAATCCGAGATACAACGTTTGCCGGCACGTCAACGGGAGGCGTTCGTCATGCGTTATTGGGAAGATATGGATGTCGCCGAAACGGCGGCTGCTATGGGATGCTCGGAGGGCAGCGTGAAAACGCATTGTTCGCGCGCGGTGCGCGCGCTGGCCGACGCCCTCCACGCCAAGGGGATCACATTATGAACCACGCCACAGAGCCGTCGGAACGGGAACCGCGCGATGCGTTGAACGAGGCGGTCTTCGCCTATAAGGTGCGCCGCGCGCTCGACGAAAGCGCGCGCGCGCTGCCGGACAGCGCCGCGGCACGCCTTGCCGCGGCGCGCCGGACCGCGCTCGCCCGAAAGAAACCAGAGGCCGCGCCAGTGCACGCCCCGGCTTTCACACCGGCGCTGGCCGGCATGGGCGGGTTTTCCGCGCCCGACCTTGCGCCGCGTCGTCGCCCGGTACGCATCCGCTTGCAGTTGTGGGTGCCGATCGCGATGTTGCTGGCCTCGCTTGCCGGTATCGCGCATTGGGAAGAACAGCGCCAGGTGGCGGAACTCGCAAGCCTCGACGCCGAGGTGCTGAGCGATGCGCTGCCGCTGGACGCCTACCTCGATCACGGGTTCAACGAATACCTGGCCCATAACCGGTGAGCGACCGTTTCGATCCGCCCGCCGGCGCAGACGTAAAACGCGGCCCCATCCGCGCGCCTGCCGACGACTTCAGCGATCCGGTGCCCGTGGGCGCATCGCGCCTGCCGGGCGTGTTGATCAGTTTCGTCTGCGTCGTGGCGGTGTGCGTCCTGGCGACCTGGCCGCGCTGGCATCCGGCCGTCGCCGTCGTGCAACTTGCGCCCGGCGTCGATGCGGCAACGGGCACGGGCACGCCCGAGAGCGCACACCCCGATGCCACGGTGGCCCCGGCCACTGCGCCAGCTGCAGCAACCACGCCAGCCGATGCGCCACCACAGCGCGGCGCGGCGCCGATGGCCGGCAGTGCCGTCGCCAGTGACGGCGCACCGCATCCCGCCGCGATGGCGCCGGCAGCGGCTTCAACGATGTCGACCGCAACTGGCGTTGTACCGCCACCAGGCACGCCGAACGCAAAACACGACACGACACGCCGTCCCACGCTCGTCCGTGTGCCGGTCAGCGACGACGTGCCAGCCACATGGCAGGCGCTGACGCCCGCCCAGCAGGATGCCTTGCAGCCGTTCGCGGAACTGTGGCCGCACTTGCCGGACCTGCAAAAGCGCAAATGGGTCGCCATCGCATCGGTCTATCCGAGAATGTCGCCGGAAGCGCAGCAGCGACTCCACGCGCGGATGCTGCGCTGGACGCAGATGACCGGCGAGCAGCGAAAGCTGGCGCGCGAAAACTATGAAATGTCGCGGGTCTTGCCGCCCAGCGCTCGACAACAAGCCTGGCGCGCCTACGAGGCGCTACCGCCGGCGCAAAGGGCGAAATTCGCCGCGGCCGAGCGGCGTCGCCAACCGCTGGTCGTCAGCGCCCCCCCGTCGGAACCGCATCGGACAACGCGCCATACCGCGCGGCCAGCGTCGCGCGGTGTGACGGTTTCCGGCGCATCCGGAGCCTCGACGAGCGCAACGCCACGGGCATCGGGTCAAGTGTCCGCGACACCGGCAGCCGGCGCGAGCACCAGCGCCGCGCATGCGGCGGCGACACCGGACGGCGCGCAAACGCCGCCCATGCAGGAGCCTTCGGCGGAGCAGCACTGACTCGCGCCATTCGTGGCAAAGTGAAAAGAGGTGCCCCTTTCTTGACGCGCGCCCTATCGGGCGCCGTGTCTGGCGGGGGCAAGCGGTCGACGAAACCCGCGCCCGCCTTTCACCGGTCACTTTGGAGCCTTCATGACTGCTGCCCCCTTTTCCCACGACCCGCAGGATAGATCCCCGCGCGACACCGCCGAAGCCGACGGCGGTCATACGATCGTGCTCGAGACGGATGTGGTGGTCATCGGCGCCGGTTCGGCGGGCATGTCCGCCTATCGCGCCGCCAAAAAACGTGGCGTGCGCGTCATCCTGGTGGAAGCGCACAGCTATGGCACCTTGTGTGCGCAGCACGCCTGCATGCCGTCCAAGTTGCTGATCGCGGCGGCCAACGCCGCCTATGACACGACGTTGCTCGACGGCTTCGGCATCGCCTTGCCGCAGCGCCCGGAGGTGGGAGATGGCGCCCGCGTCCTGGCCCGTGTCCGCGCCGAACGCGATCGCTTCGTTGCCTCCGTCATCGACGATGTCGATGGCTTTCCTGCCAGCGACAAACTGAAGGGACGCGCACGCTTCCTGTCGGATCGCACCTTGCTCGTCACCCCGGAAGCGCCCTTCGCCGATCCCGACGGACCGCGCTATCGGATCGAAACCGGCGCCACCGTCATCGCGACCGGCGCGAAAGCCGTCATTCCGGACGACTATCGCGCGCTCGGCGACATCGTATGCATCAGCGACGATATCTTCGAATGGAAAACGCTGCCGCGCCGCATCGGCGTCGTCGGCACCGGCGTGATCGCGCTGGAACTGGGCCAGGCCTTGTCGCGGCTGGGCGTGGAAGTCACGATGTTCGGCCACAACGACAGCCTGGCCGGCTTGCAGGATCCGGCCGTGCGCGACTATGCGTTCGGCTGGCTGCGCACCCAGATGCCGATCCATTCGCAGACGTCACCCCGCCCGGAACGACTGCCGGACGGCAGCGCGCGGCTTCACTGGCATGCGTCCGAGGCGGGCCAGGACGAGGACGCACCGACCGCCACGCGCACCGCGACGCCGTCCGCGAGCGCGCGCTTCGTCGATGTCGATCGCGTGCTGGTGGCCACCGGTCGCGCGCCGGTCTTCGACGGACTTGGCTTGGACAACACGACGCTACACAGAGATCAACGCGGCATCCCGCGCTTCGATGGCGGCACGATGCAGTGTCTGGCCGGGCGTTCCGAGGGCGCCGAATCCGATGCCGCCCCTGGCCAGGGCCAAGGCGACGGCGCTGCGCCGCCGATTTTCATCGCCGGCGATGTCGACGGCCAGCGCCCCTGGCTGAACGACGCGGCGAACGAGGGACGGATCGCCGGCGATAATGCCGCGCGACTCGCCACGCCAGAAGGACGAACCGTCACGCAAACCCTCCCCACGCCGATGTCGCTGGTGTTCAGCGATCCGGTCATCCTGCAGGTGGGCGCCCGCTTCGCCTCGCTGGATCCGCGGCGTTTTGTCACCGGCGCGATCGATTTCGCGCACCAGGGCCGTAGTCAGGTCGTGCAGCGCGCGCACGGACTGCTGCATGTGTATGTCGATATTCACAGCGGCACGCTGCTGGGCGCGGAAGGCATCGCGCCGGCCGGCGAACATCTGGCCCATCTGCTGGCCTGGTCGATCCAGCAAGGTCTGAGCGTCGACGACACCTTGGGCATGCCGTTCTACCATCCGGTTTTCGAAGAGGGACTCCGCACCGCTCTGCGCGAAGCGATGCGTGCACGCGGCGCGGCAAAACGCGCGACCGCCAACGGCGGCAATGCCGCCACCGAGATCGCGCTCAGCGAGGCGATCGGCACCTGATGCACGCGCGCCGGAAGCGGGCCAAAGTCGGTCCATCGGACGACCGCCGAAAAGACGGCCCCGCTTCTGAAATGACATGTCAAACGGACAGTGGACCGAGTCGCCAAGCGTATAATCGGACGCATCGACTGTATCGAGCTGTATATGGAAGCCAAACCGCCACGACGTACCCGCGAGCGCATCCTCGAGCTGTCGTTGAAGCTGTTCAACGACATCGGCGAGCCGAACGTCACGACGACGACGATCGCCGAGGAAATGGAAATCAGTCCAGGCAATCTGTACTACCATTTCCGCAACAAGGACGACATCATCGAGAGCATTTTTCGGCAATTCGAAAAAGAGCTCGATACCCGGATGCAGTTCCTCGCACCCCGGCAGCCCGGCACGCCGGCAGCGCAGAGCACGTCCGCGTCCGCCTCGCCGGCATCGCATATCGGGGCGCCGGTTGCGGTGCGCGTCGGCGAAGCGCCGCGCGATGAGACGCAGGGGCCGCGCGACCGTCCGACCATCGCCGAGGTATGGCGCTATTTGGAGCAGATGGCCGACTTCCTCTGGACCTACCGGTTTTTCTATCGCGATCTGAACGATCTGCTGGCGCGCAATCGCAAGCTCGAGAAGCATTTCAAGGAAATCGTCGAACGCAAGGTGCGCTTCGCCCAGCAACTCTGCGAGCAGCTTGTCAGCGATGGCGAAATGGAGGCGTCGCCGCCCGAGATCGACCAGATAGCAACGAATATTGGCATCATCGCGACGTATTGGTTGTCCTACCAATTCGTTATGAATCCGCGGCAGTACAATGATCAGCAGGCAATCGGCAAGGATCTCCGGCGCGTAAGCCGACAGATTCTGTCGATTCTGGCGCCCTATCTGCGCGGAAAATCGCGGCAGATGTTCGACGAACTGGTGCGACAGGCGCCCGACGACGCCGCAACGCCGGCGCTGTTTGGCGCCGACGCCCGCGATGCGGCCGGACGCAGCGCCCACGCCGGCGCCTGACCTTTACCGCAGTACGCTTTCTCTCCTCCCTTTTACGTTTCGCGGTTTATTGATAATGCAATCAGTATGTGTTTATTGCGGATCGTCCTACGGCACGCGTCCTGAATACAAAGTCGGCGCTGCGGCGCTGGGCAAGGCGCTGGCCGAGCGCGAGATCACTTTGATTTATGGCGGTGGCCGCGTGGGTCTGATGGGGACCGTCGCCGATGCGGTACTGGCGGCGGGCGGCAAGGCCGTCGGCATCATTCCGCAGTTATTGGTGGACAAGGAAGTCGCGCACACGGCATTGACCGAGCTGCATGTCGTGCCGGACATGCATGTCCGCAAGAAGCAGATGGCCGATATGGCGGAGGGGTTCATCGCGATGCCAGGCGGCGGCGGAACGCTCGAAGAGTTGTTCGAGGTCTTCACCTGGGCCCAGCTCGGTTATCACGACAAGCCGATCGGACTGCTGAACATCGAAGGCTTCTACGATCCCTTGATCGCGATGATGCAACACACCGCCAAGGAAGGCTTTATTCGCTCGGCGTATCTGGACCTGCTGCAATCGGACCGCGATCCGGTTGCACTGCTCGACACCTTGCGCAGCCGGGGCCGGGTCACACTCGACAAATGGGCCAACGGCCGCGAGGCGGTCTGACGGTCTGACGGCCGGATCGTCCCGCCGCCCGATGCCGCGGCTCAGCCGCCCCGCAGCGTGACCAGCACCGGGCGGCGCAGTACCGAGCGCAAGCTCCACCAGCCGCCGGCCACCGCGCACACCAGCCCGGCGACGATTCCCGTCAACAGCAACATCGGATTTAGCGTAAAGGCGAACGAGAACACGCGGACGGCCAGCGTCCAACCCACCGCCTCTGCCCCGATCGCCGCCATCGCGCCGGCCATGACACCGACGACGACGAATTCCGTCCATTGCACCGCTTGCACCTGACGACGCGACGCGCCCAAGGCACGCAGCAAAGCGGACTCGTGCGCGCGTTCGTCGCGTGTCCCGGCAAGCGCGGCATACAAAACGACGGCGCCGGCGGCCAAGGTGAACAAGAACAGGAACTGCACGGCGGCGATCACCTGGTCCAGCATGCGCTGAATCTGCGCCAGTAACGCCGCCGTGTCGATGATCGTCAGACTGGGCATCGCCCGCACCATACCGTCCAGTGCCGACTGCTGATCCGGACGGAGATGAAAGCTGGTGATGAACGTCGCCGGAAAATCGCGGAGCGCGTCGGGTGGCATCAGCACGAAGAAGTTCACCTGCATCGTGCCCCAATCCAGGCGCCGGATGCTCGTGACCGGTGCCGTGATGGATTGACCGGCGACATCGAACGTCAACATATCGTTCAGATGGATGCCCAGATCACGCGCCAACCCGGCTTCGATCGAAATCTGCGGTTTTGGCGAACCGGTCGGGCCGTACCACGCCCCGGCCTCGAGCCGATTATCGTCCGGCAGCGTCATACGATAGGAAAGATTGAACTCCCGATCGACGAGCCGCTTCACGCGTGTGTCCGCGAATTGATCGGGTGACACCGGTTTGCCGTCACGCGCGGTCAGCCGTCCACGAATCATCGGCGCGGGCGGGCTGGCAGCGATGCCTGACGCGGTCAAACGTTGCGCCACCTCGGCGGCCTGATCCGGCTGAATATCGATGACGAATCGGTTCGGCGCATCGGCCGGCGTCGACTGTCGCCAGCCGGCAATCAAGTCGCTCCGCGTCATCGACAGCAGCAACAGACACATCAATGCCACGCCAAGTGCCGTGATTTGCAGCGTGCTCGCCGCGCTGCGCCGCTCCAGCGATGCCACTGCATAACGCCAGCCGAAACCGAGCGCCCCGGGCTTTCTCGCCCAGACAGCCAATAGCCGAAGCAGCCCGCGCCCACAGAGGGCAAAGCCGCCCACACCGATCAGAAAACCGGCCGCGACGATCAAGCCGAGCCGCAGCGCGCCTGCCGCCCAAATCAACAGGCCGCCGTAAAGAAGCAAGCCAATGGCATAGCCGCGCAGCGCATACACGCGATGCCACGCCGCGCGCCAGCCAGACTGACCCGCCGCCCGCTCGGCGTCGGATGCGAATACGCCGGCGAGGCCCGCGCCATCGCGTCGCAGCACGCGCACCGGTGGCACCCGCGTCAGCGGATACAGGGCCGGCAGACCGAAACCCAGCAACAGCACCAGCGCGGCCACCACGCCCTGCAGCAAAGGCCACATCGACGGCCAGGGCAAGGACACGCGGATCAGGCCGCCGAGCCAATGCAGCAACACCGCATGCCCGGCCAGACCAAGCAGGCCGCCGACGACCGACGCGGCCAATCCCAGCCCGGCCAGCTCGATCAGAAAGACGCCGCGCAGCAGACGCTCACTCGCACCCAGACAGCGCAGCACGGCGCAGCCATCGACATGCCGTCGCGCAAACCGCTGCGCCGCCAGCGCGATCGCCACCGCGCACAACAAGGACGTCAGCAGCGCGACCAGGCGCAGGAAGTGATCGGCGCGATCCAGTGTCTGCCGCAGTTGCGGCTGACCGGCCTGCAAGGTTTCCACCGTGGTGCCGCGGATGCCGTCGCGATCGATCGTCTGGCGCGCCCACGCGCCGAACGCATCGGCCTGTGCGAGATCTGGCCCGGCGAGCAGCGCACGATAGGTGACGCGACTGCCCCTGCCGATCAAGCCGGTACTGGCCAGATCCGACGCGGCCATCATCACGCGCGGCGAGAAATTGATAAAGGAAAAGCCGCGGTCCGGCTCCCGAACGATCACGGCGGTGATTCGCAACGTACGCGTTCCCAATTGCACCGCGCCACCGACCTTCGCATTCAACGCGTCGAGCAACGGGGCATCGACCCAGACGGTGCCCGCGGCGGGGCCGCGCTGGGCGTCGTAATCGGCGCTGGCCGGCGCATTCGGCGCGGGAGCCAAGGTGACCGTGCCGCGCAGGGGATAGTTTTCCGAGACCGACTTCACCGCGACCAGTCGCGACGGCGGGGGTTCCGTCGCTGCCGTTGGGTCCATCGGTTCCGTCGCTGCCGACATCGAGGCCGCGCCGATCGCTTCCGACGCGGACCCGGACGCAGACGGGCCGGTCGCCATACTGGGAAATTCCGCGGTGGATGCGATCCGGAGTCCGCGGACGCGGGCCTCGGCCAGCAGCGCGGGATCGATCGGATGATCGGCACGAATGCGCAAATCGCCGCCCAACATCTGCCGTGCCTCCCGATCGAGGCCCGCGTGCATGCGGTCGGCGACAAAAGCCACGCTCGTCAGTGCGGCGACGGCAAGCACCACGGCGACCCAGAGCGTGGTCAACTCCCCTGCCCGCGCATCGCGAAACGACAGCGTCAGCGCAGTTCGGAAAAGCAAACGCCACCCTAAGCGGGGTTTGCGCGCCATGGCGGCAAATGCCCCACCGGAGGGTGGCGAAATCGCGGAATCAGCGGGAGTGTTCGGTCCGGACGATCCGGGAATGGCTGGCGGCGTGGCGGGCGAAGCGCGATCCGGCATCAATCACCGGAGCGGCGACGCACCGCATCGTTGTCACCGCCGGACGGCGCGCGGTAGCCGCGGTCCGTACGGATCCGGGCAGGCACCATCCGCATCGACATCGCGTGATAACCATGGTGCACACCGCGCCACAAACGCGGAAGCACCCATGCGGACAGAATCAGGAAGGCGAACAACAAGGCGAGGAATACCACCGGCGCTAGCAAGGCCACGGTCAGGCCGCCCACCACAATGCATTCTTCAAACCACGAGGCCACGCCGTTCGAAACCGGGACCGGCGACAAATTGATCATCGCGCGGACACCCGCCTTGGTCAGATGCGACGCGCCGGCCAAGGACGCACCCAAGGCGCCGGCGGCGATCAACGTCGACGTCTCGGCATGACCGAACGCCGCGCAGGCCATTGCCGCGCCTGCCGGAATGCGCACGAACGTGTGCACCGCATCCCAAAGCGAATCGAGCGGCGAAATTTTGTCTGCGATGAATTCGGCGGTGGCCAGAATGACCGCCGCCCCGATGATCCAGGGCGAGCTGAGCACGTGCAAGGCACCGGGCAGCACCACCAAACCGCTGCGGCCTGCGAGGCCTGCCAGAAAAACGGCTAAATAAAGCCGTAAGCCGCTGGACCATGCCAGGGCCGCCGCCAGCGCGTAAGCCAAGATCATCGCGTTCTCCGTGTCGAACGCAAACCCGCATCGAAGAAGATGCCAAGGGCGCCGACCTGTCGATTTCATTATAGCCCCGCATCCGAATCGGCGCGGGAGAACCCTGATCGTTTTCGTCCCGCCGAACACATTCGTGTCACGAATCAGACATCGGCCAAGGGTCGCAAATCGTGCACCCGATCAGCACGCACCCCCGACAATCCGCTCGTGCGATCCGCTGCCGGCGCCGCATCGGCCATCACGAATCAAGCATTGAGACACGCCCTTTAATTCTTTGTGCCGAACAGGCGATCTCCCGCGTCGCCCAGGCCCGGGACGATATACGCGTGTTCATCGAGTTTTTCATCGAGCGAGGCGACGTAGAGCTGCACGTCGGGATGTTGTTGTGCAAAAACCGCAACGCCCTCGGGAGCGGCGACGAGTGCAAGAAACAGGATCCGCGAGGCGGGCACGCCGCGTTTTTTCAGGACATCCACGGCGTAGGCGGCCGAATAGCCGGTGGCCACCATCGGATCGCAGAGAATGAAGGTCCGATCCTCGACGTCGGGCAGCTTGACCAGATACTCGACCGGCCGTTGGTTCGCGTCGCGGTAGACGCCGATATGCCCGACCCGCGCCGACGGCACCAGCTCCAGCAGGCCGTCCGACATCCCCACTCCCGCGCGCAGCACCGGCACGATGGCCAGCTTGCGACCGGCGATGACGGGCGCGTCCATGCGCGTCAGCGGCGTTTCGATCTCGCGCGTGGTCAATTCCAGGTTGCGCGTGATTTCATAGCCCATCAACAACGTGATTTCGCGCAACAGTTCGCGAAACGTGCGCGTCGACGTGTTGCGGTCGCGCATATGCGTCAATTTGTGCTGGATCAGCGGGTGATTCAGGATGCGCAGCGCGGGAAAACGCGGATCGGTGGTCATGGCGGGAAAATCTCGGATCGGTCGAACGGACGGGTGCAATCCGCCGCGCGCCCGCCAAACGACGGGGCCGCGCGCGGCGTCGAGTCGCAGTATACGGCAGCCGAGACCGGCACCGCGCGCCCTCTGTCGCGCTAAACCGACCCGCAGGCGCTCAACCACCGGTAAAATGGCGATCTTTGCCGCATACCGTCGAGGGAATGCGGCTGACGAATACGGATACGAGCGAGGAACTTGCGGACATGGCGGGACATTCGAAATGGGCCAATATCAAGCATAAGAAGGCCGCGGCCGATGCGAAGCGAGGCAAGGTCTGGACGCGTCTGATCAAGGAAATCCAGGTTGCCGCGCGCATGGGCGGCGGCGATGCGGACAGTAACCCGCGTCTGCGCCTGGCGATGGACAAGGCGACCGACGCCAATATGCCGAAGGACAACATCAAACGCGCGATCGACCGCGGCGTGGGTGGGGCCGACGGCGCGAATTACGAAGAAATCCGCTACGAAGGCTATGGCATCGGCGGCGCGGCGGTCATCATCGACACGATGACGGACAATCGCACCCGTACGGTGGCCGAAGTGCGCCACGCCTTTTCGAAGTACGGCGGCAATATGGGCGTGGAAGGCTCGGTGGCCTTCCTGTTCACATTGGTCGGCCAATTCCTGTTCGCACCCGGCACGTCCGAGGACGCGCTGATGGAAGCCGCGCTCGAAGCCGGTGCGGACGATGTGACGACGAACGACGACGGCAGTATCGAAGTATTGTGCGATCCGGACGTCTACTCCGACGTCAAGACGGCATTGGAAACGGCGGGTTTCAAGGCGGAATTGGCCGAAATCACGATGAAGGCCGGCAACGACATCGCCCTCTCCGGGGACGAAGGGGTGCGGATGCAGAAGCTGCTCGACGTGATCGAGGACCTGGACGACGTCCAGAATGTTTATACGAATGCGGTGATCGAGGAAGCGTGAAACGCCTTCGACACCGACGGTAATGGTAATTCGGGGAAATAGCATGAATGTATTGGTAGTCGGCTCCGGCGGCCGCGAACACGCGCTGGCATGGCGACTCGCGCAATCGCCGCGCGTCCAGATGGTGCATGTCGCGCCGGGTAACGGCGGCACGGCGCTGGACGACCGGCTGCGCAACGTCGACCTGCCGGAGTTGAAGGACGGCTATACGCCGGCCGCTCTGGAAGCGTTGGCGGACTTCGTCGAGCGCGAGCAGATCGCGTTTACCGTGGTCGGTCCGGAAGCGCCGTTGGCGGCCGGCATCGTCAACGTGTTCCGCGCACGCGGCCTGAAGGTCTTTGGACCGACGAAGGAAGCCGCGCAGTTGGAGAGTTCGAAGGATTTCGCGAAGGCCTTCATGAAGCGCCACGCGATCCCGACCGCCGACTATGAGACGTTCACCGACGCGGCGGCCGCGCACGCCTATCTTGATAGCAAGGGCGCGCCCATCGTCATCAAGGCCGACGGCCTGGCTGCCGGCAAGGGTGTCGTGGTCGCGACGACGCTGCATGAAGCGCACGACGCGGTCGACATGATGCTCGCCGACAACAAGCTGGGCAGTGCCGGCGCGCGCGTCGTGATCGAGGAATTCCTCGCCGGCGAGGAAGCCAGCTTCATCGTCATGGTCGATGGCAAGCACGTACTGGCGATGGCGACGAGCCAGGACCACAAGCGCCTGCTGGACGCGGACCAGGGCCCGAACACGGGCGGCATGGGCGCGTATTCGCCCGCGCCGGTCGTCACGCCGCAACTGCATGCACGCGTGATGCGCGAAATCATCCTGCCGACGGTGCGTGGCATGGAAGCCGACGGCATCCGCTATACGGGCTTTTTGTATGCCGGCCTGATGATCGACGCGCAAGGCAATCCGAAAACGCTCGAATTCAACTGCCGCATGGGCGATCCGGAAACGCAACCGATCATGGCTCGCGTCAAGGGCGACTTCGCCAAGGTCTTCGAGTTGGCGATCGCCGGGCAACTGAACATCGCCGAAATCGAATGGGATCGCCGCACCGCGCTGGGCGTGGTGCTGGCTGCTCGCCACTATCCGGACAGCCCGCAAAAGGGCGATCTGATCGGCGGCATTCCCGACGAAACGGCGGACACCGTCACGTTCCACGCGGCCACCGCGCTGGAAAACGGCAAGTTGCAAACCACCGGCGGGCGCGTCCTCTGCGTGGTCGGTCTGTCCGATTCCGTGCGCGGGGCCCAGTCCGAAGTCTATGACGTGATCAATCAGATCTCGTTCGACGGCATGCAGTATCGCCGCGACATCGGTTATCGTGCCTTGAACCGCAAGCAATCGTCCTAAGCAGGCTGCCTACTTGGTACACGATCACCCCTCCGAGACCTGGCGCACCGATGCGGTGCGCGCCTATCTGCTCGATCTGCAAAACCGGATCGCCGATACGCTCGGCGCCCTGGACGACCGTCCCTTCGCGCGCGACGCCTGGACGCGCGCGCCGGAGGAGCGGCTGCAAGGCGACGGCTGCACGCGCATCGTCGAGGATGGCGCGCTGTTCGAGCGCGGCGGCGTCGGTTTCTCGCATGTGCGTGGGACGTCGCTGCCGCCGAGTGCGACGGCGAACCGTCCGGAATTGACCGGCTGCGGTTTCGAGGCGCTGGGCGTGTCGCTGGTGATGCACCCGCGCAACCCCTACTGCCCGACCGTGCATTTGAATGTGCGGTGCTTTATCGCCCGTCAGCCCGATGCGCCGGCCGACGCGCCGCCGGCCGCCTGTTGGTTCGGAGGTGGCATGGACCTGACGCCGTATTATGGCTTCGAAGACGACGCACGGCATTTTCACCAGACCTGTCACGATGCGGTGGCGCCGTTTGGCGCCGATCTATATCCGCGATTCAAGGCGTGGTGCGACAGCTACTTCTTCCTGAAGCATCGGAACGAACCACGCGGGATCGGCGGCATTTTCTATGACGATCTGACCGAACTCGGGTTTGCGGACGGCTTCGCGCTGATGCGGAGTGTCGGCGACGCGTTTTTACCGGCCTACCAGCCCATTCTCGCGCGCCGCGCCGCGCTCCCTTACGGCGAGCGCGAACGCGACTTTCAGGCGTATCGGCGCGGCCGGTATGTCGAATTCAACCTGGTATTCGACCGCGGCACGCTGTTCGGCTTGCAAAGCGGGGGCCGCACCGAGTCGATCCTGATGTCGATGCCGCCGCGCGTCCAATGGCGTTATAACTGGACGCCGGAGCCGCAATCGCCCGAGGAACGCCTGACACGCGAGTTCCTCGTGGCGCGTGATTGGCTGGGCCTGACGGCCGAGCCGAGGAATGAAGCGATCGATGAACGCGCGTCCTAAGCGCATCGCGATCCTGGGCGGCACGTTCGACCCGATCCATGAAGGCCATATGGCCTTGGGTCAGCGGTTTGCGCACGTGCTGGCCCTGGACGAACTGGTGCTGATGCCGGCCGGACAGCCATGGCAGAAGTCCGGCGTCTCGTCCCCTGCGCATCGGCTCGCCATGACGCGGTTGGCCGCGACGGAATTGGCGCGACGCCTTGCCGCGACCACCAACGAGAACGCGACGCCCGACGCGCCGGTCACGCACGTGAGCGTGGGCACCGACGAAGTGGAGCGGAAAGGCAACACTTATACCGTCGAGACGCTGCAGGCCTGGCGGCCGATGGTAGGCGCCGACGCCTCCCTGTCTCTGGTGATCGGCGCGGATCAACTGGTCGGACTGGACCGCTGGCATGACTGGCTGCACCTGTTCGACTACGCGCATATCTGCGTCGAAGCCCGGCCCGGCTTCGATCTGACGAACGTTTCACCCGCGGTTGCAGCGGCACTCGCCCAGCGGCGCTGTGACGCGGAAGCCATCCGTCGGCGCCCTTGCGGTGGCATTTTTATCGATCAGACGTTGGATCTACCGATATCTGCAACGGAAATTCGCGATCTTGCCCATCGCGGACTGGCCTACGGCGCAAAAGCCTGCGAACATGTGCCCGATACGGTCTGGCACTATGTCCGCGACCACCACTTATACGAAGATTGAGGGGAAGCGCCCGGCTCGGGCCCCCCTTGTGTATCACAGAGAACCTATGGATATCAAAGCACTGCAACTCGCGATCGTCGACGGTCTGGAAGACGTCAAGGGTCAGGACATCAAGGTGTTCGACACCACGCACCTGACTTCGTTGTTCGATCGCGTGATCATCGCCTCCGGGACGTCGAACCGCCAAACGCGGTCCCTGGCCTCCAGCGTCGCCGACAAGGTACGCGAGAACGGCGGCAAGGTCCTCAGCGTCGAAGGCGGTGAAACCGGTGAATGGGTGCTGGTCGACTGCGGCGACGCCATCGTCCACATTCTGCAACCTGCGCTGCGCCAGTACTACAACCTGGAAGAGCTATGGGGCGGCAAGGCCGTTCGCGTGACGACGCCGGCCGCGAAGAAGGCCGCGGGCCGTCGCAAGGGCGCGTCCGAAGAAGCGGACGACGAAGTCGTCGCCGCCACGCCGGCGCTGTCGCGTTCGCGCACGGCGAAGCCGGCCCTGGCACCGGAAACGCCGGCCGGCCTGGCGTCGCAGACCACCGAAGACGAAGGCTTGCCGGTCAGCAAGACGGCGGCTCGAAAGACGGCTGCCAAGAAGACCGCGGCGAAGAAGTCCACGACGACGGCGCGCAAGACCGTTGCGCGCAAGAGCACCGGTACCACGTCGTCGGCCGCCGCGCCGGCCGCCAAGCGCGCCCCGGCTGCAAAGAAGGCACCGGCGGCGAAGAAAGCCGTTGCCCGCAAGCGCGCCACGCCGGCGTCCGGTGCCTAAACCGCGTAAAGGCACGGCGTCATGAAATTGTGGATCCTGGCGGTCGGGCACAAGATGCCCGATTGGATCGCCACCGGCTTCCAGGAATACGCGAAGCGGATGCCTCCCGAGCTGCGTATCGAGCTACGGGAAATCAAGCCGGAACCACGTACCGCCAATCGTCCCGCCGAGCAGGTCATGGCGATCGAGCGGCAGCGGATCGAAGCGGCCTTGCCAAAGCAGGCGCGCATTGTCGCGCTAGACGAGCATGGCGCGGACTGGACCACGATGAAACTGGCGGCCGCCCTGCCGGAGTGGCAACGCGGCGGTCAGGACGTCGCTTTTCTTATCGGCGGTGCCGACGGTCTCGACCCGGCCCTCAAAAGCCGCGCCGATACCTTGCTGCGCGTCTCGAGCATGACCTTGCCCCACGGTGTCGCCCGCCTGCTGTTGGCCGAACAGCTCTATCGCGCGTGGACCATCACGCAGAATCACCCCTATCATCGCGCCTGACGGCAACCTACGGCAGTCGTCGTCGTTGCCGGGCGCCGCCCAGACGATGACTTCGACGCCCTCTTTCTCCGCCGACCCGCCTTTCCTTTACCTCGCATCGCAAAGCCCCCGGCGTGGCCAATTGCTCGAACAACTCGGCTTGTCGTATCGGCTATTGCTTGCCGATGCCGATGAAGACGCCGAGGCGCTAGAGATAGCACAACCGAATGAGCACGCACGCGACTACGTGCTGCGCGTGGTCCGAGCCAAGGCCGTCGCCGCGGCCGCCCGGCTGGCGCATCGCGGCTTGCCCGGCGCGGCCATCCTGTGCGCGGACACGACGATTTCACTCGACGGCGCCATCCTGGGCAAGCCGGCCAACGCCGACGATGCCGCACGGATGCTGTCGCGGCTCTCCGGCCGCCAGCACGCGGTCCTGACGGCTGTCGCCGTCGTGCCGGTCACGGCGCGCGGCGCGGCGTCGACCGCGACGTCGCTAGCTTTTGCGTCCGCGTCTGCATCCGCCACGCCCGCCGTTTCGTCTTCCGCGTCGGCGAATGCGCCTTTGGATATCCGCTGCGTGCTGTCGACATCGGTCGTGACGTTTCGTACGCTCGACGAGGGTGACATCGCGCGCTATATCGCCTCGGGTGAGCCCTTCGGCAAGGCCGGGAGCTATGGGATTCAGGGCCGGGCCGCCGCGTTTATCGCGCATCTCGACGGCAGTTACTCGGGCGTAATGGGGCTGCCGCTTTTCGAAACGGCATCTCTTTTGCGCGATGCCGCGCCGATGGCTTACGATGTGGCATTGTCCCATCGCGATTCGAGCCAATGAACGAAGAAATCCTCATCAATGTGACACCGCAGGAAACGCGGATCGCCCTGGTACAACAAGGCGCGGTTCAGGAACTGCATATCGAACGCAGCGTGTCACGCGGTCGCGTGGGGAATATCTTTCTCGGCAAGGTCGTCCGGGTGCTCCCCGGCATGCAGTCGGCCTTCATCGATATCGGTCTGGAGCGCGCGGCCTTCCTGCACGTCGCCGATATCTGGCAGGCGCGCGTGGACGGTCATCCCGGACACCACAACCAGCAGCCCATCGAGAAGATCGTCTTCGAAGGGCAGACTTTGATGGTGCAGGTCATCAAGGATCCGATCGGCACCAAGGGGGCCCGCCTGTCGACGCAGATCAGCATCGCCGGGCGTAACCTTGTCTATCTGCCTCAGGAACCGCATATCGGCGTGTCGCAGAAAATCGGCAGCGAGGCGGAGCGCGAAGCGGTGCGCAAGCGATTGCTTTCGGTACTGCCGGGCGACGAGAAAGGCGGCTATATCGTCCGCACCATGGCCGAGGATGCCAGCAGCGACGCACTCGCAAGCGATGTGACCTATCTGCGTAAGACCTGGGCCACGATCGCCGAGCAGGCATTGCGCGTGCCGCCCGCATCGGTGCTGTACAGCGACCTCGACCTGTCGCAGCGGGTATTGCGCGACTTCGTCACCGAGCAGACCAGCCGCATCCAGGTCGATAGCGCCGAGTCGCATACGCGACTGATGGGGTTCGCGACGGAATTCACGCCGGCGGTGGCACCGCTGCTGCATCAGTACACGGGCGAGCGGCCGCTGTTCGAGTTGTATAACGTCGAGGCCGAAATCCAGAAAGCCTTGTCACGACGCGTCGATCTCAAATCCGGCGGCTATCTGATGATCGATCAGACCGAAGCGATGACGACGATCGACGTCAACACGGGCGGCTATGTCGGCGCGCGCAACTTCGACGAAACGATCTTCAAGACCAATCTCGAAGCGACGCATATGATTGCGCGCCAGCTCCGGTTGCGCAACCTGGGCGGCATCATCATCATCGACTTCATCGATATGGAAAACGTCGAGCATCGCACCTCCGTGCTCGCGGAATTGAACCGCTCGCTGTCGCGGGATCGTACGCGGGTGACGGTCAGTCAATTCTCGCAACTCGGCCTGGTCGAGATGACGCGCAAGCGCACGCGCGAATCGCTAGCGCACATTCTCTGCGAAACCTGCCCGATCTGTACCGGCAAAGGCCAGATCAAGACGTCTCGCACCCTGTGTTATGAAATCATGCGTGAAGTGATGCGCGAGGCACGTCAGTTCAATCCGAAGGAATTCCGCATCTTCGCCTCGCAAGTGGTCGTCGATATGTTGCTGGACGAGGAAGCGCAACATCTGGCACTGCTCGAAGAAGAAATTCAGAAACCGATCTCGCTGCGGGTGGGAACGCATCTGAATCAGGAGCTGTACGACATCGTGCTGCTGTGAATATTTTTATACTTTATTTCAATAACTGATAAGATAATTGCTCATTTAACGACTGTAGCAACTCATCTCGCTACCCGTTGATCTATTGTCAGCCATGATCTCATTTGCCACCGAAGTTCCGCTTGATCGCTCCGTTACAATCGATCATTTCTTCTCCGCAATAGTCGCTTGGGTAGCCGGCTCGCCGCACACGTCTTTCCAGTCATCCGAACTGGCCTCCTTGGGGAACCTCTCGGAGGGAACTATACAGACGTCAGAACAGCGGATCGATTTTCTACGCCCTTCGACTGGCAACGCGGCGGCAATTAGGCACACAGTAATGGCGAGCGGTCTCGAGTGGGTGTCGACTGTCGTATATTTTGATGATGGATATAGCCCATGGATAAGTATTAGAGTTTCGTGTGAATCGCACGGCGCGGCCACTCGATTGCCAGCGGCCAAGAAACCTTTCCTTGTCCGATTGATTCTCAACAGGCTCAAGCCAGGCAAGGACGGTAGCCTAACGGTTTCCGATAAAGCTACAGCGCTTACGAATTCTGAAGTTCAATTTGCGGCCCAGTGTATTACTGGGAGAGCTCATGCTCACCTTCCGATCGTTTATATAAGTGCGCCATTTGTTGGCGAACAGGCAGTCGATGTTGCACAACTCGCGCAAAAACTGTCGGGAATGGCACATGTAGTCCTAGAGCCAAATCGAGCTTTTTCGTTGAGATTAATGCATGAGGTGAATGAAGAAAATGTTTTTGGCGGAAATATTGGAATATATTGGCCTGGTTCAGATGGGCGCCGAAGCATTTTCTCACACCGTCAGCACCAGACAATCAAGCTCCTAGAAAAAGCTATTTACGAAGAGGTACGCGGGGCATTAGCCAATCGACGACCTAAATTTCGCTCGACATGGCCATCCGTTCAAGAATTAATTTCACGAGAAAAGTTAGAACAATTAAGGGCATCAGGCTCAAGCGTTGTCGCTGAATACATTGAAAACTTTGACCTAGAGATGGAGGCAAAAAACGATCAACTGAATGATGCTGAACGTGAAATTGCGCGACTTCAAAATGAAGTTCGAATTCTAGAAGCCCGCGCCCCCATGCAGTCGGGACTAAATCTAAACACGAATACGGAACAAGATTTTTTTGAAGGGGAAATTCGCGACGTCGTTATTGACGCCCTCGAGTTATCATCGAATTCGGTGGTAGAAGATAGTCGACGAAAACACATACTTAATGCAATAATTAAATCAAATGCAAAACTGAATGTTTCCGAGACATACAAAGAAAAAATAAAGTCGGTATTCCGTAATTATAGAAATATGGATGCAAAAACAAAGGCAGAATTAATTAATATGGGTTTTTCAATATCGGATGAAGGAAAACATATAAAGATCTGCTTCCAAGATGATCACCGATACACCTTTACTCTCCCTAAGACTGGAAGTGATCATCGAGGTGGTATGAATATGGCATCGGATATTAACCGAAAGCTTTTCTAGAGTCGTGTTTAGTTGGACACCAGCATCACTGCGCCATCAGCGTTACTTTACGATTGACCCACCACGCAGATACAGGACCTGATATCTTTGGAGCCGATGCGCATGCGGCGTAGGATCGCCTCGCAATGCGCTTTTAATGGCTCCGCCGAAGTAATACGATTCTCTGGTGATGTCCGATGCTTCCGATATTGGTCCGTGTCTGCCGGCTGATGATTTGAAAGACGCTGGCGGCCGCCATCGTATCGCCCGAGACCATGATCCGTACGCCCTAAGTAGCCAATTTTGCAGCGCCATAGTGGAATGTCAGTGAGGTAACGAACGCGACGCCTAATATGGTTCGGGATAAGCTGCGGCTCTTTGCACCTCGAAGAATCGGTGCGATACGGATGTCGAAGTCGTCAACCGCGTCTTCCTCGCAGTTCCGCTTTCCGTTGAACACAGCGAAGGTCGGGTCATTGTCCCACGCGTTTATCATGATGAATTTCTGGACACTGGGGTTCATTGTGCAAAGCGCCCATACTGCTTCGTGCATCGAGCGCACTGCTGCGGTGAACGTGAACAAAGCGAGCGCCCCGGGCGCTATACAGGCGAATGGTCCGCACAAGTGCTCGTTGCGTTACGCCTCCTTTGACTTTTTCTAAAGCAAGCGGATCGAGATACCGGCCGAGCGTCACCTCCTGTCGGTGCCCGTTGAATCTATAACGAAACACCCATGCTGCTGTGCCGGTGGCAGATATGAAAACGTCAGCCCATCACCGTTCAACTTGGCGACGGAAACCCCAGCCCTTAACCCACTTCTGTAGCTGCAAATCGATCAAAAGCCTAGCTTCTCCCGCCCCATCTGTTTTCAAAATTCCTGGCTCGGACAGATTTCTAGCTACCCGTGTAGCTTCCTAAACAGCATAATTTTGCCTATACGAGGATCACTGAGAATCAACCAAGTTCCTGAGAAATATACCAGCCATTATGCGCTTTTTGCGAAATCGGCGACTGGAGATGAACGTCAATAAAATTCATTTAAAACACTACGACATCGTGCTGCCGTGATCGCCATCGCTGCGCCGGGCTGTCAGCGCGCGGCGCGATACCAGGCCGGCGCCACCAACGTCGTCGTCGAGGGCATCGCATCCTCGACCGCATGCGGCACCACGCCGAACACACGTTCCGTCTGCGCCAGTGTCCGGAAGTCCTCGAACTTGACGACCTCATCGTAGAAGCCCTGCCGATATACCGCGCGCCATTGCATTTCGGGCAGGTATAGCGGACTCTCAAGGCCAGCCCCAAACCGTCTGAACTGGGCCGCCGTGGGATCCAGCACATAGGTTTCGATGCCGCGCCGAACGGTCAGCACGACATGATTCGCCGGCTGAACCACGCCTCTTCGCCAGATCAGTATGCCCCGATACGCGACGGCGTCGACCATCGGCCCCAACAACTCGCGTCCCAACAAGGCGGCGTCATAACACATGCCTTCGGGTGCACGCATCATCGCGCGCATGCCGAGGTCCTGGTCGAACGCCGCGGCAACGCGCGCGAGAAAGGCGCGATCGGAAAGACTCGCCGCCTCGACTTCGACAGCCGGCGCCGCCGCGCGCGCCCGGTCCGCGAGCCGCCACGATGCGGTCCGATTCCAATGGAAGCGACGCATCGAGCGCCAGGCATCCGCGCCGTGCCGCCGCAGCCCCCGTCTCAATCGCACACTCAAGGGCCGCACCGCGCGCGGCGCGCCATGTAGATAAGGCAGCACGCCGCGTAATACCCGAAACGCCCGAGTCAGCGGCAACAGTCGCGACTTCCGCGCGGCGCGAATCGCGGCACGACCCGCCCGCAGCGCTGCCCGCCCGAGCAACTTCACGGGAAGTCCGAACATCGTCAGGACCATCACGATCTCGGCCGTATCAATCGCCATCTGGCCCCAATCCACCCGATAGCCATCCTTCCCGCGCTCCTTCTCGATCGCCCCATAGAAAGGCAGCCAATTCACAAGCCATTCGGCGGTACCGGGCGCATAGTGGCCCTCTTCGAATGCATCGACGTATTGACGCAACGCGTTTGCCGCATCGCCTACCGTCTCATCGTAGATCGTCGAACGAACGGCGACGACTCTCTCGGTCCCATCACGGCGCGGCACTGTCGTGGTGCGCAGCGTGACGACGATGCGATGCTGGTCGAACCATCCGGTTTCGGCCGCGCGGGTGAGCCAACTCGATTCGAATCGCCCATGCTGCGATGCCAATCCCAACCACATCGGTAGCGCAAGCTGCTGCGGATGCGTCAGCGCATCCAGCTGCTGCTGGCATTCCCCGTCCTTCGCCAAATTCGACAACGTCAGCATGTCCGATCGATCGGTCATGGCACAGACGACCATCGGTTCGGACAGCTCCAGGAAAATGACGTGCGCTTGCCATCGCTGCTCCTGGTTGTGGAGGTGATCGAACATCAACGCGAATTTTTTCCGTCGCGTCAGATATGCCACGTCGTAGACCTGACCCCGACTGCGCCAGATCAGCGGATCGATCCCCTGATTGCTCAGCAGCGTCTCGGCGATATAGCGTGCATGGCGATCGGCATAGCGTTCACGATAACGAGCGAACTGTCGGTGATAACGCTCTCGTGACGCGGCATCGGTACTCATGAAGCATTGTCGGTAGGCGTCGCTGCGAATACGAGCGGCCCACGTCGCAGGCAAGGTGACATTGGCGGTCGGCAGCTGCCCCGACCGTTGCTGGAAGCAGGCGTTCCGATAGTATTTCATCGGCATGAAAATCAAGGAGCGCATGGCCTGCTGCTCGTTTTCGTACCGTTCGGTCAAGCGCACCACGTAGCGATAGAGCGCGCCGAGCGTTGGCAAGCGGTCGAAACGCCCCCACCCCGGTTCCGCCTCACCGACCGTCATATCGGTCAATAGTCGGGTCATAAAATCGTCGTCATTGACGCCCAGGCCATGCACCATGTCGAAGCGCATAATCAACAAGGTGGCCGCAAGACGATGTGGCAATTCTCGCCGCCGAGACATTGCGGCGCACCGTTGGCTGTCCCCGTCGTCGGCGGCGTCGGCGCTGAGCCAGGTGAAGGCCGCCTCGGTCCAGCCTGACGCCTCCGGCAATCTCACGTCGGTGTCGCCTCGCGCCCCCACGTTTGCCTGACGGAACGCCGCACGCGACGCCTCGGCCAGGTGGGCAAAAGACAAGCGCGTTGCGCCGGACTCCCCCGGCTGTGTCCGCCACGCCTCGGCGCGGAGATCGGCGAGTGCCTCGTTGAGGAACGCGACCCCGCGCTGTATTTCTGTTCGGATCGCGTCGAGCGTGGCGCGCTGCAGCGCACGATCCAGGCTCACACGCTGGGCGACCCGCTCGCACACGGCGGCCTTGCCCTGCTTCCCACTCGCGCGCCGCGTCGTGTGCGTTTGCGTCTCATCGGGCACGGCCGATACCCCCGCCGCCGCCGCATCGTCCGGCGGCATTGTCGTTGTTCCCACGACAAAAGGCGCTGGCGTACTAGCGTGATTGAGACTTTCCGATACGGCCTCCACGGCACGCTCCAGATCCACCGCGAGGCGCGATGGATGGGGCGGGTCCTGAACCCGATAATGCGCCGCCGCGTAGGCCACGATATCGAAAAGAAGTGCGCGTGTCAGACGATAGCGCGCACGCAAATCACACCGCATCGACGGCATCGCCGCCGTCGCCGCTTCGAATGCGGCAGGCGAGTCGCTTTGGCATACCAGGGAAACGATGCGCCGCGTATCCAGGAGCGGATCGGCGACGGCGGCCACGTCGCAGTACGGCGCATTGCTCCCGCCGTCATAGTGAAAGTCGATACCCGCGTCATTTGCGCTAGCGAACCGACGGTGATCCCATGCGTCGTCGTCCAGCGTCGGCCCCGACGCATCGGTGTCTCCATCGGCGGGGTCCGCCCATGGCGCGGCCGATGCGGTCAGCGCCTCCCATGACAGTCCATCGACGAGATCAGGGAAGACCGCGTTCTCTGCTAGCGCATCCGTCTCGTTATGCGCCTCCCCCTCCTCCCGATCCGGCGACATCGTCGATGCTGAATATCCACCAGCCCCGGTTACCGCGTCTGCGGCGCCCGTCGTGAAAAAAGACTGCGCCATATCGGCCGAGGGCAGCGTGCCGGTTTCGTGTGTCAACGCCGCGTCACCCGCTTCTCGCAGATCGTCCATCGAGACAGTAACGGCCTGCGTGCCGGCCCCGGTCTCGTGCGCGACATCGTCGTCATCGGACGCGTTTGCCGCCCCCAATGGGTCCGCCCCTTGCGCGCCTATCTCGTCGTCGCTCACCGTCATGTTGCGCAGGTAAGCAAACGCGTCACGCATTCCCGTCGCCGCACCGGGCATGCAGCCGGCAGCGCCGCTTTGAAACTGCAGCGCTTCCAGCGGGACCGATGCTTCACAATCGAAAGTCGTATTTAGCGTCGACATCATTTCTTCGACGAAGCCGCGCGACAAGGTTCCTTGAGCGGCCAGAAGAAAGCCCGGACCGAACATCCCGTAGTGTCGTTTCCGACGACGGTAAGCACCGCGCCGCTGCAGCCCATGCAACTCGACCAGCGTCATCAGATCGCGACCCTGCCGCCACGCCGCGCTAGCATCGCCGTCGTCGCCCTCATCACCCTCCCCGCCATCGCGCAGACCCGATGCCTCGGTGCCGATCGGCGCCGTCATCGCCGACGGCGCAACGGGCAGAGCCGATACAGGCGGGCGCTCGGACACCGAACCCTTGGGCGGTATCCGATCACCACACTGCCGCGACTGATACGAACAAATCAAACCCATTCATTGCCCTTCCCATGTGGTCGATATTCCCAGTCGATCTGGCATCCCGTGACGGCACGCGCTCATTGAGGAAACAATAAAACAAAGGCAAGGCGCGTCCAAGTCGGCTATTCGGCCTAGTATCTTTTTTATATGCATTCCTTATTATTAATGCAATGGACAGCTGCAAAAAGATACTGTGCGGACTAAGCGCACCAAGGGGAAACACGATGGGGAAGCGATGCATCCGCGCTCGCCATCCGGCAGGCAGATCGCGTAGGAACGATCCGCCGACGTCGCGTCGGCGGATCAACCGGGTATTACGCCGGCGCAGCGTCGCCGGCGCGCTCGTACTGGATACGATGCAGCGTGGCGTAGAGACCGTCTTTGCGCAACAGCGCCTCGTGCGTGCCTTCTTCGATCAGGCGCCCGGCTTCCATCACCAGGATCCGATCGGCGCGTTCGATCGTCGAGAGCCGGTGCGCGATGACCAGGGTCGTACGACCCTGCATCAACTTCTCGAGCGCGAT
Organism: Robbsia sp. KACC 23696; assembly: GCF_039852015.1. Taxonomy (NCBI): domain Bacteria; kingdom Pseudomonadati; phylum Pseudomonadota; class Betaproteobacteria; order Burkholderiales; family Burkholderiaceae; genus Robbsia; species Robbsia sp. KACC 23696. The sequence continues at coordinate 1,499,383 of NZ_CP156626.1, read as the reverse complement.
CTGCACATACCGTTCGGACTCGGAGTCGAGCGCCGAAGTCGCCTCGTCGAGAATCAGGATCGGCGCATCCTTGTAGATGGCGCGCGCGATCGCCAGACGTTGGCGTTGGCCGCCCGACAGGCGCATGCCGTTGTCGCCGACCCGTGTCTGCAAGCCTTCCGGGAGAATCGCCACCGCATCGGTCAGATTCGCCGCCGCCAATGCCGCCTCGACACGCGGCAAGTCGATGGCCTGGCCATAGGCCACATTCGCGGCGATCGTGTCGTTGAACAGCACCACATCCTGGCTGACGAAGGCGATCTGCTTACGCAGATCGGCCAGACGGTATTGCGACGTCGGCTCGCCATCGATCAGGATCGTGCCTTCGGTCACATCGAAGAAACGCGGCAGCAGATTCACCAGCGTCGTCTTGCCACTACCGGACGGGCCGACCAGTGCGATCATCTCGCCCGGCCGCGCCTCGAACGTGATGTCCGTCAGTACCGGACGCCCCGTCTCGCCGTAGCGAAAGCCGACATGGTCGAAGCGCACCGCGCCGCGCGACCGATCCAACGGCTTGTCGCCACCGGACGTTTCCGGCGGCTCGTCGATCAGACCGAAAATCAGCTCGGCCGCGGTCATCCCCTTTTGCAGCGGTTGATTGACGTCGGTCAGATGCTTCAACGGCGAAATGATCAACAGCATCGCGGTAACGAAGGAAATGAAGCCGCCCACCGTCGTCTGGTCGTGCGCCGACTGAATCATCGCAATCGCCAGGACGACCGCCAGCGCAATCGAGGCGATGAACTGCGTGATGGGCTGTGCCAGACCACCGGTCACCGCCATCCGCATCGCATAGCCGCGCAGGATCTTGCTCATGTCGCGAAAGCGGTTCATCTCGTACGCTTCGCCGTTATGCACCTTCACGACCTTATAGCCACCCACCGTTTCCTCGACGACGTAGGACAACTCGTTCGTCTGGGTCTGGAAGTCGCGGTTCAAACGTCGCAGCCGGCGATTGATCTTCCGCACCAGCCAGGCGATCACCGGCAAGATCACCGCGATGATCAAGGTCAGCCGCCAGTTGCGATAGAACAGCAAGCCGAGCAAACACAGCACCGTCATCGAGTCCCGCACCAGCGTGACCATCACGCCGCTGAGCGTGTTCAGAATGTTGTTCACCTCGAAGACGATCGCGTTGATGATCGTACTCGCGGTTTCGCGTTGGAAAAACGCAACACGCGCGTGCAGCATCTTTTCGAACATCTCCTGTCGCAACTTCAACAGGATCTGCGTGCTGATGCGATTCAACAGATAGCCGGACGCATATTGTGCCGCGCCACGGAGCAGCGCGAGGACGACGACGGCGACCGGGATGACCCATTTCGGCAGACCGTGCGGGTTCGAGCCGAAACCGTCATCGACCAGCGGTTTCAAAAGCCAGGGAATACCGGCCTCACTGGCCGCCACCAGCCCCATCGCCAGGGCCGCGGCAATCAGCACCAGCAGATGCGGCCGAACGTAGGCACGCAGGCGCCGGAACACGGCAGTGTTCGCAATGGGTTTGGCCGTGGTACTGCCGGCGGGAGGAGGAGCGCTTGTGGTCATCGGCTGTCTGTCAGGGAGCCGACCCGCAAGTCTGCTCCGAACGAAAGGAGGCCCATTATATAGGCCCCCCCCTGCGGTGCAATCCCGGCCGGTACGTGCGGACAGGGCAAAGAGGCAATATCGCTCATGCTACACTTGGCGTGCCAAACAGACTCCCGCATGATCCGGAAAACAACATCCCCCTCGACGTCCACGGATACCGCCGAAGCCCCCGCGACGCCGCCGTACTCCTTGCCTGTTCCCCCCACCGGTGCCTTGTCGGCGCACGATACGACCTATGTCGCCGATGCCCGACGAGGCGGCGACACGGGGCGCGCGGCGCATGAGCCGGGCATCGCGAGTCCGACAGGCACGATGCGCCGCCGGCTGTCGATCGGCCTCGTGGTGCTGGCCTGCGCTTACCCCGTCGCCAGCCTGAACGTGCAAGGCGTCGCGAATGGCATGTTGTTCCTGTTTGCCTTGATCGGCTTGTTCTCCCTCCCGACATTGACGGGGCGCGGCATGCCGCCGCAGGTGCGGGGCTCGCTGGTCGGCATCGCCATACTGGGCTGGCTGCCCTTCGTGGCCGCGCTCGCCAACGAGGTCGCCCGTGTGCACTGGGTGCCGCGCAACCTCGATCTGCCGCTCCGCTTCGCCCTGCTGGGACCGTGCATTGCCTGTGCCTGCCGGATCGGTGTACAGCGGGGGCGCCATCTGCAATGGGGGCTGATCGGTGCGTCGATGTTCTGCGGCGCCCGTGAAATCTACGTGAACTTCGGCGTGGCACGGGTCTCCGAAGTCGGCTTGATCAATACGATTCCATACAGCGACGTCACGTTGACCTTCGGTTTTCTGACGCTGATGACGCTCGGTTGGACGCTGGCCGGCCCGCAACGTCCGCGTCTGGCCGCAATCGAGACGCTGCTGAAGGTGCTCGCCTTCGTCGTGGCACTCGGCGGCTCCGTTGCCAGCGGCTCGCGCGGCGGCTGGCTCGCCATCCCCGTCCTGGGCGCCCTGTCATGGTATGCGCTGGCATTGCGCGCCACGCCAGGCAATGGTGCGGCGTGCAGCGATACTCCCATCGTCGCCCACTCCCGCCGCGCGCTGCCCGTCCTCATCGTACTGGGCGCGGCACTCGGGCTCTGGCATGCCTGGCCCCGCTTGACCGAAGCGTTTTCCAATATTGCCGTCTTTCTGCAGGGCGGCCACTTCAATACGCCCATCGGCATCCGCTTCGAGGTGTGGCGCGCATCGGTGATGATGCTCGCGCAGCATCCGCTCGTCGGCGTGGGATACGACCAGTTCATGCCGACATTGGCCGCATTGATCGGCGAAGGGAAAATACCCGCCGTCCTGCTCGGCCTTCCGCACTCCCACAACGATATGCTGTTCGCACTGGCGACGACAGGAAGCCTAGGCGGGATCGCACTACTCAGTCTGTATCTGGTGCCCTTTGGAAAATGTCTCCGCTGGACGCTTGAAGCACGTACGCGCGAAGCGCGTTGCCTTGCCGCGATGGGTACGGCACTCCCCCTGTCCTATCTGGTCTACGGCTTGACGGAAACGATGTTCATCATCTCGATGGATACCGCCCTCTTTGTCTTTATGAGCGCGCTGTTGCTGGCACTGGCGCGTGCGGCCACGCTCGTATCGGTCGCGTCCGACACGTTGCCGGACATCGACGCGCGGCAACGTGATTCGCGCGTCCGCGCAGCCGCAGACCGACGCACCGGGGGATGATGGCCGCGATGCAGAAACCGTCGATTTCGCCCACGCCGAACGGCACGCCGACCACCCGTAGCACGCTCGGCGTGGCCCTGATCACCCGCAATGCCGCACAGCACCTCGCGGCCTGCCTCGACGCGGTGCGTTTCGCGGACGAGATCGTCCTGCTCGACCAAAGCAGCACCGACGGCACCGTCGCGCTTGCCGAGATGCGCGGCGCACGTGTCGTGACCGCAGCCGACTGGCCCGGGTTCGGCCCGCAAAAAAATCGGGCGATCGCCCTGTTGGAGACGGATTGGATTCTGGTTCTGGACGCCGATGAAGTCGTCTCGGAAACGCTGGCAGCGTCGCTCGTGCGCCAATGCCAGCGCGCGAGCACGGATCAGGTCGTCTATGCCCTCGACCGCGTCTCATCGTTCTGCGGCCATTGGATCCAGCATTCGGGCTGGCGTCCCGACATCATTCCGCGCGTTTTCCGCCGCGGTACCGCGCGCTTCTCCGATGACCGTGTCCACGAACGTTTGCTGTACGACACGCCCGTGCAGACGCTGGACGGCGAGTTGTTGCATTACAGCTATGACAACGTCGATACGGTGCTGCGAAAGATCGATCAATATGCGGCCGAAGGGGCACGGCAGCGTTTCGAACGCGCGCCGCATGCACGCCCCCCCACCGTCGCCAAGGCCTGGTGGCGTGCCGTATGGGCCTTTTTCCGTACCTTTGTGCTGAAGCGCGGCTTCCTCGATGGGGGCGCCGGATTATCGATCGCGGCCATGAATGCGCAAACCGTCTTCTATCGTTTTCTGAGACTGCGTGAGCGGCTGGTTGCACCGTCATCGACACGACGCGAAGACGGCGCCTCCAGCTCGACGAGCGCGTCAATCACGTCGACCTTATCGCCAGACCGATCGAACACGACCGCTGACTAGCCACAAAACACAACGTGCCCACTCGCCAGCGGCAGCCGCCGCAGCAGCGCTAACGCGCTACTTAGGCTGTGGCGCGCGGCCGAAACGCCGTGGCGTCGTCATGTTTGCCCACCGGTGTATGCCGACGCGGGCGGATCAACGCCAACAGCGCAGCAACATGGTGATCGATATTCGGGTCATAGCCGACCGGCAGATTGTCCGAACCCGCTGTCAACGCCGCAGGCACGCCAGCCTCGCACGCGCCCACGGCGTTGCGCCGTGCGAGGCATCGCTCTGCCGCCTCACCCACCGCGCGTGCCAGATCGTCGGGGCGATCGCCATCGAAGACATAGCAATCGGCGGGCGGGAGTACCTCGGTACAGGCAATGCGGCTATCCAGCACGACCGGCGTTCCGCAAAGCACGGATTCCACGCCGACCAGGCCGAACGGTTCGTATCGCGATGCGAGGATCGTCACATCGGCGGCACGATAGGCTTCGGCGATGTCCGAGGCATAACCGAGATAGCGAATCGCCTCGCACGCATCGGGGATCGGGCGACCCACCACGGCCAGCACCACCGGCAAGCGCGTGTTCGCAAAAAACGCCGCGAGACGCGCATAGCCTTTACGCTGATGACTGCTCGACGGGAACAGAAAAACCACTTTGTCCTCGCCGATGCCGTGCTTTGCGCGCCATGCCTGGCGCTCGCCTAAGGCAGCGGCGGGATCGAGTGCTTTGAAATGGGTTTGATCGACCGGCGGGTACAACACGTTGATCTTGTCTTGCGGCACCTGATAAAGCTCGTGCAGCTCGTTCGCCATCATGCGCGAGTGCGCGACGACCATCTGCGCGTGCGCATACTGCGACGCTTCCAACGTGATCTGACGGCGATCGCTCCACGTCGCCTCCCGCTCGGAGGCACGCAGGAAGCCCCGATGGGTGCCGCCGCAAATCGCGATCTCGGCGCAATCGGTCCGATTGACGCCCAGCAATAAATCGACACGATATTGCTGACGCAGCGCCGCGACCCGACGCGCGAAATAATGATCGCGCAATTTGCCTGGCAGCCATTTGACATTGATCGGGACCGGCGTAACGTCGTGCGTCTTCAGCAAGCCCTCATCGAAGCTGCGCGCGAAGACAATCGGCCGAACGTTTGCACGATTCAGACCGCGAACGAGGTCGAGCGCGTAGCGCTCCAGGCCACCGCTCTGCTTGAAAGCGTTGCATGCGATTGCAATGTTCATGCTTGCCTCGCGGTTCCGAGAGAGGAGGTCAATAGGAGATTTCCGCTGCATCTCGACCAAATGCCGCCGTCAATGCCGCCATCAATTCGTCGTTCGGTTTCACGCACCAGGCGTGCCCCAAGGCTAACTCGGTCGCAGCATCTCTGCTTGTATAGCGTATCTCAACCCGCAATCCCGTGCGCGCCGGCGTCACATCCCGCGGCTGACGGCCCCGTCCGCCCGTGGCGCCGTTACCACCCCGGCCCGCACCATTGCCGCCACCATTACCACCGTAACCGCCGCCGCCCTGGCGGAAGCCGCCCGCGCTACCCCCACCGCCATTACCGCCACCGTCGGCCCATGCGGCCTCGCCCGACTCGGCCATCATGTCCGGCGCCCGATAGGCGATCAAAATATCCTTCAATCGCCCGATATCGGCCGTCGCCGGCAGCGCGCCCTTCGTTTTGCCGTTCGTCGGGGCGTCGGACTTGCCGTTCTGCGCACCCACCGACTTGTCGGTCGATGCCACGTTCGACGGCGCGTCTTCCACGGGCGCGTCTGCGCCGCGCAGCGACAGACGCACCGACCGCGCATAGCGACTACGCGCCCGCTCCAGATCCATCAGCGACTCGGCGGTGAAGCGCAGACCGCCGGTGAACGCGTCGTTGCGTGCGCTACCGCTGACGACGAGCAACTCGTCCTCTTTCAGCAGCGCGCGATTCGCATCGTATAGCTCGTTGAAAATCGTGATCTCGCACTGTCCGGTCGTGTCGTCGAGCAAGGCCACCACCATTTTGCCGCGCTGCGTCATCTGCGTACGCAGGCTGACGATAATGCCGGCGATCACTTTGTCGCGCCCTTCCGTCAGTTCACCGATGGTCTGACGCATGAAGCGTTTCGCCTCGACCTTATACGCATCGAACAGATGGCCCGACAGGTAGAAGCCCAAGGACGACTTCTCTTCCTGCAAACGTCGCTTGTCGTTCCACGGCGCCGTCTTGACCATGTCATGCGGCGGCGCTTCGCCGCCCATATCGAACAAGCCGACCTGCAAGGCGTTCGCGGCGGCCTGATCGGCGGCTTCCATCGCCAAGGGCACGGAGGCCAGCAACTGCGCGCGGTTGTCGTGCAGCGCGTCGAAGGCACCGGAACGGATCAGCGTTTCCACCGTGCGTCGATTGACGACGCGTCGATCGATACGTTCGCAGAAGTCGAACAGGTCCACGAAGGGCCGTTCCTCGCGCGCCCGAATGATCTCCTCGATCGCATTCTGCCCACTGCCCTTGATCGCGCCGAGACCATAGCGGATCGTGCGCGAACGTTGCAGCGCGCCATTCGCTGCCGGCGGTTCCGCCACCGGCTCGAAACGATACGCGGACAGATTGATGTCGGGCGGCAGCACCTTGAGATTGTTCGTGGCGCTGATGCAGTCCTCGTACAGGATCTTCACCTTGTCGGTGTCGTCCATCGCGAGGCTCATATTGGCCGCCATGAATTCGGCCGGATGGTGCGCCTTCAGCCAAGCCGTGTAATACGCGAGCAAGGCATAGGCCGCCGCGTGCGACTTGTTGAAGCCGTACCCGGCGAACTTTTCCATCAAGTCGAAGATTTCGCCGGCCTTGTCGGTCGTCAGCCCATTCTTCGCCGCACCTTCGGCAAACAAGGCGCGATGCTCGGCCATTTCCTCGGCTTTCTTCTTCCCCATCGCGCGACGGAGCAAGTCGGCGCCACCCAGCGAGTAGCCGCCGATGATCTGCGCCATCTGCATCACCTGCTCCTGGTAGACCATGATCCCATAGGTCTCCTTGAGCACGGTCTCGACGCGCGGGTCCGGGTAATCGACATTCTCGCGACCGTGTTTCCGTGCACAGAAGCTCGGAATCAGGTCCATCGGCCCCGGTCGGTACAAGGCGACCAGCGCGATGATGTCTTCGAAGCGGTCCGGCTGCGCGTCTTTCAACATGCCTTGCATGCCGCGACTTTCCAGCTGGAACACGGCGACGGTATTCGCCTTTTTCAGGATATGAAACGAGGCCGGGTCCGTCAGCGGAACCTGCGCCAGCGACCAATCGGCCTTCGAGGGGTCGAGTCGGCGAATATAGCGTTCCGCCCAATCGAGGATCGTCAGTGTGGTCAGACCGAGAAAGTCGAACTTGACCAACCCGACCGCTTCGACATCGTCCTTGTCGTACTGGCTCACGACGCCGCCGCTTTCGCCGTCCGCGTCGCCGCCAGCGCCCTGCGTGTAGAGCGGACAGAAATCCGTCAACTTGCCGGGCGCGATCAATACGCCGCCCGCGTGCATGCCGACGTTACGGGTCAAGCCCTCGACCCGCTGCGCGAGATCGAACAACTGCCGCACTTCTTCTTCGGATTCGTAGCGCTCGGCCAGCTGCGGCTCTTCCTTCATCGCATCTTCGAGTGTCACGTGCTTGCCCGGCTTGAACGGGATCAGCTTGGCGACGCTGTCGGTGAAGTTATAACCGAGGTCGAGCACGCGACCGATATCGCGCACCGCCGCCTTGGCGGCCATCGTGCCGAACGTGGCGATCTGCGACACCGCATCGGCGCCGTATTTGCGCTTGACGTACTGAATGACGCGATCGCGCCCTTCCTGGCAGAAGTCGATATCGAAGTCGGGCATCGATACCCGTTCCGGATTCAGGAAACGCTCGAACAGCAGGTTGTATTCGAGCGGATCGAGGTCCGTGATGCCCAAGGCATAGGCGACCAGCGAGCCTGCGCCCGACCCCCGACCCGGGCCCACCGGCACACCGTTCGTCTTGGCCCAGTTGATAAAGTCGGCAACGATCAGGAAGTAGCCGGGGAACCCCATCTTGATGATGGTGTTGGCCTCGAAATCCAGCCGCGCCTCATAACGGGCACGCTCCGCTTCGCGCTTCGTTTCGTCGGGATACAGGAAGGCCAACCGCTTTTCCAAGCCGCCCCGAGATTCGGCGACGAGGAAATCGTCCAGCGTCACACCGTCGGGCGTCGGAAACAGGGGCAGCTTCGGCTTGCCGAGTTCCAGCACCAGATTGCAGCGCTTCGCGATCTCGACCGAATTCTCCAGCGCAGACGGCAGATCGGCGAACAACGCCGCCATATCGGCCTGGGTCTGGAAATGCTGCGTCTGCGTGAAGCGCTTGCTGCGCTTCGGATTCGCCAGCAAATCGCCTTCGGAGATACAGACCCGGGCTTCGTGCGCCGTAAAGTCGTCCGGCGTCATGAACTGCACCGGGTGCGTGGCGACTACCGGCAGCGCCAATCCCGCCGCCAGTGCCACTGCCTGGGCAATATAACTCTGCTCGCCCGGCTGTCCGGCGCGCTGCAGTTCGATGTAGAAGGCATCGGGGAAAATCGACTGCCACTGCGCCGCACAGCGACGCGCCGCCTCGGCGTTGCCCGCAGCCAACGCCATGCCGATATCACCGCCCTGCGCGCCGGACAGCGCCAGCAGGCCCTCGGCAAATCCGTTGGCGAGCCACTCGGCCTTGACCTCGGCGCGCCCCTTGTATTGATTCGTCAACGAAGCCCGCGACAACAATTCGCACAGGTTCAGATAACCCTGGCGGTTGCGGACGAGCAGCAACAGGCGGTGCGGCTTCTCCCGGTCGGCGGCATTCGTGATCCAGACGTCGGCGCCGGCAATCGGCTTGACGCCGGCGCCACGCGCGGCTTTATAGAAGCGAACAAGGCCAAAGGCGTTGCTGAGATCCGTGAGCGCGAGCGCGCCCTGGCCGTCTTTCGCGGCGGCTGCAATCGCGTCATCGAGGCGGACGATACCGTCCGCGATCGAATATTCGGAATGGAGGCGGAGATGAATAAAGCGTGGTTCTGACATACCGCGTATTGTACCTGCCACGGAAAACCGGGAACACAATTTCAGTTACAAGCGGTGACGCGCGGGGCGGACGACGCGCCTGCCCCGCGGCAGCCGATGCGTCGCCAGTGCGCCGCGCCACGTCTGCGGGCGGCCCATTCCCGCCCGTGCGCGGCCCGGTTGCGAGATAATGCCGGATTAAGTCCTGATTTCTGTTCCTCTCCGATGCGTATCGTCAATCTGGCCGGCTATCTTTTCGTCTCCATCCCGGATCCTGCCGCGTGGCGTGCTCCGCTACGCGAGCGCTGCGACGCCTTGCAACTGCGGGGGACGATCCTGCTGTCGCCGGAAGGAATCAATCTCTTCATCGCCGGCGAGCAGGCGCAGACCGACGCGCTGCTCGCCTATCTGCGCGACGATCCCCTGTTCGAGGGCAAGCTCGCGCCGCTGACGGTCAAGATTAGCCACTCCGACGACCAGCCATTCAAACGCATGCTGGTCAAGCTGAAGCGCGAGATCATCACGATGCGGCATCCGACGATCCGCCCCGAAGCGGGACGCGCGCCGTCGGTGTCGCCGGAAACGCTCCGCACCTGGCTCGATCGGGGACAGGACGACGACGGCCGACCGGTGGTGCTGCTCGATACGCGCAACGGTTTCGAGATCGATCACGGAACATTTGAAGGCGCAATTGATTGGCGACTGGAGAAATTCGGCGATTTCCCCGATGCGGTGGAGAGCCATCGGCAGACCTTTGACGGCAAGACCGTGGTCTCGTTCTGCACCGGAGGCATTCGCTGCGAGAAGGCTGCGATCCATATGGCCAACACCGGCATTTCGCACGTGTATCAACTCGAGGGCGGCATTCTGGGCTATTTCGAGCATGTCGGCGGCGACCATTACAACGGCGCCTGCTTCGTCTTCGATGAACGCGAGGCGCTGACGCCGACGCTGCAGCCTACCGCCGGGCCCGACGCCGCCCAGACCGGCAATGCGGAGACGACCGCTTCGCGTTCCAGCGCGTCGGCAACGGCACCGGCCACGGGCTCGACGACGAACACGGCCAGCCGCTGACTCGCTCGGACGATGGGTGCAACAGAGGAGCCGGGATTTGACTGAGCCGAATAAGCCGGCGGATCGCCCCCGCGCCGCGGCACCCGCCTATTGCGGACGGTTCGCGCCCTCTCCTACCGGCCCCCTGCATGCCGGCTCCCTGATCAGCGCGCTGGCCAGTTGGCTGGATGCGAAAGCGCACGACGGCATATGGCTGGTACGGATCGAGGACGTGGATCGGCCACGCACGGTGCCGGGCGCCGACCATGACATTTTGGAGACACTGGCAGCATACGGATTACACGCCGATGCGCCGCCCGTCTGGCAGCGTGACCGCGATGCCGCTTACGCAGCCGCATTCGCGCAACTGCAGCAAGCCGGCTTGGTCTACCCATGCGGCTGCACGCGCCGGGAAATCGCCGAGGCCTTGGCGCAATCGTCGGTACATCGACGCCACGCGACGTTGGCCTACCCCGGCACCTGTCGCGACGGGCTACAAGGGCGCGCACCGCGCGCATGGCGCCTGCGCGTCCCGGACGGTCCCGCTGCCCGATTCGGTTTCACCGATCGCTTTCACGGCACGGTCTCGCAGGATCTGTCGTCCGAGGTCGGCGACTTTGCCTTGCTGCGCGGGGACGGCCTGTGGGCCTATCAACTGGCGGTCGTCGTCGACGACGCCGAGGCCGGTGTAACCGATATCGTGCGCGGCGCCGATCTGCTCGACTCCACGCCACGGCAGATCTATCTGCAGCAGTGCCTCGGCCTGCCAACGCCGCGCTATCTGCACGTGCCCGTCCTGAACGACGCCCACGGCGACAAGCTCAGCAAGCAAACCGGCGCACTGGCATTGCCGCGAGACCCAGCCGGCATCGACGCTGCGCTACGCGATGCCTTGCGTTACCTGCAAACCCGAATGCAGTTGCCGACGATTCCGGCGCTGGACGCGCATGCCGGGCCAACGGCAATGGTCGGCACGCGATCGGCAGCGCGTGATGTCGCAGAGGGGAAAATCGAGGGGAAAGCGGCGCCGCGAACCGCGCTGTTACAGCAGGCGCTGTCCGCCTGGCGGCAGCGCTTCGTCGATGCGGGCGCCCCACCTGCCGTTCCGCGGTAAAACGACAGCCTGGCGGCAGCGGCCGCCGGCCCGACAGCAAGGATCCCGCCAGCGCCCGCTGCCCGATGGACGCTCAGTCAGGCTTGCGGGGCATGCCCAAGCCACCGAGCAAGGCCGCCAGCGGACGCTTTGCCGCCGCGCGCTTGTTCGACTCGGACGCGTCCGACGACGATGACGATTTCTCGAAATCGGCCGGCTTGACCGAGGGCTCGTACGGACGGGTGAAGATATCGTCGATCGGTGCCGAGCGACGCGGGCGGCGATCCGCGCCACGGCTAGCGGCATCGCCGTAGATACCGCGATTGGGATAGCCGGGCGTGGCATCGCGACGGGCGCGGCTGTCGGCGCCATCACGCGGCGTGTCGCGGCTCGCGCTAGGGCGTGCATCCCGTTCACCGCGACGCTCGCCGTCACGCTCGCTTCGTTCACTGCGTTCACCGCGTTCGCGTCGTGCGGGCAAGGTCAGCGCTGCGCGTTCGAGCGGCCGCTCGATCAACCGCTCGATATCTGCGAGCAGACGCAGATCTTTCGCGGAGCAGAGCGACAAGGCATCGCCCGACGCTCCGGCACGGCCGGTCCGGCCGATACGGTGCACATAATCTTCGGCGTTGAACGGCAGATCGTAGTTGATCACGGCCGGGAGATCGGTGACATCGAGACCGCGCGCGGCGACATCGGTCGCGACCAAGGCCGTCAGCGTGCCCTTCTTGAAGGACTCCAGCGCCTGCATCCGCTCCGTCTGCGACTTGTCGCCGTGAATGGCGGAGGCGATGATGCCGTCGCCTTCGAGCGTCCGCGCAAGGCGCCCCGCCCCTAGCTTGCTGTTGCAGAACACGATGACCTGCTTTAGATCGCGCTCGCGAATCAGTTGCGTCACCGCCCGCGGCTTGTCGGCTTCGTCGACTTCGAACAGGATCTGACGAACATTCGTCGCCGTGGCGTTTCGGGCGACTTCGATCGTCGTCGGATCGGTCAGATAGGTGGCGGCGAGCTTCTTGATGTCGTTCGAGAACGTCGCCGAAAACAGCAGCGTCTGACGGCCGGCCGGCAACAGGTTCAGGATGCGCTGCAAGTCCGGCAGGAAGCCCATATCGAGCATCCGGTCCGCCTCGTCGAGCACCAGCATCTGGACTTGCCCCAACTGGACGTTTTTCTGCTGCACGTGATCGAGCAGTCGGCCTGGCGTCGCGACGAGAATCTCGACGCCGCCGCGCAGCGCTTGAGCCTGCCCCTGCATGTCGATGCCGCCGAAAACGACCAGACTGCGCAGGTCCGTATGCTTGGCATAGGCCGCGACGTTGTCGGCGACCTGATCGGCCAACTCACGCGTGGGCGTCAGGATCAAGGCCCGCACCGGATGCCGTGCCGGCGACGTGCTGCTGTTCGCATGCGGCATCAGCCGTTCGATGATCGGCAGCGAGAAACTGGCGGTCTTGCCGGTTCCGGTCTGCGCCGCGCCCATCAGATCGCTGCCCGCCAGCACGACCGGAATCGCCCGCGCCTGAATCGGCGTCGGCTTGGTATAGCCTTGCTCGGTCACCGCCCTCAGGATCTTCGCGTGCAGACCGAAGGTCGCGAATGTCATATCGTCCGGCACAGCGGCAGGCACGATGGCGACGGGCGTCTCGAGGGTCGGGGCCGACTCGGCGGCTGGCGCAGCGTCGGCGGACGTAACGGAAGCAACGGACGCAGTGTCATCGCGCGGCGGTGGCGACGCGGGCGAAGCGGCCGACGGCGTGGGGGAAGCGGAGAATTCGGGCAAGGCGGACGGGGTATTCGATGCGGACGTCGTGGATACGGCATTCGCGGGACTGGCCTCGGACGGCGCGGCAGATTCGCCGTTGCCGTGGGCCGGAAAGGTTCCTGACTCGGACATGGAAATAGGTATCGGGCGGTCAGCGGTGGATCGGAGACGCTTCACAGTCGAAGCGAGAAAAGATCGGCGCCGGCCCTGAAATCATCGAAATTGCGCGCCATCCAGCCGGATGGGCGCGGGCATGCCGTCGGCATGCGGGATATGCCGCTATTGTAACACCGGCATTTTCAAATACTTGCGAGCGCGGGTATTCGCCGATGCCGATCAATCGGCGCGCCTGGGTTTCACGCACGCCGCCGCCGCACGGGCGCGCTCACGCGCCTCGTCGGTAGTCGCACCGGTGGCGACGGCCACGCCCATGCGTCGCTTCTTGAAGCTTTCCGGCTTGCCGAACAGACGCAAGTCCGCGCCCGGCACCTTCAAGGCGTCGACCAAGCCGTCGTAGACGATGCCTTCCGCTTCCATGCCGCCATAAATCACCGCCGACGCACCCACTTCGCGCAGCGAAGGATCCACCGGCAGACCCAGAATCGCCCGTGCATGCAAATCGAATTCCGAGTAGCGCTGCGTGCAGAGCGTGACCAGACCGGTATCGTGCGGGCGCGGGCTGACTTCGGAGAACCAGACGTCGTCGCCCTTCACGAACGCTTCCACCCCGAACAGACCAGAGCCGCCCAGTGCCTCGGTGACCTTGTGCGACAGATCGCGTGCCTTGGCCAAGGCCACCGGGCTCATCGGCTGCGGCTGCCAGGACTCGACGTAGTCGCCATCCACCTGGCGGTGTCCGATCGGCTCGCAGAAGAAGGTTTCGACACCGCCCGAGGCACCCACCGCACGCACCGTCAATTGCGTGATTTCATAGTCGAAATCGATGAAGCCCTCGACGATGATGCGGGTGCCCGCCACGCGACCACCCGCCATCGCGTATTGCCAGGCGCTGTCCAGATCGGCGGCGGAGCGCAGGACCGACTGTCCCTTGCCCGACGACGACATCACCGGCTTCACTACGCAGGGATAACCGATGCCGGCATTGATCGCCGCTTCCAATGCTTCGCGGGTATCGGCGAAAGCATACGGCGACGTCGGCAGCGCCAGTTCCTCGGCGGCCAGGCGGCGGATGCCTTCGCGATTCATCGTCAATTGCGTCGCGCGCGCGGTCGGCACGACGCGCGCCAGGCCATCCCGCTCGATTTCAGCGAGCGTATCGGTCGCGATCGCCTCGATTTCCGGGACGATCAGATGCGGACGCTCGGCTTCGACCAAGGCACGCAGGGCGGCACCGTCCGTCATCGCGATGACGTGCGAGCGATGCGCGACCTGATGCGCCGGCGCATTCGGATAGCGATCGACGGCGATGACCTCGACGCCCAGCCGCTGCAATGCGATAACGACTTCCTTGCCCAGTTCCCCGGAACCGAGCAGCATGACCCGCAACGCGGACCCGCTCAGCGGCGTGCCGAGCGCAGGCAAGGCGGGGGACGACGGGGCGGAGGCGTTCGGCAATTGGCTCATGGCAGCGATAGCGTGATCAAAGTGTTTCGGAATGGGCGGATTGTACCCGCTCCCGAACGATCAGTACTGAACCGGTGGTTCCTGATCGGATTGCGCGAGGGTCTGCGCCGGGGCACTGTCCGCTTCGCCGCTGGCGTGCGCACCGGCCGGCACGGCGCCGTCCTGCCCCCCGCGTCCGGTATGCGAGCGCAGCGCCTGACTCACGCCTCCATCGAGCCGTTCATGAAACGGCGCGCTCGCGACATCGGTCCAGACCGGGTTGGGAATTTCGCCGAAGACCTGGCGCAGACGCTCGCCCCAGCTACGGTGGATCATTTGGTAGTAGGCATTGTCCTGGTCGAGCACGGCAAAGCGGCTGACCCGCAACGCATCGCGTTCGTAGACCAGCAAATCGAGCGGCAGCCCGACCGACAGATTCGAGCGCAGCGTCGAATCCATCGAGATCAACGCGCACTTGGCCGCTTCGTCCAGCGACGTCTTGGGCGTGACCACGCGGTCGATGATCGGTTTGCCGTATTTCGATTCGCCGATCTGAAAAAACGGACAGGCATCGGTCGATTCGACGAAGTTGCCGGCCGCATAGATCATGAACAACCGCGGCTTCTGCGTGCCGATCTGGCCGCCCAGAATGAAGCTGCAATTGAATTCGACATGAAAATCCGACAGGGCCTGTGCATCGCGCTTGAACACGTCGCGCACCGCCTGCCCGACGACGCGCGCCGCTTCCACCATCGACGACGCGGTCCATAACGTGGCCGCCGGCGCAGCTCCTGCCGCGTCCGCGGCGGGGACGTTCGTCCGTTGCGCGGATGCAACGCGCACGTCGGCCGCATGGCTGTTCGCAGCGCTGTCGAGGCATGCTCCCTGCCCCGCTGCGCGCCCCGCATCCTGGACTACCTCGACCGAAGCCCCTTCGGTCAAACGCTGGACGACCGACTGAGTCAACGCCAGATTTCCGGCGCACAGCAGCGTGAGCACCCGGTCCCCGGGCTGCTCGAATACCGCCATTTTTCGGGCCGCGCTGACATTGTCCACGCCCGCATTGGTGCGCGTGTCGGACAGGAAGACCAAGCCCTCATCCACACACAGCGCCACACAATATGTCATTTCCGCCTACCTCACCGCCAACATTCGATCAATCATTGTACGGCGGCAGACAGGCAGCTTACCGACGCGATGTGTCACACCCTGCGTTCGGTGACGATCACTGTTGCGCCATGCCGACGCTGGCCGCCATTCCATTGCCGAGGCCAGAATCGGATCCGTTGCGGGGGGTGCCGTTGACATCGACAAACACTGATACATCAAGTGTTTCATCTCGACCGCCGATGCGAGAGCCGCGCACCGGGGACGCCGGCTGAAAATCGCGGGCCACGGCAAGGCGACAATACCGCTCGCTGGCGAATACCGCGTGCGTGACATCGACCGTCACCCAGCCGGCGCCCTGAGGGCCACCGTCGAGCCAGACATCGACCCAGGCATGACTGGCCGCGTGCGGGACATCGCCCGGATCGATATAGCCGCTCACGTAGCGCGCCGGCACGCCCAATTGGCGGCAGCAGGCCAACATCAGATGCGCGTGGTCCTGGCATACGCCATTCCCCAGCGCCAGCGCCTGGGCCGCGGTGCTGGTGACCATCGTGATCCCGGGCATATAGCGCACCCGTCCCGAAATCGACTCGGCCAAGGCAAGCAGATCCGACGGCGTCTTCAATGTCCGCTGCGCATGCGCCAGCGCACGAATCGGATCGTCGGCCTCCGTCAGCGGCGTGGCGCAAGTGTAGTGTTCGATCGGGATGCGCCCGGGGCCGTCCGACAACCAGCCGTCGCGCAGCGGCACTGTCTCCACCTCGCCGCTGACGGCGAACACAATCTGGTCGTGCGGCCGGTTCAACACCAGCGTGTGCAATACATTGCCATAGGCGTCGCGCGTGGCGTCGAGCTTGCCGGGCGCATCGATCGACCAGTGACGCACATGTTGCGCACTATTCGTCTCCGGCGTCAGGCGCAGTTGCTGGATCGAGTACTGGACCGGCGTGGCATAGTGGTAGCGCGTATCGTGACGAATATTCAACTGCATGGTTCCGTCTCCTGTCGCTCAGACCAGTGGCAACATCAAATAGGTGCGCATGACGCGCATGCCCAATTCATCGACGTGTTTCAAGAATTGGGTCAAATAGGTGTGCAACCCGGTGGCGTAGATCTGCTGGATATCGGTGTACACCAGATCGGCGCGCAGCTTTCCGGCAAAGCGCTCGCAATCGGCCGAGCCCGGCGTCCGCAACAACGCCAGCATCTCGCAGACGACATCGAGCGATGCCAGCAACGATCGCGGCATCTGCGCATTGAGGATCATCAACTCGACCACGCGCGACGGGGTTACGACATCCCGGTACACCTTTCGATAAATCTCCAGCGCCGACACCGAACTCAGCACCGACGTCCAGTAATAGAAGTCTTCCAACTGCCGCGCGTTATCGCGGGTCAAGGTGCTGTCGGACAACCGTACATCCAGAATCCGCGCGGTATTGTCGGCGCGCTCGAGGAAGGTGCCGAGCTGGATGAAATACAGCGCATCGTCTTTCAGCGCCGTGGCCGACACCACGCCACGCGTCAGATGCGAGCGGTATTTGACCCACTCGAACAAGGCGTCCGGGTTCGCCATCAACTCGCCGTTCTTTAGGCGATCGGCGAAGTCTAGCCAGGTGAAATTCAGCGTCTCCCAACTCTCGGTGGTCAAGGAGCCGCGCACCGCGCGCGCGTTTTCACGCGCGGCAAACAGGCAGGAGCGGATGCTCGACGAATTGGACGCATCGGCGACCATGAATTCGAGGACTGCCGCCGAGGTCGGCGGCGCATCACCATGACGCTCCGCGAACGCACCCTCCAATTCCGAGATACGAAGCATCTCGCGTTGCGCCTCGGCCTCCGCTTCTGGCGTCTGCGGCAACAACGCACCCTTCATATGGATGTCCAGCATCCGCGCCGTGTTTTCCGCGCGTTCCATGTAACGCGCCATCCAGAACAAATGATCCGCCGTTCGGCTTAGCATGGTCGTCTTCCCTGTCTTTATGCTTTGTCGTTGCGAAGGATTGCGCGTGCCGACCGAGGACAGCGCGCTTAGCGAAACGGGCCTGCGGCACGATGGCACGGCAGCGCCCCGAATCGGATCAATCCACCATCCAGGTATCCTTCGTCCCGCCGCCCTGCGACGAGTTGACAACCAGCGATCCCTCTTTCAGTGCCACGCGCGTCAGACCACCGGCCACCATCGTCACATCGCGACCCGACAGGACGAAGGGCCGCAAATCGATATGGCGTGGCGCGATACCGCTATCGACGAAGGTCGGACAGGCCGACAACGACAGCGTCGGCTGGGCGATATAGCCGGCCGGTTTGGCGAGCAGCAAGGCGCGGAACGTCTCGATTTCCTCACGCGTCGATGCCGGTCCGACCAGCATCCCATAGCCTCCCGCGCCATGGACTTCCTTCACCACCAACTCCGGCAGGTGCGCCAGCGTATACGCGAGATCATCGGGCTTGCGGCATTGGAACGTCGGCACGTTCTTCAGAATCGGCGCCTCGTTCAGATAAAACGCGATCATGTCCGGGACATACGGATAGATCGACTTGTCATCGGCGATACCGGTACCCATCGCGTTCGCCAGCACCACCTTGCCCGCACGATAAGACGTCAGCAAGCCCGGCACCCCCAGCGCCGAATCGGGACGGAAACCCAACGGATCCAGAAAATCGTCATCGATTCGCCGGTAGATCACATCGACCCGACGCGGCCCCTGCGTGGTGCGCATGAAGACGTAATTGTCTTCGGTGAACAGGTCCTTGCCTTCGACGAGCTCGACGCCCATCTGCTGTGCCAGGAACGAGTGTTCGAAATAGGCCGAGTTGTACATGCCCGGCGTCAGCACGACGACGACCGGGTCATCGACGCCCGGCGGCGCCACCGAGCGCAGCGTCTCGAGCAACAGATCCGGATAATGCGCGACCGGCGCCACGCGGTTCTGTACGAACAGCTCCGGAAACAACCGCATCATCATCTTCCGGTTCTCGAGCATGTACGAGACACCGGAAGGGACACGGAGATTGTCCTCCAGGACATAGAACTCGCCGTCGTCGCCATTGCGCACGACGTCGACGCCGGCGATATGCGCGTAGATGCCCAAAGGAACATCCACCCCTTGCATCTCGGGACGATATTGGGCATTGGTGAAGACCTGTTCCGCCGGAACGATCCCCGCCTTGACGATTTGCGCCTCGTGGTAGATGTCGTGGATGAACAGATTGAGCGCCTTGACGCGCTGGCGCAGTCCCGCTTCGAGCCGGCGCCATTCGTGCCCTGGAATGATGCGAGGAATCATGTCGAACGGAATGACCCGCTCGGTGCCCTGCAGATCGCCGTTCATCGCGAAGGTGATGCCCACGCGCCGGAACAGCAGATCCGACTCCGCCCGTTTTCGGGCGATGGTTTCGGCTGGCTGCGACTTCAGCCAGCGCTGGAAGCGCTCGTAGTGGGGACGAATCGCCCCGCCCGCCTCCGTGGCGCCCCCCTCAGCGGCGCCGTTCTCCTGCATTTCGTCGTAGATTCGCATCGTAACGCCTTTGGCCATCGGCCTGCCTTGCATGGAGAGTTCAAACTAAGCGAAAGGCATGCCCGCGTGAGCACGGCATCGATTCGCCAAAATGGGGCATGTTTGCGCTGCTTGACCTCGTTGGTGAGAGCGTCGAATGGAAATTGGCGGCTTACTGAAATGTAGGATGAATTGGCGTGGCGCGCAACGCACCAATTTAGTGCTCTTGCCGAAATCGATGCGCGGCCTCGAATCGTCTCATCGTGGACCAGGCGTCCGCGACCGATGGCGTCTGCCCCACAAAGGCATCGGCGGGCAATCCTGACAGCCAGCTGTCCATGGCTGCGTCGGAGATCGTGTCGTCGAGCAGCAAGTCGACCCAGCGCACCAGGACGTCGGGGGGCTCCTCCGTCAGCAAGCGTTGGCGGGCCAGCGCGGTCCAGCGCGATAACGCGCGTGCGCGGCGGTCTCCCAGTCGGGCGCTGAACATGGCGAACGAATCGATCCCAAGTACCGGACCCGGCCCGGCCAGGCTTCGGGCCCCCATCCAGCCCGTGTAGTAACGATCGGTCAGTAAGGTGAAACACGCCCGTTGTTGCCAGAGCCGACCCAACGTGTCCGGGGAGATCGACAGCAAGCCGATCCAATCGACTGGTGAGGGGGTGAGATCGGTACCGGTTTCGATCATATCGTCGACGATCAAGACGATCTGGCTATTGAACGGCGCGACGACCGGATCCACCAAGACGGTTTCGTACCACTGCAGGCTGTAAGCCAGATTGCACATCGCCGGGACGCGTGAGTGGCGAAGAGCAAGAAGGCCGCGGGACAGATGTAGACGCGCGATCGGCTCCGTGGTCTCGCGCAACAAGATGATTTCGAGCAACCGAAACTGGCTCTCCGCCGTGCGAGACGCGACATCGGGCCGCCTCACGGCACCGCGCGTCTCATCCCCCTGACGCGCGAAAGCCGCGAGCCAGGGCGCATCGTCCGCCAACGCCTCGTCGACGACACCATCGCGATAGGCGTCCGGATAGACGCCGACGCGAAGGTCTGGTCCGATGGCCCGCATCAGCCGATATTCACGTTTTAGATGCGCATCGATGTCGGCGAGCCGCAGCCGACCTGCGATGAAAAAATCACGATGGGACAGTGCTACGGGCAGCAGCGGCAGCAGCGCCGCGGACCGCCAGATCTCACACTGCCGCCATATCGTATCGATGCGGGTGGCGTGCACGCCATCCGCATCGCGTAAAGCGTCGTGTAGCGCATAGACGATGCGGAACAGGTCGGCGTGACCGGCGGCGGCGTGCACGGACAGCGGGCGAAGCGGCGCCAGCGCCATCAAGACCGTGTCCGCACGTTGCAGCCGCCGCGCCTGATCGTGGCGCCGGGTCAGCGCCTTGCCCAGCGCCGACACGCCCGACTGCCCGGCGCCGATATGCGCCAGCAATGCCGCCGACAGCACGTCGCCCAGACAGGCGACACTGCCGCTGAGCGACCACGTCGCGATGCACGCGCGCAATGCCAGGACGCTAGGGCGATGTTCGAGGTCTACGCCGAAGACCGGTCCCAAGGCCTCGAACAACGTCTCTCGCCCGACCTCGTGCAGCGGCATCGGTACGCCACGCAAGGTCGCCGCAACGTCACGGAGGCGCGTCTGATTGCGCTCCCGGGCAAGCGCGTCGAGATGATCCGCGATATCGGATGCGGTTACGGCGCCGTCGGCAAACGCGTAGCGCGCCGGAATGATCGCCGACAACAGCGTCAACGCGTCGCTTAGTCGCCACGACTCGATCTGTCGCCACGCCCTCTCTCGTGCCGTACGGTCGCCGACGGCATCCTCGAGCAGTCCCGCCCAGGCATCGCGGAGGGCGCCGCGCTCCGCAAGCGTCGCATCTCGTGAACGCGCATAGTGGGACACGGCGTGCGCCGCCGCATCCAGACGGTCGATCCTGACGGTGCGATCTTCGGCCAATTCGACGAGGTCTCTGGTGAAGACGGGAACCGCTTGATGTAACGCGATGCGTGAGGCCAGATCCGATCGCGTCGCATCGTGAATCACGCGCCCCAGATAGCGGCGAACATGCTCCACGCGCAGCACAGCCGCGCCGGCGCATGTATCGGCGCCGGCGCGCGCCTCCGCAGGCACACGCCCCCGCACCACGCTCTCGGCGACATACGGACCGCCCCCGGTTTTCTCGGCTGCGCATTGCGCGCTTGACCCTGTCGGACACGGTCGATGCCGGTCCGGCCGGCGGCTGTTATCTCTCTCCATCGCGTCTTCGTTTCCTCTTCCTCGTTGCATTCGGTGCGTTGCCGGCGCGTTGGCGGTGCGTTGCGTGTCCCGTCATCAACGACTCAGGACGCTGCTGTCGAACCGCGCGCCCCGCGGCGAGGTCGCGTGGGACGTGTCGCGTCGAACCATGCCATCGTCCCGCGTGTTTCATCCGGCGACGGCATGCCGTCGGCGAACGTCCGATCATCGGTTCCTGCCAACCAGGCATCGACCGCCGCATCGGAGATCGATCGGTCCAACAGCAGATCGACCCACTGCCGGACCACCACCGGGGCAAGGTCCGCTATCGCGGCCGGCACGGTGCGATCGACCCAGCGCGACACCGCTTGTACGCGACGGTCACCGATACCGGCAGAGAACATCAAATAGGCGTCCACGCCGATGTCTGGAGAATCGATCTCGGTCGGGGTTCCCGCGCCGCTGCGATATCGGTCGGTGAGCGTGCGAAATGCCGCACGCTGGCGCCATATGAGGGAGAAGGTCCGCGGTGATATCTGCAACACGCCCACCCAATCCGGGCTCTGACCATCGATATCGACGCCCAGCGCCAACGACTCGTGCAGTATCGCGATGTACTGCACATTGAAAGGCGCGATGGTCGGATCGAGCAAGAGCGTCTCGTACCAGCCTGCGGCGAAACCGGCATCGAACATCGCCAGCAACGGCGAGTGCTGCAACGCGTCGAGGCCGCGTCGTAAATACGTTCGCGCGGCGGCATCGGTCGTTTCACGCAGCAGGATGGTCTCCATGATCCGAAACTGATGCTCGATCGACCGGCCATCGACGTAGGACGCCAGCGCGAGCGGCGACGCCTCATCGTCCTCGGACCATCCTATCGGCGGCCCCGTCTCCGATGCTTCGTCATCGGTGCTTACGTCGTCGTACACTTCCTCGTAGAAACCGTCCCGAATCCCTCGCGGCAGCGTCCGCATCAGCGCGAATTCACGCGATAAATGCGCATCGATATCGGCGAGTCGCAAGCGACCGTCGAGATAGAAATAATCGTAGATCGTCGCGGCGGAAAGCAATGGCAGCCAGCCTGCGGTCCGCCATATCTCGCACTGCGCGGCGATCGCGTCCACCGTCGCGGACGGCCTGTCCTCCTGGTCGCGCAACGCATCGTGCAGCGCGTAGATCATTCTGAATCGCGGCTGTTCCGCCAGCGGCGCATCGGCGTCGACCAAGGCCAGCGCCTGTGCCGCGTCGTAGACCTCTTCGGCACGTACCATCCTTTGCGTATAGCGGTGCCTGCTGCGCAACCCTTCGCCAAGGTGCGCGATGCCTGCCAATCCATGGCCTCGCGGCCCGATCTCCAGCGGCAATGCCGCACGCAACGACGTCAGCCACCCGCCGCGTTGCCATAGCGCCACCTGATTGCACAGGTGCGCGGCGCTGGGCCCATGTCTCAGGTCCACGCGATACAAGGCGGCCAAGACATCGATCAGTGCCTCGCACAGCGCGGCGCGACGGCCCGGCATCGGCGGGGTGACCGTATCGCTCAGCGCCGATGCCACCCGCCGCAAGCGCGCGTTATTGCGCTCGCCGACGCGGGCCGCCAGTTCCGCCGCAATATCGGGGGCGCGAACGAGCCCATCGAGAAAGGCCGCCGTTTGCGGCAGCGCCGAGGCGAGCCAGGGCAAGGCATCGGTGACGTGCCACACGTCGATTTGTCGCCTTGCCAATGTGCGGGCCGCCTGCCGACTCGGCGCGCTGTCGAGCAGCGCGGCCCAGGCTTCGCACAAGCGATCCTGCTCTGTCAAGGTGACATCGCGGGAATGCGCATAGCGCGCGAGCGGCCCGGCCGCCTCTGTCAGCGCCAATAGTTGCCCTTCGCGCAAATCGAAGAGCTGGACGAGATCGGACGTCAACGCCGGAACGGCGCAATGCACGGCGACGCGCGACACGATATCGTCGCGCGTCGTCGCATGAATGAACTGTCCCAGATAGCGTCTGATATAGGCGTTTTGCAATACGGCGGCGCCCGGGTTGCGCGTGTTTGCCGCCGTATCGGAGGCATCCTGCGCGGCGTCGTTTCGCGCCGCTCGCACTGCGCGTCCCGTTCTGCTGCCGCGTGACACCGTGCGTCCCGCGCGGTGTCGCGGCGCGTCCCGCCGCCCCTGCTCGTCCCTTTCCATCGCTCACCTCGTACAGCGCCGCCGAATGCCGAGGATCGTCCCACCCTCGCGCGTCGCCCACATAATCCGTGCAGGCACTCTCGCATTCCATCACGTAGGAGACCGAATGAATAGGAGTTTGATGCGATTTATCCGTCCGCAATATGCGTGGACGCGAGCGCCGCCCATTCATTCGGCCCCTTTCAGGCAGAGCCATGTCGGCGAAAATCGCGGCGCCAGGCGCTCAGCCGCCGCGGTGCGCGCCGGCCAGATCGCCCATGCTGTTGAATCGGAAATCGTAGGGAGGCAGCGTGCCGGGATGCATCGTCGCGCCGAAGCCCTCCTGGGCATGGCGGCGATAAATCCAGCAAGACGCCAGGCCGGCATCCTTCGCGGGGCGATGGTCGTGGAACATGCTTTCTGCCGTGTGCAAAATACGGTCCTTCCGCACGCCCATCGTCGCGAGCTTTTCCAACATATAGTCGAAATTCCGCATCGACGGCTTGTACGAGCCGATGTCCTCCGCCGTAAAGACGGCATCGAACGTGATGCCTAATTTGGCCTGGCTGTGCGCGAAGCTGTCGTTATCGACGTTCGACAGGATCACCAGCTTGTAGTGCTGCTTCAGGTAGCGCAGCGCCTCGGCGGAGTCCGGGAAAGCCGGCCAGTCGCGAACGGACCGTCCGTAGGCCGCGCATTCCTCGACAGTAACGGGGCAGCCCCACTCTTCCGCCATGCGCTTGTAGACGATCGGCAGCAGGTCGCGATAGCGCATGCCGGGCGTGTATTTCTGTTGCCCGGATTCATGCCGTGCATGGGCTTCCAGCACATCGTCGCGGCTCAAGGTCCGTTGCACTTTGTCGAGCAGCGGCCGCAGGCCGTTGAAGATACCGGTTTCCCAGTCGATCAGCGTGCCATAACAGTCAAACGTCAATGTGTCGAAATCCTGAAGCCGCATGCGTCACTCCGTGTCGTCGAGGTCTATTTGCCTGAATCGGCGTTTCACCTTAGCACGAAGGAAACCGCGGGACGACCCATAAAAGAAAACGCGGGTTGCACGAATATCGCGCAACCCGCGTGGGTACTGGTGGGCCTCCCGTGAGTCGAACACGGCACCAACGGATTATGAGTCCGCTGCTCTAACCAAGCATGAGCTAGAGGCCCGGGGCACGCATTATCGCACGGGGTGGGCGCTTATTCCAAGCAACTGCCCCATGCCATACGGCCGAGAGATCTACCAGGCCTCAATTTCCTTCAAGGAAGGACTTCAGCTTGTCCGAACGGCTCGGGTGACGCAGCTTGCGCAACGCCTTGGCTTCTATCTGACGGATCCGCTCGCGGGTCACGTCGAATTGCTTGCCGACTTCCTCGAGCGTGTGGTCCGAGCTCATTTCGATACCGAAACGCATCCGCAGCACCTTCGCCTCACGCGGCGTCAGCGAGTCCAGCACGTCCTTGACGATGTCGCGCATGCCCGAATGCAGGGCTGCGTCCGACGGCGCCACGGTGTTGCTGTCCTCGATGAAGTCGCCCAAATGCGAATCGTCGTCGTCCCCGATCGGCGTTTCCATGGAGATCGGTTCCTTCGCGATCTTCATGATCTTGCGGATCTTGTCCTCCGGCATCTCCATCTTCTCGGCCAGCGTCGCCGGATCCGGCTCGAGACCGGTTTCCTGCAGAATCTGACGCGAGATCCGGTTCATCTTGTTGATCGTTTCGATCATGTGAACCGGGATACGGATCGTACGGGCCTGGTCGGCGATCGACCGCGTGATCGCCTGACGAATCCACCACGTCGCATACGTCGAGAACTTATAACCCCGACGGTACTCGAACTTGTCCACGGCCTTCATCAGACCGATATTGCCTTCCTGGATCAGATCCAGGAACTGCAGGCCGCGGTTCGTGTACTTCTTCGCGATCGAGATCACCAGACGCAGATTCGCCTCGGTCATTTCGCGCTTGGCCTGACGCGCCTTCAGCTCGCCGGACGCCATCTGACGATTGGTTTCCTTCAAATCGCCCAGCGGCAGCACCACGCGCGCCTGCAAGTCGATCAGCTTCTGCTGCTGCTCGCGAATCGCCGGAATGTTCCGCTCCAGCACCGCGCTGTAGGCATGACGCTCGTCAACGATCGCCTGCGCCCATTCCAGATTGGTTTCGTTGCCCGGGAAGCGCTGGATGAACTCCAGGCGCGGCATCCCGCAGCGATCCACCACCGTGGACAGCAATTGACGCTCGACGCTGCGCACTTCCTCGACCTGCGCACGCAAGGTATCGCAGAGGCGCTCGACGGTACGCGCCGTGAAGCGAATCGCCGTCAGTTCCTGCTGGATGGCTTCCTGCGCACGCAGATAGGCCGTCGACTGATAGCCTTCCTTCTCGTAGGCATCGCGCATCGCCGAGAATTCGGTGCTGATCTTGCTGAACTTCTCCAACGCAGCACGCTTCAGCGCTTCGAGTTGGGCCGCATTCGCCGAGGCCTGGCGCGCACCTTCGTCGCCATCTTCCTCTTCTTCAGCGTCTTCCGCGTCGTCGCCGTCTTCCTCGTCCTCGTCGCTATCCTCGTCCGACTCTTCAGCCGCGAGTTCGGCTTCACTTGCCGCCGCTTCCGCTGCTTCGGCGTCGAGCAGGCCATCGACCAGTTCGTCCACGCGAATCTCGTCGTTCGCGACGCGCTCGGCCATGCCGAGGATGTCGGCGATCGTCGTCGGACAGGCCGAAATCGCCTGCACCATGTTCTTCAGGCCTTCCTCGATCCGCTTCGCGATCTCGATCTCGCCTTCGCGCGTGAGCAACTCGACGGTGCCCATCTCACGCATATACATCCGGACCGGATCGGTCGTCCGGCCGAATTCGGAGTCCACCGTCGACAGCGCGACTTCGGCTTCTTCCTCGACTTCATCGTCGCTGCTCGCGGCCGGCGCATTGTCGTTCAACAACAGCGTTTCCGCGTCGGGCGCCTGCTCGTACACGCGCACGCCCATGTCACTGAACGTACCGATGATGCCTTCGATCGCGTCGCTTTCGACGATGCCGTCCGGCAAGTGATCGTTGATTTCCGAGAACGTCAGGAAGCCACGCTCCTTACCCAGCTTGATCAGCGCACGCAATTTGGTGCGGCTTTCTTCAAGCTCTTCGGCCGTGCCCGGCTGATGCGACGCCAACGCGTCCTTCAACAGCGTCTTTTCTTTCGCACGACGATCACGCGCCTTGGGAGGAGCAGGAGTGGGAGATGCCGGCTTTTCTGCCTTCGCGGAATCTTCCACGGGCACCGCGACATCTTCTACAGTGGACACTTCGTTCAACGTTTTTTTCATGGAGTTCGCCATAGCGGCCTGCCTCTCATACGCTTTTGCATATGTCGATCGGCCCTGGGTTCCTTGGGTTGCACGTGCCGCGAATCGCCGCAGCCGCCCGTTTGTCGCATGCTTCGCACCGATGTGCTGTCCATTCGAAAACGGGCTGGCCGCACGCGCCGACAGCCGCCGCGTGACAGATTTACCGTGCGTTTCGTGTCGGCCATCCTCCCCGCGTTTCGCGAGACCGAAAAGGCAGCAACACACGCATTGCGTTGATGAGTGGCATCGGCCCGCGTGGTCCCCGTCCCGGCGAGAAACTCGCCGCGTACGACGCCACACGGACCAAAGCCCGCCGGCAAATCTTTCGCAGATATCAGAAACGCGGGGCGGCGCCTGCTACGCCTTCGATGCGCTACGGGGGGACCGCAGCACGCCCATTTGCCTATAAGAACCCGGCCTGTTTGTTGGCTGTCGGGGTTCCAGCAAGCGTTTCTGGTTCATCCTTCCTTGCTACTACATCCTGCTATCTGGTACCGAATTCCGTAAAATCAAGTACTTGCTCTGCTTAACTCAGCCAGCCTCTGATTTTACCGTTACCGTAAACCCGAAAGTATAGCAGCAGAAACGGTAAAATGCACGGCACACATCGATTTACCGGCGCCAACCCGCTTTGCAGCCAGCCGAATGGCGTCACATTTACCGAATCGCCCGATGAGCCGGCCGTGCTCAGGCCTCGCCGTCCTGCTCCGCGCCCCGGGCCGCCGCGGCCTGCTTCAACTCTGCCATCTGCCGGAACAACGCCGACATTTCCGCCACTTGCTCCGGCGTCAGCGGCGACTGACGCGACAATTGGTCGAGTCGCTTCGCCACATTTTCGCTGCGCATCGTCGCCAACGCCGCCAGCACTTCGGCACGGGCCCCGATCTCGGCCGCTTCCATCCGCTCCCGCGCCTGCTCCGCGCGTCGCGCGGCCAGCGCGACGGCCTGCTCGTCCTCGGGCTCGTCGGCCGCACCGGCGCCTGCGATGCCCATCAGATCGCGCACGTTCTCGTCGTAGTGCAAGATTTCCTTGAACACGTCATCGAACATGGGGGCATATTCCGACTCTCTCAAGACGTCCGATAAGAATCGGAACTCCGCCTGAGGACCCAAGGCCCGCGCATGGGTGATGACTTCCTCGAACAGCTCGCGGTGTTGCGCGCATTCGGCGATCACGTCCAGCGCTGCTTGATCGAGTACCGAGACGATCCGGGGGTACATCACCAGATTACGCAAGGCCCGCTGCTCGTTACCGGTTACCCGCCGACGCGCCGCGATCGGCGGCGCCTTCGGTCGCGCCGGCACGGCCCGCGCATCCACCGCGCACAAGGCGGCCACTTCGCCGACCGAGACGCCGAGCCGGTCCGCCAGCGCGTGCATGATCTGCAAGCGCAAGGCATTCGCCGGCATGGCCTGCAACAAGGGCTTGGCGTCGTACATCGACTTTGCCCGGCCCTCGGGCGTCCCCAGGTCCTTCCCGCCGCACACTTCGGACAGCAGGAACTCGGACAAGGGCATGGCCCGCGCGACGGCTTCGCCGAAGCCGTCGGTGCCGAACTCGCGGATATAGCTGTCCGGATCATGCTTGTCCGGCAGGAATAGGAAGGCCATCTCTCGATTGTCCGCCGCGTGCGGCAGGCTGGCTTCCAATGCGCGCCGCGCGGCGCGACGGCCGGCCGCGTCGCCGTCGAAACTGAAGACGATCCGTTCGGTCTGGCGCACCAGTTTTTGCACGTGGATCGGCGTGCACGCCGTGCCGAGCGTGGCGACCGCGTTCGGAAAACCGAGCTGCGCCAGTGCGACGACGTCCATATAGCCTTCGACGACCAGGACGAAACGCTTTTCCCGGATGGCCAGGCGTGCCTCGAACAGGCCGTACAGCTCATTGCCTTTGCTGAACAGCGGTGTCTCGGGCGAATTCAGATACTTGGGTTCGCCCTTGTGCAGGACGCGGCCGCCGAACCCGATGATATGCCCCGCCGCATTGCGGATCGGGAACATGATCCGTTCGCGGAAGCGGTCGTAGCGTCGCGCATTGCGATCGATCGGCACGGCCTCGCGGCTCTCGCGCGGATCGACAGGTGCGCGCGGCGCGCCGTCGTCATGACCCGTGGCGCCATCTTCATGACGTGCCTCGCCGCGCTCGGCGACGTCGTGCCCGGCACTCGACTCGGCGTCGCGGCCGTCGCGTTTATTGGAGACGATCAGCAGCCCCGTTTCGACCAATCGCGGATCGCGATAATCGTCGAACGCGGCCTCCAGATTCTGCCAGCCGCCCGGCGCATAGCCGAGACCGAAACGCAGCGCGATCTCGCCGGTCAGCCCCCGCCCTTTCAGATAA
Source organism: Robbsia sp. KACC 23696 (assembly GCF_039852015.1). Classification (NCBI taxonomy): domain Bacteria; kingdom Pseudomonadati; phylum Pseudomonadota; class Betaproteobacteria; order Burkholderiales; family Burkholderiaceae; genus Robbsia; species Robbsia sp. KACC 23696. Next base: position 1,469,954 of record NZ_CP156626.1, on the reverse strand, counting down.
TCGATGGCCTCCGGCGACTGCCGCAGCTGTGCGCGATAGTAGTCGCAGGCGGTGCGCATCACGTCGGAGAGCTTCTTCGCGGCCTGCCGATTATCGCTGGGCGATGCCCCCCCGCCACTGCCGCCCCGATAACCCTGCCCCTGATTCGGCCCCGGTTCGTTCGGCACATTGATGCCGAGCGATTGCGCCAGCGACTCGACGGCCTCCGGAAACGGCAGGCCGGCATGGTCCATCAGGAAACCAATGGCGGTCCCGTGCGCGCCGCAACCGAAGCAGTGAAAAAACTGCTTCGTGGGACTGACGGTGAACGACGGACTTTTCTCGTTATGGAAGGGACAGAGGCCCGAGAAGTTCGCACCGGTCTTCTTCAACTGCACGTAACGACCCACCACCTCGACGATGTCGACGCGGTCAATCAGGTCTTGCAGGAAAGCGTGCGGAATCACGTCTCAACCAATGGCACCGGGCCAGGAAAAAGTGAACCCTTCCAGCCGGATCAACTTGCCAGAGCGGCCTTGACCCGTGCGGAGACCTTCGTCATGTCCGCGCGACCGGCGAGCGCCGGCTTCAGACGGCCCATGACCTTGCCCATATCCTGCGGACCGGCAGCGCCCGACGCGGCAATGGCGGCAGCCACTTCCGCATCGATCGCGGCATCGTCGAGTTGCGCCGGCATATAGGCTTCGAGGATGACCGTCTCGGCCTGCTCGACTTCGGCCAGATCCGTGCGGCCGGCATTCGTGTATTGCTCGATCGAATCGCGGCGCTGCTTGATCAGCTTCTCGACCACGGCGGTAACGGCCGCGTCATCGAGCGTGATGCGCTCATCGACTTCACGTTGCTTGATGGCCGCCAGCAGCAAACGGATCGTACCCAGACGCTCCGTCTCGCGCGCGCGCATCGCCGCTTTCATGTCATCCGTGATCTGATCCTTCAAGCTCATCGCGCATCCACCTTGCAAACTGAAATCCGACATCCAACAGGGAAGCCCGATCCACGCCAATCGCGCGGTATCGGGCCGCGTTATGTTATCACACGAGGCCCGCCGCCACGGCAGCGCTTTCCGCCGCCGCCTGACCCGCGGCCACCCCCGACGCCCACGCCCACTGAAAGTTATAGCCCCCCAGCCAGCCGGTCACGTCGACGGCCTCGCCGATAAAATACGCCCCCGGTATCGCCTTGACTTCCATCGATGCCGAAGACAGCACGCCAGTGTCGACACCGCCGCGCGTCACCTCCGCCTTGCGCCATCCTTCTGTACCGGCCGGGAGCACGCGCCAATCGTTGAGACGACGTCCCAGGTCACGCAGCGCCCGGTCGGCGATATCGGCAAGGCGCGCATCGGCGGCGAGACCCGCGGCCTGCTCGCATGCCGCTTCGGCGCGCGCACCAGTCACCGACCCAGACTCACCGGCGCGTGACTGGCCACGCCAATCGTCGACCCAGGCTTCGGCAAGCCGCGTCGGCAACCATTCCGCCAAGACGGTGGCCAGCTGCCGACGCGAGCCGGATTTCTGCGCCAGCAGCGCCTCGGCGGCATCGACACCCGGAAGGAGATCGATCGACAATGCCGCCGGCGCACGCCAGTAACTGGAAGCCTGCAGCACGCCCGGTCCCGATAAGCCGCGATGCGTCAGCAACAGATCCTCGAGGAAACGCGGCGGCGCATCCGCGGCGCCCCGCTTGCCTTTGCGGGCGCCGCCCGACACGCTCGCACCGACGCCATTCCCGGCACCATTGCCCCCCTCACCTCCGACGACCGTGATCCCCACTTCGAGCGACAGGCCGGACAAGGCGGCAAATGGCGCCCACTGCGTGGCGGCGAACGTCAACGGCACCAGGGCCGGCTCGGTCGTCACTACCGGCAAGCCCCACTGCGCCGCGAGGTCGAACGCGAATCCGGTCGCGCCGATCTTCGGAATCGACAGACCGCCCGTCGCGATCACCACCGCATGGGCCGCGATGTCGCCGGCATCGGTGACGATGACGAAGCGGGGCGCGGCGACGCCGTCGGGCACGGCATCGGTCGGCAGCGCCGCATCGAGGCGGCGCACGGCGGCGATCCGTACCGGATGACGGACCGACACGCGACCATTGGCGCATTCCGCCAGCAGGACATCGATGATTTCCTGGCTGCTGTGATCGCAGAAAAGCTGGCCGCGATGTTTTTCGTGCCACTTCACATGGTGGCGACGCAGCAGCGCCAGGAAGTCCGTCGGGGTATAGCGGCTCAGGGCGGAACGCGCGAAATGCGGGTTGCGCGACAGGTAATTCGCCGGCGCGGCATCGCGGTTCGTGAAATTGCAGCGCCCGCCCCCGGAGATCCGGATCTTTTCCCCGATGCGGTCGGCATGGTCGAGCAACACCACCCGCCGGCCTTGCTGGCCGGCAACGGCAGCGCTCATCATGCCGGCCGCGCCGGCGCCGATCACGGCGATATCAAAATATTCCATGGACGGATTGTAGCCGCCCCGCTGCTATACTGGCGGCGCTTTGCCCCTCCCCGCTGTCCGATTCGTTTTTGCACTGGCCTCGCGCCAGGTTTCCCCCATGTTAGTCCTTGGCATAGAAAGTTCCTGCGACGAAACCGGTGTCGCGCTGTACCGTCATCCGGACGCCGCTACGACAACCGCACCGCTGCCCGATATGCGCGCCGGCCTGCTTGCCCATGCGCTGCACTCGCAGATCGACATGCACCGCGAATATGGCGGTGTCGTGCCGGAACTCGCCTCTCGCGACCACATCCGGCGCGCGCTGCCCTTGCTGGAGACGGTGCTGCGCGACGCCGGCGTGACGAGTGCCGAGATCGATGCGATCGCCTACACGGCCGGCCCCGGCCTGGCCGGTGCGCTGCTGGTGGGTGCCAGTGTCGCCAACGGGCTGGGGTTCGCCTGGCGCAAGCCGGTCATCGGCATCCACCACCTGGAAGGGCATCTGCTCTCGCCGCTGCTGGCTGAAACGCCCCCCGCCTTCCCCTTTATCGCCTTGCTGGTCTCGGGCGGCCATACGCAGTTGATGAGCGTACGGGGCGTCGGCGAATACGAGATTCTCGGCGAAACGCTCGACGACGCCGCCGGGGAAGCATTCGACAAGACCGCGAAATTGCTCGGCCTCGGCTATCCGGGCGGCCCCGCGGTGTCCGCCCTTGCGATGCAGGGGACGCCGGGCGTGGTCGTGCTGCCCCGCCCGATGCTGCATTCGGGCGACCTGGATTTCAGCTTCAGCGGCTTGAAGACGGCGGTGCTGACGCAGGTAAAGCAGCGCATCGGCGCGATCGATCATCGCGGTAATGTCGAAAGCGCGGCGCCGACCGACGGCGACGACCCGCACGCACAGGCGCGCGCCGACATCGCGCGCGGGTTTGTCGATGCGGCCGTGGACGTGCTGGTCGCGAAATCGATCGCCGCGCTGAAGCGCACCGGTATGAAGCGGCTGGTGGTGGCCGGCGGCGTCGGCGCGAACCGGCAACTGCGGGAAGCGCTAAACACCGCGACGCAACGTCGCGGCTTCACCGTCCACTATCCGGAATTGGCGTTGTGCACCGACAACGGCGCGATGATTGCGCTCGCGGGCGCACTGCGCCTCGCACGCTGGCCGCACCAGGCGGCGTACGACTATCGCTTCTCCGTCAGTCCACGCTGGGAACTGGGGCAGGAGCGCGAAGAGAAGCGCGTCTCGCCGCAGCCTTGACGAGCATCGCGCCGGAATGAAAAAGAGCGGAATCCCGTAAAGGATCCCGCTCTTTTTTTCGCCGTCGCGTCCACCCTGAAAGCGAACGCGACGAACGCAACACCTTATCAGGCGACCAGCTTGGCCTTGTTGCCCTGCTGTGCCGTCGCCGCGCCATCGGTCGTCACTGCCGCGTCGAGAAAGCGCGTCTTGATCGATGCCGTGATACCGGCCGCGTCGAGTCCGCACAGGGACAGCAGCTTGGCCGGATCGCCATGGTCGATGAACTTGTCCGGCAGACCAAGTTGCAGCACCGGCAACGCCGCGCCGATCGACGCCAGGTACTCGAGGCAAGCCGAACCGGCGCCGCCCATCAGGCAGCCCTCTTCCACCGTCACGATGGCGTCGTGCGTGGCCGCCAGCGAGGTCAGCAATTCGCCGTCGATCGGCTTTACGAAACGCATATTGACGACGGTCGCATCGATCGCCTCGCCTGCCACGATACTCGGCGCCACCATCGTGCCGAATGCCAGGATCGCGATCTTCGGCGCCTGCCCGGCCTTGCCGTTCGCGCCCCGTTGCGGCAACGTCGACTCGCGACGCACCTGACCCTTGCCTACCGGTACGCCAGTCATCTGCTTGACCGTCGCCACACCGGCGCCGGCACCGCGTGCATAACGCACGGCGGCCGGCGTGCCCATTTGCGTCGCCGTGTAGAGCATCTGACGACATTCGTCCTCGTCCGCCGGCGCCATGACGGCCATGTTCGGAATGCAGCGCATGAAGGCGATATCGTAGGCGCCCGCATGCGTTGCACCGTCGGCGCCCACCAGGCCCGCGCGGTCGATCGCGAACACCACCGGCAGATTCTGCAGGGCGATATCGTGAATCAACTGGTCATAGCCGCGTTGCAGGAAGGTCGAGTAGATCGCGACGACCGGAATCATGCCTTCCGTCGCAATCCCGCCGGCGAACGTCACCGCGTGCTGCTCGGCGATGCCGACATCGAAATACCGTTCCGGGAAACGACGCTCGAATTCGACCATGCCCGAGCCTTCCCGCATGGCCGGCGTGATGCCGACGATGCGCTGGTCCAGCTCGGCCATGTCGCACAGCCATTCGCCGAAGACCTGCGTATAGGTCTTCTTGCCGGCCGGCGCAGGCTTGATCCCTTCGGCCGGATTGAACTTGCCCGGGCCGTGGTACAGCACCGGATCGGCCTCGGCCAGCTTGTAGCCCTGACCCTTCTTCGTCACCACGTGCAGGAACTGCGGCCCCTTCAAGGCCTTGATGTTCTGCAACGTGGGGATCAGCGAATCCAGATCGTGGCCGTCGATGGGCCCGATATAGTTGAAGCCGAATTCCTCGAACATCGTCGCCGGACCGACCATGCCCTTCGCATGCTCTTCGAAGCGACGTGCCAATTCCAACACCGGCGGCGCCACGCGCAACACGCGCTCGACGCCCTTGCGCGCGGCCGCGTAGAACTGCCCGGACATCAGACGGGCGAGATAGCGGTTCAGCGCCCCCACCGGCGGCGAGATCGACATGTCGTTGTCGTTCAGGATGACCAGCAGCGGCAGGTCGTCCGACACGCCGCCGTTGTTCAACGCTTCGAACGCCATGCCGGCCGTCATCGCGCCATCGCCGATCACGGCGATCGCGGTCCGATCTTCGCCTTTGATGCGCGCCGCGGTCGCCATCCCGATCGCCGCCGAAATCGACGTGCTCGAGTGCGCGGTGCCGAACGTGTCGTACGGCGACTCGTCGCGCTTCGGGAAACCGGAAATGCCGCCGAACTGCCGCAACGTCGGCATCGCGTCGCGACGGCCCGTCAGAATCTTGTGCGGATAAGTCTGGTGACCCACGTCCCAGACGATGCGATCGTCGGGCGTATTGAACACATAGTGCAAGGCGATGGTCAGCTCGACCGTACCGAGATTCGACGACAGATGCCCGCCGGTCTGCGACACGCTTTGCAACACGTATTCGCGTAATTCGTCGGCGAGTGGACGCAGCGCGCTCACATCCAGTTGGCGCAATGCAGCCGGGTCGTCGATGGTTTTCAGCAAGTCGTACATGACAGTTTTCGTTTGGCGCCGCCCTCTCGGCGGCTGTGAAGCAAGGGACCCGCTATGCGATATCACTGCCTAAGTGCTTGGCAGGACGCCGCAATTCGCCCGTTGCCGCAGTGCAGCAACGGCAATTCGCCGTAGCGGAAAGCGCCTAGTATGCGCGCTGAACCACTAATTCGGCCAGTTCAGACAAACGCTGCGCGCGCGCGCCGAAAGGCAGCAAGGCCTGATTCGCCTCCGCCTGCAGCTGCCGCGCCAACGCCCGCGAGGCGTCGAGGCCCAGCAGCGAGACATAGGTCGGCTTGTCGGCGGCGGCATCCTTTCCGGCCGTCTTGCCCAACGTGGCGGAATCGGCTGTCACGTCGAGGATATCGTCGACGACCTGAAACGCCAGGCCGATCGCACTCGCATACACATCGAGGGACGCCAATGCCGCATGGCTGGCCGTCGCGTCGGCATCGGACGCACCGCACATCGCACCCAAGCGGACCGCCGCGCGCAACAGCGCTCCGGTCTTCAAGCGATGCATATTTTCCAGCTGCTCGCGCGTCAGCTTCAAGCCGACCGATGCCAGATCGATTGCCTGACCGCCCGCCATGCCTTGCGAGCCGCTCGCCATCGCCAGCTCGGCAACCAGGCCGGCACGACGCGCGGCCGGGATCGCCTCGTCGCAGAGCGTCAAGAACGCTTGCGTCTGCAATGCATCGCCCACCAGCAGACCGGTCGCATCGTCATATTGGACGTGCACGGTCGGCTTGCCGCGACGCATCGCGTCGTTGTCCATCGACGGCAGGTCGTCATGCACCAGCGAATAGACGTGAATCATTTCGAGCGCTGCGGCGGCCGCATCCAAGGCCGCCACCGGTGCATCCAACGCTTCGCCGGCGGCGTGGCACAGCAGCGGCCGCACGCGCTTACCGCCGCCCAATGCGGCATAGCGCATTGCTTCGTGGAGGCGTTCCGGCGCCTGCGTCGCGGCCGGCAGATAGCGGTCCAGCGCCGACTCGGTCCGTGCCTGTACATCCTTCATCCAGTCATTGAAAGACTGGGCGGCGCGCGCCCCGCTGGATTCGTTCATCTGTTGCGTCATCTCGTCGTCGCTCCGGCAGGCCGCGTCGACGGTAGTGCTCATGCCTGTTTCGGCTTGCATCGCTTCGTCCCGCGGCGCTATCCGCCTGTTTTTGCCTGTTTTTCTACCGCGTCGGCGCCGCGCCGCACGCACCGCCGTGTATCGTGAGTTTCGTCCCTTGGCCTTTCGCCGAAGACCGTCCGCGCGGTCGAAAATCGCCGCTTCCTGACGGGCAGTAAGGGATAAATGCGGCATTTTACGGCAAACACGGATCGCCCGTGCGGTTGCCCGCTTCGGCAAGGATGCAACACCAAAGTGCGTCGCGGTCGTTTTTGCGGAAAAGTGCCTCGATACAACGGCCCAATCGAATCAACTATTGCCCACGCATCGATAAAAGTCGATCAATATCAGACCGATGTCACACGTTAGAATAGAACGTGCTGGCGCGAATCCCTCTCGACGATTATAATCTCCGGTTCCCTAAATCGAATTTTCGATGGTTGGGTTGTTCGCTGCTTTCCACGTTTTATGGGAGTGGGAATGTCCAATCTCAGTAATACCCCGGAGCTGAAAGCGGTTCCGTCGCAACTCCCCGTCTCGGCGTACTTTGATGAAGCACTGCTGGCACGGGAGCAACAAGCGTTGTTCGCCAAAGCCCCTCGCTACATCGGTCATGAGCTGATGGTCCCGGAACCGGGCGATTATTTCGCCCTTCCCGGCGAAAACGAAGGGCGCCTGCTGGTCCGAAACCAAGATGGCACGATTGCGCTGCTGTCGAACGTCTGTCGGCACCGTCAGGCCATCATGCTCAACGGTCGCGGCAACGCGCAGAATATCGTCTGCCCGTTGCATCGCTGGACCTACGACCTGAACGGCACCCTGCTTGGCGCGCCCCATTTTCCGCAGACGCCATGCCTGAATCTGGGCAGTACCCCGCTCGTCAATTGGAACGGCCTGCTGTTCGAGGCGAACGGGCGCGACGTCCATGCGGATTTCGCCGGCCTCGGTCCGATGCGGCAGTTCAATTTCGATGGCTATCGCTTCGACCATGTCGAGGTCCATGAGTGTCGCTATAACTGGAAGTCCTTCGTCGAGGTCTACCTGGAGGATTATCACGTCGTGCCGTTCCATCCGGGGCTCGGCAGCTTCGTTTCGTGCGACGACTTGACGTGGGAATTCGGCCGCGAGTACAGCGTCCAGACCGTCGGCGTGCATAAGGGCTTGTCGAAGCCGGGCACGCCGACGTACCGAAAATGGCACGATGCCATCCTGTCGTTCCATGGCGGGAAGGAACCGCCGCATGGCGCGATCTGGATGCTCGCGTATCCAAATCTGATGCTCGAGTGGTATCCCGGCGTGCTGGTCGTGTCGACGTTGATCCCGCGGGGACCGCAACACACGACCAATATCGTCGAGTTCTATTACCCCGAGGAAATCGCGCTGTTCGAGCGTGAGTTCGTCGAGGCCGAACGCGCCGCCTATATGGAAACCGCCCGCGAGGACGATGAAATCGCCGAGCGGATGGATGCGGGGCGCAAGGTCTTGATGGATCGGGGCGTATCGGAAGTAGGACCGTATCAAAGTCCGATGGAAGACGGCATGCGCTGCTTCCATGAATACCTGCGCAACCGCCTGACTTACTGACAGTGCATGGCGCAGCGGCTTGCGCCAGGGCGGCGCGCAGTGCGGCCGGGTTCGCCTCGTCGTCCTCTCTCGAGACGACGGATCCTGTACCGCCTGTCCCGCCGCCGACTTCGCCATGCCGTGTCTTTGGAGAATGACGCATGACATCCAGCCAGACGCCTAGCCTGCCGAAATACACGACGTTGATCGATGCCACCGACTTGGCGGCGCGCATCGTCGCCGATGCCGCATCCTTATTGATCATCGATTGCCGCGCGGATCTCTCCGATCCGGAAGCCGGCCCACGCGCCTTCGCCGAGCGCCACCTGCCCGGCGCACGCCATCTCAGTCTGGACTTCGACCTGTCGGGTCCGAAGACGCCGGGCAGCGGTCGCCATCCGCTGCCGGATCGCGACACCCTTGCGGCGACGCTGGCCCAACTCGGCATGCGTGCCGACACGCAAGTCGTCGCCTACGATGCGCAGGGCGGCATGTACGCCGCCCGCCTGTGGTGGCTGCTGCGATGGCTCGGCCATGACGCGGTCGCGCTGCTCGATGGTGGCATGCCGGCCTGGGAGTCACATGGCGGCCTGGTCGAGTTCAGCGCGCCACGGGCGGCCGTAGCGGGGGACTTCGTCGCCGGTGCGCCCTTGGTGTCGGTGGTCGATACGGCGGCCGTCTTAGCCAACGTCGACGATAATGCGCGTCTGGTGGTCGACGCGCGTGCGCCGGACCGTTACCGAGGCGAGAATGAAACGCTGGACCCGGTAGCCGGGCACATTCCGGGCGCACGCAATCGCTTCTTCAAGGACAATCTGGACGAGCGCGGCCAGTTCCAGTCCCCTGCCGCCCTGCGCGCCGCCTTTGTCGCCGTGCTGGAAAACACGCCGCCCGAGAGCGCGATCATGCAATGCGGCTCGGGTGTCACGGCCTGCCACAATCTGCTGGCGATGGAAATCGCCGGCCTGCCGGGCGCGGCGCTGTATGCCGGCTCGTGGAGCGAATGGGTGGCGGACCGCAGCCACCCGATTGCCACCGGGCCTTCGCCTCGCTGAGCATTCGAGGGGGCGCATTAGCCGCCCCCCTTTTCTTCAGTGCGCCTCTTCCCAGTTGGCGCCGGCACCGACTTCGGCCACCAGCGGCACCTTCAATTCGGCGACGCCGCACATCAGCGCAGGCAACTGTGTCCGCACTTCGTCGTACTCGGCCTCGGGCACTTCCAGCACCAGTTCATCGTGTACCTGCATGATCATGCGGCTTTGTCGTTGTTCCCGGTCGAGCCAGTCCTGCACGGCAATCATCGACAGCTTGATCAGGTCGGCGGCTGTCCCTTGCATCGGCGCATTGATCGCCGCACGCTCCGCGGCCTGACGACGCGGACCATTGCCCCCGTTGATCTCAGGCAACCATAGACGTCGCCCGAACACCGTTTCGACGAAACCGTCTTCGCGCGCACGCATGCGCGTTTCCTCCATATACCGCGCCACACCCGGGTAACGGGCAAAGTAGCGATCGATATACAGCTTCGCCGCGTCGCGCGTGATGCCGAGGTTTGCGGCCAGACCGAACGCGCTCATGCCGTAGATCAGCCCGAAGTTGATCATCTTCGCGACACGCCGCTGGTCCGGTTGCACCTCGGCCAAGGGCACATTGAAGATTTCCGACCCCGTTGCTTTGTGGATATCCTCTTCGGCTGCGAAGGCGCGCAACAGACCTTCGTCCTCGGAGATATGCGCCATGATGCGCAATTCGATCTGCGAATAGTCGGCCGATACGATCTTGCAACCGGGGGTCGCGATAAACGCTTCACGAATACGCCGGCCCTCGGCGGTGCGTACCGGAATGTTCTGCAGATTCGGCTCGTTCGACGCCAGTCTTCCCGTGACCGCCACCGCCTGCGCATAGGTCGTATGCACCCGATGCGTCTCGGCATTGACCATCCGCGGCAGCTTGTCCGTGTAGGTCGATTTCAGCTTTGCCAGACCCCGATAGTCGAGCAGGACCTTCGGCAACGGGAAATCCTCGGCCAACTTCTGCAGCACCTCTTCATCGGTCGACGGCGATCCGCTCGGCGTCTTCTTGACCACCGGCAACTGCAGCTTCGTAAAGAAGATTTCGCCAATCTGCTTCGGTGAATTCATATTGAACTCACCACCGGCCAATTCATAAGCCTGCTTTTCGAGATCGAGCAACTTCAAGCCGATTTCATGGCTTTGCTTGCCCAGCAGGTCCGTATCGACGAGTACGCCGTTGCGCTCGATGCGGCACAAGACCCGTGAGACCGGGACTTCCAACTGCCGGTACACATAATCGAGGCCTTTATGCGGCGCGATCTGCGGATACATCGCGTAATGCAGACGCAGCGTGATATCGGCGTCTTCGGCGGCGTAGTCCGAAGCCTGCTGCACATCCACTTCGTCGAAGCCGATCTGTGAGGCACCTTTGCCGCAGATCGCCTCGTACTTGATCGTCGTCACGCCCAGATGCCGGCTCGCCAACGTATCCATATCGTGCTTGTGATGCGATTCGAGCACGTAGGACTGCAGCAAGGTGTCATGCACGACGCCCTGCAAGGCGATGCCGTAATTCGCCAGCACCTGCTCGTCGTACTTCATATGCTGACCGACCTTCGGCTTGTCCCGGCTTTCGAGCCAGGGGCGCAACCGCGCCAGCACTTCGTCGAACGGCAGTTGCTCGGGCGCGCCCGGTCCGCAATGCGCGAGCGGCAGATAGGCCGCCTGCCCCGGCGTCACGGCGAACGACATCCCGACAAGGCGTGCCACCATCGGATCGAGTGCCGTCGTCTCCGTATCGAAAGCCGTCAGCTCGGCGGCATCGATGCGCTGCAGCCAGCGATCGAACGTTTCCCAATCGAGAATCGTCTCGTATTCACGTTCGATATCGACCGAGGCGCCGACGACCGGCGCCGGCAGCACCGCATCGACTTCATCGCCGAACAGATTGCCGGATGCCGTCGTGCTGCCGCCTGCGCCGCTCGGACCTTCGGCGGCCTCGACTTCGCGCAACCAGGTGCGAAAGCCGTATTTGGCGAAGACGTCGCGCAGCTCGCCGTTGGCTTCGGGCCGTGCCGGCAGGCTTTCGTCGATCGACACCATATGCTCGGTCAGATCGCAGGCGGTCTCCACCGTCACGAGCTTGCGGGCGGTGGGCAGCCATTCGAGCGCGCGGCGCAGATTGTCGCCCACCACGCCCTTGATCCCGTCGGCGTTGGCCATGACGCCATCCAGATCGCCATACGCGGTCAGCCACTTAACGGCCGTTTTCGGGCCGCATTTCTCGACGCCCGGCACGTTATCGACGGTATCGCCGATCAGCGACAGGTAATCGACGATCAAGCGCGGCGGCACGCCGAATTTCTGCTCGACACCCGGCACGTCGAGCGTCTCATTGCTCATCGTGTTGACCAACGTCACCTGCTCGTTGACCAGTTGCGCGAGATCCTTGTCGCCTGTGGAGACAATGACTTTCATGCCTTGTTCCGCGGCGCGGCGGCACAGCGTGCCGATCACGTCGTCGGCTTCGACGCCGTCGACCATCATCAGCGGCCAGCCCAGCGCGCGCACCGCGTGATGAATCGGCTCGACCTGGGCCGCGAGGTCTTCAGGCATCGACGGACGATGTGCCTTGTAGTCCGCAAACATCGCATCACGGAACGTCTTCCCCTTCGCGTCGAACACGCACGCGCTATACTCTGCAGGGTACTCGCGCCTTAAGCGGCGCAACATATTGATGATGCCGTACAGCGCGCCGGTGGGTTCCCCGCCAGGACCGCGCAGATCGGGCATCGCATGAAAGGCCCTGTACAAGTAGCTCGATCCATCTACCAATAACAGGACCTTGCCGTCCAGAGTGTGTTGTTCCGACATATGAACGATAGAAAAGTGATTCCGAGTCTGCGCTCCGTCGCGGATCTCGACCGCGCGACGGCCAAGAAGGCACGAGCCTCATGGCAGATGTTCACGATTATGGCAGAGTTCGTCGAAGCCACCGAATACCTGTCCGAATTGCGGCCGGCGGTGAGCATTTACGGCTCGGCCCGCATCAAGGCCAAGGACCCGTATTTCAAGCTGACCGAGAAGATCGCGAAGAAGGTGTCCGACGCCGGCTTTGCCGTGATTTCAGGCGGCGGCCCCGGCATCATGGAAGCGGCGAATCGCGGGGCGCATCGGGGCAAGTCGCCGTCCGTCGGTCTGAATATCGAATTGCCGCATGAGCAGTCCGGCAACGCGTTTCAAGACATCTCGCTGCGCTTCCGCCACTTCTTCACGCGCAAGGTGACCTTCGTCAAGAATTCGGACGCGGTCATCGTCATGCCGGGCGGCTTCGGCACGCTCGACGAGCTGGCCGAAGTGCTGACGCTGATCCAGACGAAGAAATCGCGTCGGGTGCCGATCATTCTGGTGGGCGCCGAGTTCTGGCAGGGTCTGCTGGACTGGTTCAAGAACACCTTGCAAACGCGCAAGCTGATCGGCGAGAACGATGTCGAGGAGCTGATCCAGGTCCTCGACGATCCCGACGAGATCCTCGCCGCCATCGTGCAATTCTACGAAAGCGGCAAGGATACGAAGGCCGAGGACGAACGCGTCAAGGCCAAGTCCGAAGACGACCAGATGTTCTACCTCTGAGCCTCGGGCCTCTTCGATCGGAGGACGGCAGCGTCGTTCGATCGAAGAGGCCGACAGCGCATGGCCTGCGCCTCGATCGCGTCCGACACAGACCCGATTGACACGCGCGCCCGCCTTATTGAAACGCGACCTCGGCAAAGCTGCGCAACTTGCGGCTATGCAGTTTTTCAAGCCCGTTTTCGCGCAGCAATTCCATCGCCCTGATCCCGATCTTCAAGTGCTGGTTCACTTGCTCGCGATAGAACGAATCCGCCATGCCCGGCAGCTTCAATTCACCGTGCAGCGGTTTGTCCGACACGCAGAGCAAGGTGCCGTACGGCACGCGGAACCGGAAACCGTTTGCCGCAATCGTCGCCGACTCCATGTCCAAGGCGATCGCCCGGCTTTGCGACAAGCGCTGCACCGGCTCGCGATAATCCCGCAACTCCCAATTGCGATTATCGACGCTCGCCACGGTCCCGGTACGCATCACGCGCTTCAGCTCCCGCCCTTCCAGGCGCGTCACGTCGGCAACGGCCTGCTCCAGCGCCACCTGAATCTCCGCCAGCGGCGGCACAGGCACCCAGAGGGGCAGATCCGCATCAAGGACGTGATCCTCCCGCACATAGCCGTGCGCCAGTACATAGTCGCCGAGTCGCTGCGTATTGCGTAAGCCGGCGCAGTGCCCAAGCATCAGCCAGGCATGCGGGCGCAGCACCGCGACGTGATCGGTGATCGTTTTGGCATTCGAGGGCCCCACGCCGATATTGACCATCGTGATGCCACTGCCATCGGCGCGCTTCAAGTGATAGGCCGGCATTTGCGGCAGCCTCGGCGGCGGCATGCCACTGGCCTGGCAATCCGCCGGCAACGTCCCTTCGGCGCGGTTCGCATTCGGCGTGATCACGTCGCCGGGCTCGACGAATGCCGTGTAGGCGGCGCGGCGTGCCTGCTCTGCCGGATCGTCCACGCGCTCCATCAAGTCACGTCCCATCCGCACGAATTCGTCTATATAGAACTGGTAATTCGTATAAAGCACATAGTTCTGAAAATGCGTCGGCGAGGTGGCCGTGTAGTGCCGCAGCCGATGCAGCGAGAAGTCGACACGGGGCGCGGTGAAGAGCGCCAAGGGCTGCGGTGCGTCGGGACCCGGATCGTGCGTGCCGTTGACGATCGCATCGTCGAGCTGCGCGAGATCGGGCGTATCGAAGTGCCGGCGCAAGGTGCGCAGATGCGCCTGATCCAGTTCGCCTTCCAGGTGGATTCCCTCGGCAAAGGCGAAATGCAAGGGCATCGGCTGGTCCGACATGCCGACTTCGATGACGCCATCCGGATGATTGCGGCGCAGCAGCGTCAGTTGTTGCGTGTAGTAGTGGTCGAACAGGTCCGGGCGCGTCACCGTGGTTTCGAACACGCCGGGCCCGGCGACAAAACCGAACGAGCGACGCGAATCCAACTCATTAGCGGCATCCACCGTCACGCGCAGCATCGGATAACAGGCCCGCACTTTTCCGGGCGGCAGCGTCTCGCCGCGCTTGAAGCGCCCGAACGCGGCCTGCAAGGTCTGCGTACTTTCCGCGTACAGCGCATTCAAACGCGCCAGGGCCGCCGCGGGATCATCGAAGCGGGTCCAGCGCTGCGCCGATGCTGCGTCGTGAGGTGAGGACGATGCCCGTGGCATCCCCGTGTTTGTGCGCACGTCTTCCTTCATCGTTCTGCCATCCTTGTTCTGCCAAGCCAAGCGACATTCTGCCCGCTGTGTGGTGACTCCATCCTGGAATGTCCTTCCGCATGACGGCGCGTTGCACCACACCGCTCGATCGATGATCGACGCCGGTGCGGCGGCGCCCGTTGGGGCCACAGTACCACGGAAGCGAGCACGTCCGCGCGGGCCCGATCATCCGTTCACGATGGCCTCACCGTGACACGGACACGACACCTTGCAAGGAACGCGCCGGACGTCACAATGACTGCCATCGCAACAGGCTCACAGTTTGCTAGAATTCCGCAAGATTCTGGAGATCCGCTATGAAATCCCTCGCGGCCGGCCTTATCGCCGGCGCCTTGATGTGCTCGGGTGCCGCTTTTGCACAATCCCCCGCCACCCCTGCCACGTCGGGCGTCTCCGATGCGCCGCCGACGCTGTCCGACAGCGCGCCGCAGGATAGCCGCACGGCCGCGCAAGCCGCCGCGGCTGAAAACGCAGCCGCGGCCCGTCAGGCCGGTGCCGCCCATCCGATGTCGGCAAACGAGGCAGCGGGCTTGCCTGACCTCGAACAGATCAACCGTCCAGGCGCGGTCGTGTCGTCGAGCGTCGAACTCAACACGATCCGCGAGCCGAGCTTCCACACCCGTGATCGCTCCGGCACCGAAGTAACCGAGTACCGCGACAAGGGCAAGCCGACCGAGATCGATGTCCGATCCAACTTCGGCACCCGCTATTCGATGTCGAACCCGGTGGACAACTCGCCGCATGTGCCGAGCAATGGCGCACCGAACGGCCGCATCCCGTCTATCAAGCTGTCTTACTGACGCTGGCCGCGAGCGGGCGAGCATGCTGCACGTCCCGCTTACCTGCCATCCCATCGCGCATTCGAACGTTTGAATCGCTTCGCGGATCGCCCTTTGCGCCGATACCCGCTCGACTCCTGCGCCGCCCGTGCCACCGGCAGCGTACGGCACGACCCCTCGCCTGAACCGCTATTTATTTGTACACGGTAATACGTCCAGTAGGCCTTATCGGCGTTCACCTGTACTGATCAATGATTGCTTGCGCGCGATCCACGGGGTACGCTGTACGTCGTTTCCGATTTGCGACTTTTTTCCCTCCCTTCTGCCTCCGGTTTTTTTCACGCATGGCCGTCTTCACGTCTGTTTCCGATCACGATATCGCCGCGTGGCTCGCCGACTATCCGTTGGGGCCCTCGTTGGGTTTGCGCGGCATCGCGTCCGGCATTGAGAACAGCAATTTCTTCCTGACCACGGCGAACGGCGAGTACGTACTGACCATTTTCGAAAAGCTGCGTCCGGACGAGTTGCCGTATTACCTGAACCTGATGCGCCATCTCGCGGGTCATGGGATCAGCGTCCCGGATCCGGTGCAGCGCGCGGACGGCAGCCTCTTCGGGCTGCTGCACGGCAAGCCCGCCGCCATCGTGACGCGCTTGCCGGGCAGCGCCGAACTGTCGCCGGCCCCCGCGCATTGCGCCGAAGTGGGTACGATGCTCGCGCGCAGCCATCTGGCCGGACAGGATTTCGGCGTCCAGCAACCGAATCTGCGCAGCCTGTCTTGGTGGCGCGAGGTCACGCCCCTGCTGCACCCCTTCCTGACAGTCGATCAAGCGCAGTTGCTGGCCGATGAAATCGCGCATCAAAGCGCGTTCTTTGCTTCGGACGATTATCGCGAACTGCCGGGCGGTCCCTGCCATTGCGATCTGTTCCGCGACAATGTCCTGTTCGTCAACGATCCGGCCGATGCGACACCGCGCCTGGGCGGCTTCTTCGACTTCTACTTTGCCGGCAACGACAAATGGCTGTTCGACCTGGCGGTCACCGTCAACGACTGGTGCGTCGATCTGGACAGTGGCGAATTGGACATGCCGCGCGTCACCGCCATGCTGCAGGCCTATCAGCAGGTCCGCGCCCTCACCGCGGTCGAACGGCGCCATTGGCGCGACATGCTGCGTGCCGGCGCGCTGCGGTTCTGGACGTCGCGACTCTACGATTTCCACCTGCCGCGCAGTGCGGCCCTGTTGCAGGCGCATGATCCGCAACGCTTCGAGCGGACGCTGCGCGCCCGGATCCGGGCGCAGGATGCGACGATCGACGGCCCTCTGTCCTAAGCGCTCCGCGCGCCGCCAAGCCCTCGCGGCGGCCGATAAGCGACCATCGCGCCGCGGTTCCTGTTATGCTGCGGATCGCCCGAAGCGTTGCGTGAGCGGTTTCACGCACGGCGTCTTACGCGGTCGGACCGCGCTGGTGCATACGACGATTGCCTGCCGCATCAGACGACGACACGCTTCGGTAGCACCCCATTTCCGCCTGTTTTAGCTGATTCGCGACGTCATGCAACTGAAACACGTCACTGCCAAGGACGGCGCGTTGTGGTTCCGCCAGGGCTTGGGTACGTTCCGCCGCAGCCCCCTGCTGTTCCTCGCGCTGTCTTTCGCCTATTTGCTGCTGATGCGCCTCGTGTCGCTGCCGCCCGTCATCGGCACAGTGATCATGCTGATGGTGCTTCCCGGTGTCACGGTGGGTTTCTTCGCCGCGAGCCGCGAGGTGCTGTCGGGCAAACCGGCCTTCCCGAATATCCTCGCTGCCGCCTTTCTGTCCGGCTCGGTGATCGCGCGGCGTTTGCTGGTGCTGGGCGTGGTCTACTTCATCTGCATCTGCGCCGTGTTCGCCCTGTCGGCCTTGGGCGACGACGGCACCTTCGCGCAGATGATGTTATTCGGCAATATGCCGTCCGAACAAGAAATCCGCGCCGGCGCGATGACGACCGCGCAGCAGGCCATGCCGATCATGATGCTCGGCTATCTGGTCGTCGCCGTCATCTTCTGGTTTGCGCCGGTGCTGGTGGCCTGGCACGACGTCCCGCCACACAAAGCCTTGTTCTTCAGCATCTATACGCTGTGGCGCAACAAGATCGCCTTCATCGTGTATGGCGGCTTGTGGTTCCTCACGATGCTGGCATTGTGGGTCGCCGCCTTGCTGTTAACCGCGTTGGCCGGCACCGGCATGGCTGGCACGATCATGGTGATGATGATGGTCGTCGCGGTCTTCGTGACGATGTTCAACTGCTCCTTGTACGCGACCTACCGCGGCTGCTTCGCCGTCGAAGGCCCCCCGATGCCGCCGCAGAAACCGGCGACAAGCCCGACAGCGCCGACGCGCTGATCCACCGTCTGACAATGCGTCGCGACACCGCGTAACCCCTCGCACGCGCGACCGCTTTTCAGACTGGCGGCTGCAAATCGACAGCCGCCCCGCCAAAGCCCCTTCAGTCGTCGATCCGTTGCAGCTTCGCGACCGCGAGTGCCAGCCACTTCGCACCGTGCCGCTTGAAGTCGACATGGGCGCGCGCATCGACGCCGGCCCCTTCCAGCCCGATCACCTTGCCTTCGCCGAACTTGGTATGAAACACCGGCTCGCCGACACGGAAGCCGGTATCGGCCTCCTTGTTCTTCGTCGCATAGGACGGTAGCGGCGCCGGATCGGGACGATAGCTATCGTCGCGAACACGCTCGGTCCCGCCACTCCCCTCGCTCTTTGCGCCGCCGCGCCCGAACCAATCGCGCCCCCAGCCGGCGTTATCGGCGCGACCGCCCCATCGCGCAGCCGGCTCGACCTTTGCCGTCAGCCATTTGAGTGCGCCCTCGGGCAATTCATCGAAGAAACGCGAACGCAGGTTGTAGCGCGTCTGACCGTGCAACATACGGCTTTGCGCGAACGACAGGTAAAGGCGTTCCTTCGCGCGGGTGATCGCGACGTACATCAGTCGCCGCTCCTCTTCCAGTCCCTCGCGCTCCATCGCACTGTTCTCGTGCGGGAACAGGCCTTCCTCGAGACCGGTGATGAACACGGCCGTGAATTCCAGGCCTTTCGCCGCGTGCACCGTCATCAGCTGCACGGCGTCTTGACCCGCCTGGGCCTGGTTATCGCCCGCCTCCAGCGAGGCGTGCGACAGGAAGCCGGCAAGCGGGGTCATCGCCACCGTTTCCGGGGCGCCCGGTATCGGCGCGTCCAACACGTCGACGCCGTCGCCCTCGACGATCGGTGTCGCGGCGCTGGCGCCCGGCGCCATCGGCACCATGCGCGCCGGCGCGTCGCGACGCAGCCCTTCCTCGCCCATGTAAGCGCTGGCCGCATTGACGAGTTCTTCCAGATTCTCCAGCCGCTCCTGCCCTTCCCGTTCGGCCTGGTAATGCGTCTCCAAGCCGCTCGCCTTGACCAGATGGCGTACGAGATCCGGCAGATTCATCGACTGCGTTTCGGCACGCACCTGCTCGATCAAGCGCAGAAAGTTGCCGAGCGACGTGCCCGCTTTACCCGTCACGTAGGGCACGGCCGCCGCCAGCGGGCAGTTGTAGAGGCGGGCCATGTCGCTGAGCTGCTCGATCGACCGGGCGCCGATGCCGCGCGCGGGAAAATTCACCACGCGCAGGAAGGCGGTATCGTCGCCCGGATTATCGATCAGGCGCAGGTAGGCCAGCGCGTGCTTGATTTCCTGACGCTCGAAGAAGCGCAGGCCGCCATACACGCGATACGCCACGCCCGCCGCCATCAAGGCATGTTCGACCACGCGCGACTGCGCATTGCTCCGATACAGCACGGCGATTTCCTGACGCGCCTGGCCCTGGTTGATCAGGGCACGGATCTCCTCGACGATCCAATTCGCTTCCTGGGTATCGGTGGCGGCCTCGTAGACCCGCACCGGTTCGCCATGACCGGCATCGGTCCGCAGGTCCTTGCCGAGCCGCTGCGAATTGTTCGAAATCAGAATGTTCGCCGAGTCCAGGATATGACCGTGGGAACGGTAGTTCTGCTCCAGCTTGATCAGGTGCCGCACATTGAACTCGCGTTCGAAGTCGCGCATATTGCCGACATTCGCGCCGCGGAACGCATAGATGCTCTGATCGTCGTCACCCACGGCGAAGATCGCGTTGTGCTCGCCCGCCAGCATCTTCAGCCAGGCATATTGCAGGCGGTTCGTGTCCTGGAACTCGTCGACCAGGATATGCGAAAAGCGGGCTTGATAATGCTTGCGCAACGCATGATCGCGCTGCAGCAGCTCATAGCTGCGCAACAGCAATTCGGCGAAATCGACGACTCCCTCACGCTGGCACTGCGCTTCATAGGCTTCATAGAGTTCGACGAAGCGGCGGTTGAACGCATCGTTCGCCTCCACCTGCGGCGGGCGCAATGCCTCTTCCTTTGCGCCGTTGATGAAGTACTGCAGATTCTTCGGCGGATACTTTTCCTCGTCGACGTTCAGACCCTTCAGCAGACGCTTGATCGCCGAGAGCTGATCGGCGGTATCCAGGATCTGGAATGCCGGCGGCAGCCCGGCTTCCCGATGATGCGTACGCAGCAGCCGGTTGCACAGACCGTGGAAGGTGCCGATCCACATGCCGCGCGTGTTGATCGGTAACATCGTCGACAGGCGCGAGGTCATCTCGCGGGCGGCCTTGTTCGTGAACGTGACGGCAAGGATGCCGGACGGACTCGCCTGACGCTGACCGATCAACCATGCGATACGCGTGATCAGGACGCGGGTCTTGCCGCTCCCGGCGCCGGCCAGGATCAAGGCCGCCTCGTTCGGCAGCGTCACCGCGGCTAGCTGTTCGGGATTCAGGTTGGCAAGCAGATCGGACATGGACGGGGCGGGATCGGAACGTAAAAAAGGGCGCGATAGAGGCGCAAACCCGCCGCAACGACCGCGGCGGAAAAAACGGCCTTCATTATAAGCGCGACGCAGCTTTCGGACCTAAGCCGCACGGAAGCTGCTCCGCGCCTTGTACACGCCGTATAATCGGCGGTTTACCTTTGCATTACCGCACCAGTAAACCGATTCCAGGCACACCATGAGCGACAGCGATCAACGCCCGAATGGCCCCATCGACGGCCAGCAGACCGGCCAGCGGGCCAGCACGCCGCAAGCAGATTCCCCAACGACGACGCCCTTAGCCGCCACGGCGGCCCGCGAGACCGACGCCGCCAGCGCGGCGAACGCCTTGGCCAAGAGCTTCGACCCGGCCCAGATCGAATCGACCTGGGGCCCGGAATGGGAACGCCGCGGCTATGCCAAGCCGACGCTGGATGCCGATCGTCCCGACTTCTCGATTCAGTTGCCGCCGCCGAACGTCACCGGCACGCTGCATATGGGCCACGCGTTCAACCAGACGATCATGGATGCGCTGACGCGTTATCACCGGATGCTCGGGCATAACACGCTGTGGGTCCCGGGCACCGATCACGCCGGTATCGCGACGCAGATCGTCGTCGAGCGACAATTGGACGCGCAGGGCCTGAACCGTCATACGCTCGGCCGCGAGAAGTTCGTCGAGCGCGTGCACGAGTGGAAGGAACAATCGGGCTCGACGATCACGCGCCAGATCCGACGCCTGGGCGCATCGATCGACTGGTCCCGCGAATACTTCACGATGGACGAGAAAATGTCGTCCGCCGTGCGCGACGTGTTCGTCACCTTATACCGTCAGGGCCTGATCTATCGCGGCAAGCGCCTGGTCAATTGGGATCCGAAGCTGCTGACGGCGGTTTCGGACCTCGAGGTGGTTTCCGAGGAAGAAGAAGGTTCGCTCTGGCATATCCGCTATGCGCTGACCGACGGCAGCGGCACGTTGACAGTGGCCACCACGCGCCCTGAAACGATGCTGGGCGACGTCGCGCTGATGGTGCATCCGGAAGACGAGCGCTATGCGCCGTTGATCGGCAAGACGGTGCGCCTGCCCTTGGTGGGCCGCGATATTCCGATCATCGCCGACGACTATGTCGACCGCGAGTTCGGCACTGGCGTGGTCAAGGTCACGCCGGCGCACGACTTCAACGACTATCAGGTCGGCCTGCGCCACCAATTGCCGCAGATCGAGATCCTGACGCTCGACGCGCATATCAACGACAACGCGCCGGAAGTCTATCGCGGGCTGGAACGCTTCGAGGCGCGCAAGCGCATCGTCGCGGACCTCGACGCCGGCGGTTTCCTCGAATCCGTCAAGCCGCACCGTTTGATGGTGCCGCGTGGCGATCGGACGAACTCGGTCATCGAGCCGATGCTGACCGACCAATGGTTCGTCGCGATGAGCAAGCCGGCACCGGCCGATGCCTTGCATCCGGGCAAGTCGATCACCGAAGTGGCGCTGGATGTCGTACGCGACGGCCAGATCAAATTCGTCCCGGAAAACTGGACGACGACCTACTACCAATGGCTCGAAAACATCCAGGATTGGTGTATCTCGCGCCAATTGTGGTGGGGCCACCAGATTCCCGCCTGGTATGACGAGCAAGGCGGCATCTATGTCGCGGCGTCCGAGGACGAAGCGCTGGCGCAAGCGCGCGCGGCCGGCGTGAGCGGTCCGCTGCGGCGCGACGAAGACGTGCTCGACACCTGGTTCTCGTCGGCGCTGGTGCCCTTCTCCTCGCTCGGCTGGCCCGAGAAGACGCCGGAACTGTCGCATTTCCTGCCGTCGTCGGTGCTCGTTAGCGGCTTCGACATCATTTTCTTCTGGGTCGCGCGCATGGTCATGATGACCACGCACTTCACGGGGAAGGTGCCGTTCGAGACCGTCTATATGCACGGCCTGGTGCGCGATGCCGAAGGCCAGAAGATGTCGAAATCGAAGGGCAATACGCTCGATCCGATCGATATCGTCGACGGTATCGCCTTGGATGCGCTGGTGGCGAAGCGCACCACGGGGCTGATGAACCCGAAGCAGGCGCAGCAGATCGAGAAGAAGACGCGCAAGGAGTTCCCGGAGGGCATCGCCGCCACCGGCACCGACGCGCTGCGTTTCACGTTCGCCTCGATGGCAACGCTGGGTCGAAACATCAATTTCGACCTCGCGCGTTGCGAAGGTTATCGGAATTTTTGTAACAAACTGTGGAACGCCACCCGCTTCGTTTTGATGAATTGCGAAGGCCATGACTGCGGCGTGGACACGTGCAAATCAGACTGCGGGCCCGATGGCTATCTGGACTTTTCGCAGGCGGACCGCTGGATCGTGTCGGCGTTGCAGCAGACCGAGGCCGATATCGCCAAGGGTTTCGCCGATTACCGTCTCGATAACATCGCCGGCGCGATATACCGCTTCGTCTGGGACGAGTACTGTGACTGGTACGTCGAGTTTGCCAAGGTGCAGCTGCAGTCCGGCACGCCGGCCCAACAGCGTGCCACTCGCCGCACCTTGCTGCGCGTGCTGGAGACGATCCTGCGCCTGGCGCATCCGGTGATCCCTTTCATCACCGAGGCGCTGTGGCAGAAGGTGGCCCCGCTGGCCGGCCGTTACCCCGAAGGCGCGCAGCCGGAGGAGGCGTCGATCATGACGCAGGCCTACCCGCTGGCGGCCCCGGAGCGGATCGACGCCGCGGCCGTGGCCTGGGTTGCCGAGTTGAAGGGCCTGATCGATGCCTGCCGGAATCTGCGCGGCGAGATGACGATTCCGCCGTCGAAGCGTGTGCCGCTGCTGGCCAGCGGCGACGCCGCGCGGCTGGCGACGTTCGCGCCCTACGCGCAAGCACTCGCACGTCTGTCGGAAGTGCAGATTCTCGACAGCGAAGCAGCGTTGGACGCCCGCGCCGCCGGCGCGCCGGTGACCGTCAGTGGCGCAAGCAAACTGGCCTTGGAAGTCGAAATCGACGTTGCCGCGGAGAAGGAACGACTGGGCAAGGAAGTAGCGCGGCTGGAGGCCGAGGTGCAAAAGGCGCGCACCAAGTTACAAAACGATAGCTTTGTTGCAAGAGCACCTGAAGCGGTCGTAGAACAAGAGCGGAAAAGACTGGCAGAATATGAGACGACATTGGCGAAGCTCGCGACCCAACTGGGACGCCTGAACGCTGCTTGACTGTCGCCTGAGTCGCCTGACCATCCGTTTCGTACTTGAGCATCGTCCGTCGTGCAGTGCTTTTGGGGGAGATGCGGACGCGGTCAGGCGACATTGCAGTGTCACCGAACACCCTAGGAAGGTCAACCGCCCGAGGTGAGCGCGAACACCGCCGCATTTGTTTGCGATATTGTATTTATCGGTCTTTTTAAATTAGCCGCGGGGGTTTCATAAATGCTAAAAGTCACTAAAGCTGTTTTCCCCGTCGCCGGTCTTGGAACACGCTTCCTGCCCGCGACGAAAGCCAGCCCGAAAGAAATGCTGCCCATCGTCGACAAGCCGTTGATCCAATACGCGGTTGAGGAAGCGGTTGCGGCTGGCATCACCGAAATGATCTTCGTGACCGGCCGCAGCAAGCGCGCGATCGAAGATCACTTCGACAAATCGTACGAAGTGGAAGCCGAGCTGGAAGCGCGCGGCAAGGAAAAGCTGTTGGCGCTGGTACGCAGCATCAAGCCGGCAAACGTGGACTGCTTCTATGTGCGCCAGCCGGAAGCGCTGGGCCTGGGTCATGCGGTAATGTGCGCGGAAAAACTGGTGGGCGATAATCCGTTCGCCGTGATCCTCGCGGACGACTTGCTGTATGGCAAGCCGCCGGTGCTGACGCAGATGGTGGAGAAGTTCAACCGCTTCCACAATTCGATCATCGGCGTGGAAGACGTGCCGCCGTCGGAAACGGCGTCGTACGGTATCGTGACGCCGGATCAACAGCTCGGCGACGATGTGATTTCGCTGTCGGGCATCGTGGAAAAGCCGAAGCCGGAAGTCGCCCCGTCGACGCTCGGCGTGGTGGGCCGTTACGTGCTGAAGCCGGCAATCTTCAAGCACCTGCGTGCATTGAAGCCGGGTGCGGGCGGTGAGTATCAACTGACCGACGCGATCGAGTCGCTGATGCGCGAAGAACAAGTGCTGGCCTATCGCTATCACGGCACGCGCTTCGACTGCGGCAGCAAGCTCGGTTATTTGAAGGCAACGGTTGAATTCGCGCTGCAACACCCGGAAGTCCGCGAGCAATTCGCCGAATACCTGCGGACGCGCTCGCCGGTTCTGGAAAGCTGATCGATCTGCGCAGCATGTCGATCTGATCGGCGTGCGGGATGGAAAGCGGTGCCCTGCACTGTTTTCCGCGTCCCGTATGCCGATTTTTTTTCGCCTTTTTTCAGGCGATCAGCGAATTACGCTGTCACATCCCCGCTTCGCCTCTTCCCGCTGCTGCTGGCCCCTGCGCCCTTTTTGTCTTTTCTCCCTCGCCAAGGCGTTGCCGGGGCACGCTGTCTGAAATCACGGACAATCGCGATTTGAGTGGCCCCCTCGCCTTCGCCCGTCAAGCCCGGAAATACGGGCGTCCCCCCCACACCACAGAAATTTCCTGCAAGAAAACAGATTATTCAAAAATGATTACGGCTGACTTAACAGGAACTATAATCGCAACGATTCTCATTTAGATGAGCGTTGGGGACGTCGGGAAGTACTTGATACGGCATCTTTTTATCACGCATTTCCACGACGGCGCGCTTGCATTCGCCTGCTTTTTACACACTGATCATTCGACACTTTATGGCTGCTCTCGATTCGAACCGGCATATCAGACCGGTCCTGTCCGTCTCTGCTTCTGCTGTCCGCCGCGCGTTGTTCCTGTTGTCGATGCCGATCGCGTTCGGCGCCGGCGTCGCACACGCTCAGTCCTCGACCGATACGACCGGCGATACGAAGACGCAGAGCGCCTTGCCCGGCGTGGCGGTGTCGGCATCAAGCGCTCCGGTAGCGCCCGAACAAGCGACGTTCGGCGGCGGACAGGTCGCAAAAGCGACGTCGCTCGGCGTGCTGGGCACGCAGCAGCTAATCAATGTTCCTTTCAGTGTCACCAGTTACACGGCGAAGGCGATTCAAAACAAGCAATCGCAGACGGTCGGCGACTTCCTGCAAGCGACGGATCCGAACGTTCGCGTGTCGATGAACTCGGGACAGTTTGCTGAGAACTATACGATTCGCGGATTCCAGCTGTATTCAGATGATGTATCGATCAACGGCTTGTTCGGTCTGACGCCGCGCCAGATGGTTCTGTCCGATGCGGTCAGCCGCGTCGATCTGTTCAAAGGCACGAATGCGTTTGTCAATGGCGCTCCCGCCGGTGGCACCGGCGTGGGCGGTGGCGTCAACGTCGAACTCAAGCATGCCGACGACAAACCGCTGACCGAAGTCACGACCAAGGTGTCCGGCTCGGGCCAGGTAGGTGCGCATCTGGACGTGGGTCGTCGTTTCGGCAGCAACGATCAATTCGGTATTCGCTTCAATCAGTCCGATGACGGCGGCGAAACCGCGGTCGACAAGCAAAAGCAATACAACAAGACGACGGCGGTTGGCCTCGACTGGCGTGGCGAGAAGTTACGCCTCACAGCGGACTTCCTGTACCAACGGATGAAGATCGACCAAGGTCGCACGACGTTCACCGCGACCGGTGCGGTGCCGTCGGTCCCGTCGGCAACCTCGACGTTTGCGCAGCCGTGGACCAACTCGAATCTGGAAGATACGATCGGCATGGTCGGCGCCGAGTATGACTTCGCACCGGGCTGGACCGCCTATGTCAAGGGCGGCGCCCGCCACGGCAACGAGCACGGCAGCTACTCGAGCCCGGCCTACAGCGGAGCGACAAATACCGCGACCGCTTATCGTCTGACCACGGCGTTCAAGGAAGATTCGACGTCTGCAATGGGCGGCATCCGCGGCAAATTCAACACCGGCCCGGTCTCGCACCAATTCAATTTGGGCGGCTCCATTGTCAGCGTGGACCAGAAGTCGGCGTACACGTTCAGCGCTTTCCCTGCGTTCAACACGGATTTGTCGAACGTCGTCGACGTACCGCGACCGGCTGACGCGTCGGGCGCCGGTAATTTGGGAGATCCGGGTACGATCGAGCAGGTT
Organism: Robbsia sp. KACC 23696; assembly: GCF_039852015.1. Classification (NCBI taxonomy): domain Bacteria; kingdom Pseudomonadati; phylum Pseudomonadota; class Betaproteobacteria; order Burkholderiales; family Burkholderiaceae; genus Robbsia; species Robbsia sp. KACC 23696. The sequence continues at coordinate 1,443,355 of NZ_CP156626.1, read as the reverse complement.
GTCAATCGCAGTATCTCGGTATCGGATACGCTCGGTTTCCTGAACGATCGCGTACTGCTGACGGTGGGCGCACGCCGCCAGGAACTGCGCCAGCAGACCTACGGCTATACCGGCACGCAGTCGGGCATGTATGACCAGTCGGTCACGACGCCGATCTTCGGCCTCGTCGTCAAGCCGCAGGATAATCTGTCGGTGTACTTCAACCGCGCGGAAGCGCTCGTGCAAGGCGGCGTGTCGTCGTCCGCTGGCAATATCGGCCAGGTATTCGCCCCGTACCGCTCGCGTCAGTTGGAACTGGGATCGAAGTACGATCTCGGCCGTTTCGGCACGAACGTTGCCCTGTTCCAGATCGAACAACCGGCCACCTATACCGATCCGACGACCCTCGTGACGAGCCAAGGCGGCAAGCAACGTAACCGCGGCGTCGAAGTCGGCTTCTACGGCGAGCCGATCAAGGGCCTGCGTCTGACCGCTGGCGCGTCGTATACCGATGCAAAGCTGCTGAAGGCCTCGACGGCAGCGAACGACGGCAATACGGGCGTGGGCGTGCCGGCCTGGCTGGCGAACATCAGCGCCGACTACGATATCCCGCATGTGCCGGGCCTGGCAGTGAACGCCGCCTGGATCTACACGAGCCGCCAGTACCTGGACGAGGCCAACACCTTGTCGATCGGCGCATGGAGCCGCTTCGACGTGGGCGCGCGCTACGCAACGCAGGTATTGGGCAAGGACGTGACTGTGCGCGCTACCGTGCAGAACGTCGCCAACCGCTCGTACTGGGCCTCGACGTACGGCGGCTACCTGTCGATGGGTAACCCGCGTACGTTCTGGCTGTCGCTGACGACGGACTTCTAAGAAAGCCGTCCCCCTAGTCGCGCGGCGCTCTCGTAACACCTGAGGGCAGCGCGCGACGCCCCATCAAAACCCATACAACCGCGCGGGATTCTTCACCAGCAGCTTTCGCAGCGCGTCGGCATCGCCGCATAGCGGCAACACATCGACGAGATCGGCATCGTCGTCCACGGCATTGCGCGGATTGGGATGCGGAAAATCCGTGCCCCACAGGACCCGGTCCGGCGCGGCGGCTAGTAGCGCGCGCACATAGGGCACCGTATCGGTAAAGGGGCGCCCTGTCGCCGAGACCCGATCGATCGCCGACACCTTGATCCAACATGCCTCGCGCTCTGCCCACGCAAGCAGGTTTTTAAAACCTGGCTGCGCCAAACTGGCAGCGTCGGCGACATCGACACGCCCCATGTGATCGATGACGAAGGGCACCGGCAAGTCGTCGAAATACGGCTGCAGCGTCTCCAGATCGGATGCGTTCACGTGCACGGCGATATGCCAGCCGAACGCCGCGATCTTTGCCGCCACCAGCCGAAAGACTGCACGCTCGGGAGGCGTCCACAACTTCGGGATAAAGCCGAAACGCACGCCGCGAATCCCGCCTTCGTGAAGGATCTCCAGCTCGGCCTCGCTGATCGACGCATCCACCAGCGCAATACCCCGCCGCGAATCTGGCCGATCGGCAATCGCGTCGAGCACGATGCGGTTGTCGGTGCCATACACGGTGGCCTGGACGATCACCGAGCGATCGACGCCCAGTCGCGCATGGAGCGCGCTCAGGACCCATTTATCTTTTTCTTCCGGCGTGTAGTGACGCGCATCGGCGTAGGGAAATCGATCGATCGGGCCGAGGACATGGCAATGCGTATCGCAGGCCCGCGACGGCATCTTGTAATGCGGCATGCGCAACGAGGACAGCCCTGCATTGACTGCTGCTATTTCTTGCTCCACGGTGGAAGTCTCCATGTGGCTAAAGGGTCAGGCCGAATGCGTCTGCGCACGCACGCGGGCACCACGGACACGATCCGATGCGTTTCTGCGCGGCGCCGCCGACGCGCCACCATCGGGCATCCACCGCGTGGTGTTCCACAAGCTGATCAGAATCAACAACGCCGCGCTCCCGATGATGAACACGGCGATCGCCGTCGGCAACCCGATCAACGGTGCCGAGCGCGCAATACCATACGGTGCGATCGAACTCGCCGCCGTCATCGCATAACTGATACCGACGCCCGTCGCCCTCCCTTTCGTGGAAAACCGGCGCGCCTGATACAAAGGCAGCACGCCGAACAGCCCGCTTGCAAAAAGCCCCATCAAACAAGCGCCCAAGCCCAGCAGCCAGACGTCCGATACCAAGGTGTAAAGCGCGGTCAGCGGAATCACCGCACACAAGAAAAAGAGAACGGTGCGGCGCTCGCCAAACACGCTGGTCGCATAACCGCACAACGGCTTCCCCGAAATCGATCCGACCGAATAGGCAATCAGGAAAGGATAGATCCGATTGGCATCGAAGTGATGCACGGTAATGAGGAAGGTCGGATACAGCACCTGCACCGACCACAGCAGAAAATTAATCGCGCCGGAGAACAGCCAGGCCTGCAATACCGCCGGATTGAATTCGAACGCATCACGCGCACGCCGACACGGCCGGCTTTTCTGATCTTCGAGCCAAGCCGGCGACTCCGCGATATTGCGACGAATAAACACCGTCAACAATGCCGGTACCGCACCCAGGACGAACATCCAGCGCCAACCGAAGATCGGAAACAGCAGGTGGAAGGCACCCGCCGCCAGCATATAGCCGATCTCGTAACCGGCCACCATGATGCCTGATGCATGCGGCCGCACCCGCTCCGGCACCGTCTCCATCAGCAGCGACACGGATACGGTCCACTCCCCGCCAAAGCCGATCCCGAACAAAATCCGCAACACCATGAACGAAGCATAGCTCCATGCGAGCCCGCTCAAGCCGGCCGCACAGGAGAACCACAGCACTGCCGCCATGAAGACGATCTTGCGCCCATACCGGTCCGCCGCATAGCCCCACCCAATCGTCCCGACAATCTTGGCAAGACCGGTCGCCGTGATGATCAGCGTCATGGCCGGCAAGCCCGCGTGGAACACCCCGCCGAGGTGAGGCAGCAGGAACAGCAGCATGGCGAAATCGAAGGAATCCAATGCCCATCCCGCCGTCGCCGCAGCCACGATATGCCAATGCTCGCCCAACAGTTGCCACTGCCCCTTCTCGCCGGGCGATGTGGCATCGCGTGGCCCCGGCGTTTCCGACGTCTTGTTCCCGTCAAATTGATTCACGTTTCCTCTCCTCCCTCTCGCCTGTCTCGATACACGGACAGACCGCAAAAGCACTGTCAGAACAGCTCGTTGATCCCCATCGTGATAGCCAGTTGGTGCGACGCGTGCACGGCATTCAGCGTGGTATTCGTGATGTAACTGCCGTGATAAGTGGTGTAGTCGCTTTCCAGATAGAGCCTCGAGCGTTTCGACAGCGAATACACGAGGCTGGCGATCGCCAGGTTTTTTCGACCATTCGATGACGGGATATTCGTCACGTAATAGCCCGCTCCTAATTGGGTAAAGGGCGTGACGTCGTACGTCAAACCGCCCCAATAGTTTTCAGTCCGCGTGGTCGGGTTAGGACGGGCGTTGCCGGTGCTTTCGCTCATGAATCCGCCGGCCAGGCGCAGCGTGCCGAAGCGCAGTTCGGTACCGGTGGCCACGTAGTCGTCGGGCTGGTAGATCGTGCCGACGAGCACGGTACGATGGATATACGTGCCGCCGATATTGAAAAAGCCCACCTTGTATTGCAGACCCACGCCCCGCGCGGTGCCGGCGTTGAAATCGCCGGCGATGCCCCCCGGCGCGATCTCGGCACTAAACTTGAACGGCCCGTACGCGCCCTTGTACTTGATATCGTTATTGAAGTGCGTCCCGTCCACGGCCGGCGATAGCGGCAGGATGGCCGGATAGGAAAAATGAAAGGGGTCGTAGTCGTAGATGATGTCGTGACCGAGCGTGTATTGCCGCCCCAAGTCCAACGATCCGTAAGGGCCGCCGAGGCCGACATACGCGAAACGGTTGAACAGCAAACCCGTGGTGTTATCCAATGCCCCCGTGGCGGTATTGAATCCGGATTCGAGCATGAAATGCGCGTTCCACCCGTTGCCCAGGTTTTCCACGTCGCCGAGATCCCAGCGATTTGCCGAAAACCAGCCGTTGGAACTCATCGTATATTGCTTGGCCGTACCGTTGCTGATGTAACGCACGCCTCCGTCGATATCGCCGCTCAGTGTCACCGAATTTTGGGCGTGGACCGCGCAATACGCCGCCATGCCGCATACCAGCACGCAAGTGTGCCGAAGCTTTATTTTCATTGTAGGCCGCTCGATAGTCTTATCGTTCCGGCTTCGGCGGACACAAGGTCGTGTGGCACTGCGTCGGTATTCGCCCGCGCACCCACGCCTCGCGGCTAAGCAGTGCGATGCGCTCACGCGCTCGCCTACCTGCCGTTCATGTCGGGTCTCCTCCGGCATGACGCCACCGGCGTGCTCTTCGTCTCCAAAAGAGCCTCACTAAGCCGGACTATCGAAAATACTGGCCGCAGCGCGCAGGCACGTCTATTGAATAAACAGGCCGACGGCTTGACGAAACGGTTAAGGGTCCGCGCGGTATCAGGGCTAGCCCCTATCGGCTCGACGGCATCACAAAAAGGAAAAACGACCTGCCGGGAAGCGTTCTTCCCCACCCCTGCTTCGCAACCGTGAGCGTGAGCGGCAGCACGCCACTCAGCTCCCCTGCCCGTTCGATACACGCCCCATCCTCCCTGCGACAAACGAACAGCGCGCCATTCGCGTAGAGGTCGGAAAGCGCAAGCCAGCGCGTTTCCAGCGGCCGCACCGGATTCCAGTAGCGCGTGGTGCCCGCCCCGTAAAAGGCAATCGACCCCGCGTCCTGAATCGATCCGGCGACGATGGGCATGGCATGTCCCCTCTGCTGCTGCCACACACGGTGTGCCGCTTCGGCCAGCTCGATGCGGGGCGCGATCGCCCCCTCTGTGCCGCGCAATGCGCCCCCATAGCCCACGAGGGCGCTCACGGCGAGAACGCATGTCCAATACATCAGCATCATGGGCAAGACGCGCTTTGCCACCAATGCGACACCACGATCCTCGAGGGCCCACAACCACAACGGCACAATGGCGAACCACTGTGCCATGCCCCAGACAGACGCCATTTCGGTCTTCGTCACAAGGGCAAGCCCCGCTACCACGATCATGGGGCCGAATGCGAGCCACCAGACATCGGGACAGCGTGACGGTTTGACACTCGCTTGCAACATCGCCCCCAGCGCCTTGAATCGATGCTGACGAACGAGTACCAGCAAGACGACGCTGCTTGGCAACAGGTAGGCGAATTGCGCGAGTGCATACATGCCAAGGCGGCGCGTGGCTGCCGTGCGCGTTCCACCGCTACGATGCTGCGCGTAGGCCAGCGTTGGAAAGTCCTCACTGATCAGCCAGTGCAGATGCGGGAGCAGCACGATCGTGCCCGACATCACGATCCACAGTGACGCTGGCCGCAATAGTCGCGCACGCCAGACCGGCCGCGCCAATGCAGCGAGCAGCAGCGCGGCCAACAGCACCACGGAGAAGTACTTGCCCAGCACCGTGGCGCCTGCGAGCGCACCCAACAACACCGCGGATCGCCAGCCGCCCCCCTGCATGAAGCGCACGAAAAAATAGGCCGTCCACGGCCATAGCGACAGCAGCACCGCGTTCGCATTGAACTTGATCGCAAGGGTTGAATACAGCGGCGAAACCGCCATCGCCAAGCCGGCAATCACGGCGAGATGATGCGGTAGAAACCGCCGGGCAAGTGCGGCGATGCCCAGCAGCCCCAGCATGGCGTTCAGCGCCGACAACGCAAAGTACGCGATATCGAAACGCGGAAACACCATAAACCACGCTGCGGTGATCCACGCAAAAAGCGGCGGATGTTTGGCATACCCCGGCTGCCATTCGATGCCCCAGATATAGTTCTCAACCATATCGCCGGGCACATCGAGATTGCCGCGTGACAGCCAGGCAGCAAGTGTCCAGATGAACACGTGTGTCGCGAGCATTGCGCTCAGCGTCAAGGGGCTGAAACGGGCAACGCTTTCCCGCGCGACAGCCCATCGTCGCCGCGCGGCACAAGGTGGGGAAAGAGAGCGATGCGCACGGGCACCATCGAGCGAGGAGCGGTCCTGCATCTTGTCGTCTGGTGGACGACGCAAGCACCCGAAGACCGTTGCTGTTCGCGTCGTGCTACGTTGATCAGACTTGAACCGCCATGGGGGGCAGGACAGTGTGACGGGAAAGATGCCGATAGTTACATGCCTGTCCGGCAGCGCGCGCGAAACCTGACCTTTGTTGAAATAAAATCAGTTAAGCGAAGCATCCCGTCACGCTGCTTGATCCGACAATGACGGTTTATTCGAAACGACCCTTGGAAAACCGCGAATCATGCGCGATTCAGGCGATCCTCACTTCGCCACGCGCGCCACGCCGAAGGGATTGTCGACGGCATAGGCCCAGCTACCGTCCGGGCGCCGTCGTGCCACGTCGGTGCCGGTACCGCTTGCATCGGCATGGCCGTCACGCCCGATGAGACGCCAATTCACGATAATCAGGCCGGCAGTGTCGGATGACAATATTTCCATATCGCCGCCCTTCAGGGCCGAGTACTGTTCGCGAAATTTCTTGAAGGCGGCCAGAATGGCGGTACGACCACGGTGCTTCACGCCGTCGGGCGTGACGAAAATACTGTCTTCGTCGTAGAGCGTCGCCAGACCCGCGAAATCACCGTTATTGAAGTATTCTTCGGTGAACTGCGCGACATCCGTTGGAGATTGCGCGAGACGATATCCGCCTTTTTCGGCGTGATTGTGAATATGGGCGGGGGAGTGTCCCTGTGCCCACGCCGTTGAAGCGATACCCGCCGATAAGATGAGGGCCAGCGTGGCGGATAGGAACGGCTTCTGCATTGAGACACCTCGATACCTTGGTTGATGTCTCGCCACAATAGCCTGCGTCGGGGCAAGCAATAACCGCCGACCGTCTCAAATCACGCCACTATATTCAAACCGGTGTGGTCACCGACTCACCGCGAAAAACGCGTTGCGCGTTTTCGATAAACAGTGTGACCTGCCCTTCCACGGCCTCGTGAGAGGAGCCGGCGACGTGGGGCGACAGCACCAGCGTCTCGAAGCCCAACAGCGGCTCCGGCTTGGCCGGTTCCGATTCGTAGACATCGAGCCCGGCACCGGCAATCGTCTTGTTTTTCAGGGCCTCGGCCAGCGCGGCCGTATCCACCGCGCTGCCTCGCGCGACGTTGACGAGGAAGCCCTTCGGACCCAGCGCCGTCAGCACTTCAGCGTTGACCATATGGCGCGTGGCGGGGCCGCCTGGCATCGCCAGCACCAACACATCGCACCATGTGGCCAAGGCCAGCACATTGGCGAAGTAGGCATACGGCAGCGCGTCGCGCTTGTTGCGCGTGTGATAGGCGACTTCGCAATCGAATCCCAGCACGCGCTTGGCCACCAGCTCGCCGATGCGCCCCATGCCGACGATACCCACCCGCTTGCGGCTCAAGATCGGCAGCAGATCCTGCCCGTCGCGCCAGCCGCCGTCATGGACAACCCGATCGAACTTCGGCACTTTGCGGAAGGCGCCGAGCATCAACGCCAAGGCGTGGTCCGCCACCGTGACCGCGTTCGAACCGGCGCCGTTGCTGACGGCGATGCCTTTCGACTTCGCATGATCGATCGCCAGGTTCTCGGTACCGACACCGTAAGCGCTCAACACCTTCAACTTCGGTGCCGCATCGATCTCCTCGGGGGAAAAACCGATCGATCCATTGGTCAGCACCGCCACCGCTTCCGCCAGCCGACTCCGCGCTTGCTTGCGTTCCGCGTCGTTCGTGGCCATCACCACCTCGAACGCATCGGTGAGCAAGGGCATGTATTCCGCGGGAATCGGGATATTGAGATAGAGAACGGGTTTCATATTTTTGAGATAGCGTCAGCGGCGCCGAAGCAGGAAAGTGAATACCTTCTCATGCACACTGCTCTCGACGATCGTATTCCCCGTCTGCTTTGCAAACGCCGCGAAATCGCGTTGCGAGCCGGGATCGGTGGCAGTCACTTTCAGGATCTGCCCGGTGGTCATATCGGATAAGGCCTTCTTTGCCCGCAGGATCGGCAACGGGCAATTCAGCCCGGTCGCGTCCACTTCCTTGTCTACTGCTACCGTCATCTATTCCGGCCGGATAGCGCTCCGGCGCCTCCTTTGATGTCTTATGCGGCGGTCACGTCGCGCAGATCCGCGCCAAAGCGCGCCACCATCTCTTCGGGCGTGTCCCATGCGCACATCAGCCGGCACCCACCGGCCGCGATGAAGTCATGGAAGACCCATCCCTTGGCGCGCATCGCCGCACTGACGGCGGGCGCCATGTCGGCGAAGACGGCATTGGCCTGCACCGGATGCGCGATTTTGACACCCGCCGAAGCGACTTCCTGCGCCAGACGCTGCGCCATCGCATTCGCATGGCGCGCATTGCGCAACCACACGTCGTCATCGAGCAGACCGAGCCACGGTGCCGAGATGTAGCGCATCTTCGAGGCTAATTGCCCGGCTTGCTTGACGCGATAGGCGAAATCTTCCGCGCGCGCCTTGTCGAAAAAGACGACGGCCTCCCCTACCGGCAAACCGTTCTTCGTACCGCCGAAGCACAATACGTCGACACCCGCCTTCCACGTGACCTCGGCCGGCGTGACTTGCAGCGATGCCACGGCATTTGCAAAGCGCGCGCCGTCCATATGCACCGCCAAACCGTGCCGATGGGCCAGGTCGCTCAAGGCGCGCACTTCGTCCACGCTGTAGACGGTGCCCACTTCGGTCGACTGCGTCAGCGTCATCGCCTTCGGCCGCGGCCAATGGATATCGTTGCGGCGCGTGATCACCGATTCGACCGCGACCGGATCGAGCTTCCCGAGCGGGCCGCGCGACGTGATCAGCTTCGAACCGTTGGAGAAAAACTCCGGCCCGCCGCATTCGTCGGTCTCGACGTGGGACAGCTCGTGGCAAATCACCGACTGGTAGGACTGACACAGCGACGCCAAGGCCAAAGAATTGGCCGCCGTGCCGTTGAACACGAAAAACACTTCGCAGTCCGTTTCGAACAGATTGCGAATGCGATCGCAGACCTGCTTGGTCCAGCTGTCGTTGCCGTACGCGACCTCATGCCCGGTGTCGTTCGCGTTCACCAGATAACGCATCGCTTCCGGGCAGACGCCGGCGTAATTGTCTGATGCAAAATCCTGCATGCTCATGGTCCTGTGCTTATCCCCAAAGGCGATAACGTCGATGAATGACCGCTGGCATCGCGGCACGAAGGATCGCGCCGCGATGCCTGTCGCTTAAGCCGGCAGCTTCGACGCCACCCAGCCCGACACGCTGGCCAATGCAGCCGGCAACGCCGCCGCATCGGTACCACCGGCCTGCGCCAGATCCGGGCGGCCACCGCCCTTGCCGCCGATCTGCTGCGCGACCATATTCACCAGTTCACCGGCCTTGACCTGCTTCGACGCTTCCGGCGTCACGCCGGCCACCAGGCTCACGCGGCCATCGGCAACCGATGCCAGCACGATTGCGGCATGCTTCAGCTTGTCTTTCAAGCGGTCCACGGACTCACGCAGCACCTTGGCATCGGCACCGTCGAGGACGGCGGCCAATACCTGCACGCCACCGATTTCCACGGCCTGTGCCAACAATTCGTCGCCTCGGCTGGAGGCCAGTTTCGACTTCAACGCGCCCAGTTCCTTCTCCAACGCACGCACCTGCTCCTGCTGCTGCGCGATACGCTGGGTCAACTCCGACGGTTGGACCTTCAGGACCTGCGCCGCCGCGTTCAGACTGTCGTCGAGACGCTGCACGAAGCGCAAGGCGTTATCGCCGGTGATCGCCTCGACACGGCGAATACCCGCCGCCACGCCGCTTTCCGACGTGATCTTGAACAGGCCGATGTCGCCGGTCCGCGTCACGTGCGTGCCGCCGCACAGTTCCATCGAGCTGCCCAGCTTCAGCACGCGCACTTCGTCGCCATACTTCTCGCCGAACAGCGCCATCGCGCCTTCCTTGACGGCATCGTCATACGACATCGTGCGCACCAGCGCGGCCGCGTTCGACAGTACTTCGGCATTGACGCGTTCCTCGACGCGACGGATTTCGTCGGCCGACATCGGCGAATGATGCGCGAAGTCGAAACGCGTCTTGTCCGGATCGACCAGCGATCCCTTCTGTTGCACATGGCCGCCCAGCACTTCGCGCAAGGCCTTGTGCATCAAGTGCGTCGCCGAGTGGTTCCGACCCGTGCGGGCGCGACGCACGCCATCGACCTGTGCCGCCACGACGTCGCCCACTTTCAGCGTGCCTTGCTCCAAGGTACCGTGATGGCCGGATACGTCGGTCTGCACTTTCTGCGTGTCGTGCACGGCGAAGCGCGATGCATCGGTCGTCAGCAAGCCCTGGTCGCCGACCTGACCACCCGATTCGGCATAGAACGGCGTGTGATCGAGGACGACGACCGCGTCCTGTCCCGCCTGGACCGTATCGACCTTCGCGCCGTCGACATACAGCGCGATCACGCGCGCATCGTCGGACACGATAGCGTCATAGCCGAGGAACGACGTTTTCTCGCCGGCGTATTCGAGACCGGCAGCCATCTTGAATTTGCCGGCCGCGCGCGCCTGATTGCGCTGCCGCTCCATCGCCTGGTCGAATGCCGGCTCGTCCACCGCGATCTGTCGCTCACGACAGACGTCGGCGGTCAGATCCAGCGGGAAACCGTAGGTGTCGTGCAGCTTGAACGCCAGTTCGCCGGACAGCGTCAATGCCGCCTCCGGCGACGTGCGCGTGGCTTCCAGCTCGCCGATCGCCGCTTCCAGGATCGTCATGCCATGCTCGATCGTCTCGAAGAAGCGCTCTTCCTCCTGACGCAGGATATCGGTCACGCGACCCTCTGCCTGCGCCAGCTCGGGATAAGCCTCGCCCATTTGCGCGACGAGGTCGGGCACCATCTTGTGGAAGAACGCGTCGCGACGGCCGAGCTTGTAGCCGTGACGGATGGCGCGACGGACGATACGACGCAGCACATAGCCGCGTCCTTCGTTACCCGGAATCACGCCGTCGACGATCAGGAAAGAACAGGCGCGAATATGGTCGGCAATGACTTTCAGCGAGTTATTGCCGAGATCGGCCACGCCCGTTTCCCGCGCCGCCGCCTTGATCAAAGCCTGGAACAGGTCGATCTCATAATTGCTGTGGACGTGTTGCAGCACGGCCGCCACGCGTTCGAGGCCCATGCCGGTATCGACGCAAGGCTTGGGCAGCTTCGTCATTGTGCCCTGCGCGTCCCGGTTGAACTGCATGAACACCAGGTTCCAGATCTCGATGAAACGATCGCCGTCTTCGTCGGGCGATCCCGGCGGGCCGCCCCAGATTTCCGGGCCGTGATCGTAGAAGATCTCCGAGCAAGGGCCGCAAGGACCCGTGTCGCCCATCTGCCAGAAATTGTCCGAGGCGTAACGGCTGCCCTTGTTGTCGCCGATGCGAATGATCCGCTCGACCGGCACGCCGATTTCCTTTTCCCAGATGCCGAATGCCTCGTCGTCCTCGAAGTAGACGGTGACGGTCAGCTTGTCCTTCGGCAGCTTGAACACTTCGGTCAGCAATTCCCAGGCGAAATGGATCGCATCGCGCTTGAAGTAATCGCCGAAGGAGAAGTTGCCGAGCATCTCGAAAAACGTATGGTGGCGGGCCGTGTAGCCCACGTTTTCGAGGTCGTTGTGCTTGCCGCCGGCCCGCACGCTGCGTTGCGCGGTGGTGGCGCGGCTATAGGGCCGCGGGTCATTGCCCAGGAAGACGTCCTTGAACTGCACCATGCCGGAGTTCGTGAACAACAGCGTGGGGTCGTTCGATGGCACCAGGCTGGACGAACGGACGACCGTGTGTCCCTTCGATTCGAAGAAACCCAGGAACTTGCTACGGATATCGGCGGCTTTCATGACGTATCTGACGTGTGTGGCGTGCGGCGGCAATGTCGGCATCCGCTGCGCGAGGGCGCAGCGCGACTGCAATAATAGTCGGCGCGCATACCGGAACACCCCATCGAACCGGTCCGGGCATGACATCCCGAGACGACGATGGCGCGGATCCGTGTGCGCGCCGGACTGGCCTGCAGGGGCCGAAAGGCGCCCCAAACGGCCGATTATACCGTTTGCCCTTGCGCTGTGATGCCTCGCGTGTGGCTTCGGACGCCGCCGCGCCCCGCTTTCTCCTTGAATGACGCCAGATATGCGGTCATTTGACCACGGTCGCTACGCCGCGCCCGCGTGGATCCGCCTGCGGCACCGGTGCGTCGCCCTGCACCTGAACCGCCTGAACGTCGGCACCGGAAGTCGTGGGTCCCGACACCGCCTGCGCCAGCGGCTGCTTGTCGTGCACGATCGATGTGATGACGAGATATTCCACGAGCGGGCCTTGCAGGCTATCGGGGCGCCCGGCCCCGCCTGCGTCGAGCGCCAGGATCGCCTTGCCGCCGTCGGTCAGAATCGTCGGCGCCATCGGCGAGACCGGACGTCGGCCCCCGGCGATCGCATTGCCGTGTGCGCCGGACTGGGATTGTGCAGGATCGCGACCGTCCGCCTTGGCAGTGCCGGCGTCTTCGCCCGTCGACGCAAAGCCATCCATCGCGTCGTTCAACAGGAAGCCCGCACCCGGCACGACCACGCCCGAGCCGAACGGCGCATTCATCGTCATCGATACGGACACCGCATTGCCCCAGCGGTCGACGATCGCATACTGCGTGGAAATCGCCCGGGCCGGCTCCTCGGCGGGCTTCGCACCAGCCGATTGCGTCCCGGCCGAGGGGTGTGCTTTCGTCGAGACCGGTGCGGATGCCGTAGCGGCGGCAGCGGCGGCCGACGCCGGCGCCGGCGCCGGCGCCGTGCCCAGGGCCGACGCGCTGCTGGCCGGCGTAGCGACACTCGCACCGGATGCCGCATCGGCGCTCGACGCTGCACCAGCCACTGCGCCACTGGCCGCCGCACCTGACGCGGCCGACGCACCCGCTGCTGCAGCGGCCGTGCCGGCCTCGACATCCGCCTTGGCCTTGGTCGACGCGGCGATCTCCGTGGCTTGCCGCTTAATATAGTCGGCGCCGATCCATCGCGCGGCGCTTTGCGCGCCCCCGCTGCCGTCGGACGCGGCGGCGCTGTCGGGATCGCCGGGATAGCGGTGTTGGTCGGCATCGACCCGCTCGGCGATGGCCGCGGTCAGTTGCGCGTATTGCGGCGTATCGGGACCCACACCGTCGAACGCGCTTTGCAAGCCTTCGCGCAAGCGCAGCATCTGCACCAAGGCCAAGCCGCCGACGCTCGGCGCGGACGCGGTGATGATCTGATAGCCATGCCAGGGCGCGACCAGCGGCGCGCGCCACTTTGCCTGATAGTCGGACAGGTCCGACTGCGTGATCAGGCCATGACCGCGCATCGCCTCAGCGAGCAGATCGGCAACATGGCCGCTGTAGAACGCATTGCCGCCATTGTCGGCAAGCTGCTGCAAGGTCGCGGCGAGTTCCGGCTGCCGCAGATGACTGCCCGCATGCAAATCGGCGAAATAGACCGAGAAGTTCGTCTTGCCATTGAATCGTGGGCCGGCCTTGCTCAGGCGCTGCGCAAGCGGCTCGTCGACGTCGAAACCGTCACGCGCCAATTGGATAGCAGGCGCGAGGACCTGCGCCCACTTCAATTTGCCAAAGCGCTTCTGCGCTTCCCATAAGCCCGCCACGCTGCCCGGCACGGCCGCCGCGCGGCCACCCACCTCGCTGGCACCCGCGACGACCTTCCCTTTCGCGTCGAGGAACATGCCCGGAATCGCCCCTTGCGGCGCGCGTTCCCGGAAATCGAGGAAATACGGCTGATTGCCCATATAGAGCGTCATGAAACCGCCGCCGCCCAGGCCAGCGGTATCCGGCGACGTCACCGCCAGCACGAATCCGGCCGTCACGGCTGCATCGACGGCATTGCCGCCCTGTCGCAGCACTTGTTCGACCGCGGACGCCGCATAGCGGTTCGGCACCGCGGCCGCGGCACTGTCCAGCAACGACGGCGTCGGGGCCCGCTTGGCGAACGCGGGCGGGGCAGCGAACAAGGCGACCAGACTGGCAATGGCCGTCGCGGCTGCCGTCATGCGTCGCGCGCCACGCCAAGCGGGCGCCGAAGGCACGCGCATCGTGTGCGACTTATCGCGCCCGGAGGGCCGCGGGGCCATGGCGGCCCGGGGGGTCATCGACGCACTTCGGCTTGCCGCATCACGCATCATCCACTCCTTGTGTCGGGTCTACCACGCTAGCACATCAGCGACGTCCCGCGCCGGCGCCGATAACGCCCCCGACGGCGGCGCCCGCGATCGTCCCGATCGGGCCGCCGGTCAACACATAACCTAGCGCGCCCCCGGCCGCCCCGCCGATGGCCGCGCCCTTCTGGCTCCGACTCAACGGCGCACAGGCTGCCGCACTGGTCACCACCGCACCAATCACTGTCCACATCGCCACGCGTTTGAGCAACATGTTGTTTCTCCTATTGTGCCCGCCATGCTCCGCATCCTATGCCCCGCTTCAGGCCGCCGACAATGGGACTTACGCGCGGTTACGGCTGTTACCGCGCGTCAAGATGCCGCAAAACGGCGTTAAAAATACGCCGAGAAATCGCCGTTGCGTCATGCCACTTTGTCGAGGAATCCACACGGTCTTGCATGCGGGCGCCAGCTTCACGGGCCGGTACGGTAAAATGCGCCGATGGACCGGAAGCGGTCACGCCCCCGAGGCCCGCCCCGGAAACGGCGCGCTGCTTCCGATACGATTGTTATCGCTGTATTTACTGATTCGGCACGCGGCCCTGCATGAGCACTCCTTCGAACGATTCGAACGACCTCCCGGTCGTCTCAAACTTCATCCGCAATATCATCGACGAGGACGGTCGCACCGGTAAATGGGGCGGTCGCGTCGAGACGCGGTTCCCGCCCGAGCCCAACGGCTATCTGCACGTGGGCCATGCGAAGAGCATCCACGTCAACTTCGGCATTGCGCGTGACTACAACGGCGTCTGCCATCTGCGCTTCGACGACACGAACCCGGAAAAAGAAGACACCGAATACGTCGATTCGATCATCGACTCGGTGCGTTGGCTTGGATTCGAATGGCAACGCAGCGACGATCCGAGCGCAGCCTCCCATCTGTATTACGCGAGCGACTACTTCGAGCGCCTGTACGGGCTGGCGGTCAAGCTGATCGAACTCGGCAAGGCCTACGTCGATAGCCAGAGCGCCGAGGAAATGCGTGCGGCGCGCGGCTCCTTGACCGAACCGGGCAAGCCGTCGCCGTTCCGCACCCGCAGCGTCGAAGAAAACCTCGACCTGTTCACGCGGATGCGCGCCGGCGAATTTGGCGATGGCGCGCACGTGCTGCGCGCGAAGATCGATATGGCATCCCCGAACATCAATCTGCGCGATCCGGTGATCTATCGGATTCGCCATGCGCATCATCACCGCACCGGTGATGCCTGGTGCGTGTACCCGATGTACGACTACACCCACTGCATTTCGGATGCGATCGAGAACATCACGCACTCGCTTTGCACGCTGGAGTTCGAGGATCACCGGCCGTTGTACGACTGGATCCTCAATGCCTTGGCCGATGCCGGCGAGTTCAGCCGCCCGCTGCCGCAACAGATCGAGTTCGCGCGCCTGAACCTGACCTATGCGATCACCAGCAAGCGCAAGCTGCTGCAGTTGGTGAACGAAAAGCACGTCGAGGGCTGGGACGATCCGCGTATGCCGACGCTGGTGGGTCTGCGTCGCCGTGGCTTCACGCCGGAATCGATCAAACTGTTCTGCGAACGGATCGGCCTGTCGAAAGCGGACTCGTGGATCGACATGAGCACTCTCGAACAGTCCCTGCGCGACGAACAGGACCCCGTCGCGCCGCGCGCGATCGCGGTGTTGGATCCCCTCAAGCTGATCATCGACAACTACCCGGAAGGTCAGTCGGAGACCTGTCACGCCCCCATCCATCCGCACCATCCGGAACGCGGCAGCCGCGAGTTCCCGCTGTCACGCGAATTGTGGATCGAGCGCGAGGATTTCAACGAGACGCCGCCGAAGGGCTATTTCCGCTTGTTCCCGGGTAACAAGGTGCGTCTGCGTTACGGCTTCGTCGTCGAGTGCACCGGCGCGGACAAGGATGCCGACGGCAATATCGTCGCCGTCCATTGCACGTATTTCCCGGACAGCAAATCGGGCACCGAAGGCGCGAACACGTACAAGGTCAAGGGCAACATCCACTGGGTGAGTGCCGAGCACGCCTACGCGGCGGAAGTGCGGATCTACGACCGCCTGTTCAAGGATGCGCATCCGGGCGCCGGGGGGAGCGACTTCCTGGAAGCGATCAACCCGCAAGCCAAGCGTGTGGTGCAAGCGTTCGTCGAGCCGGGCGCGCGCAATGTCGCGGCCGAAGATCGCCTGCAGTTCGAGCGGCACGGCTATTTCGTCGCCGACCGCGTCGACTCGACGCCGGGACGTCCGGTGTTCAATCGGATCGTTTCGCTGAAGGACAGCTGGGGTAAATAAGCCGATATCGACGTGATCCCGCGCGGTCACGTCGGTATGGGCGCCGCGGTCACTAGCCGCGACGCTTATACGCATTGGGGTCGGCGCGCCTTATTTCTTGGGCTTGCCTACCGCCGCCAGCGCATTCAGCACATGGGATGCGGCAGCCAGACCAAAACTGGCCGTCACGACCATGCTGGAACCAAAGCCGGCACAGTTCAGGCCGGTCGGTCCCGCTGCAGGCGCAGCGGGGTGCCGGACGACCGCTGCATTCGATTTGGGGGCGTCAGCACCCGTTGCCGCCGCCCCTTCCCCGACGTCGATCTCGCAGGCGCCTCCCTGCGGATAGCGCAACGGCTCATCCGAATAAACGGCTGGAATGTCGAAGCGCACCTTCGGGTCGCGTGGGAACCGATGCATCTTGCGCAGCGTCCCGCGTACCTTCGCCAGCAAGGGATCCTGAATCGTGCGCGACAAATCGTCGATCTTGATTCGCGTCGGGTCCATCTGCCCCCCGGCGCTTCCCACCGTCACGATCTTTTGCCCGCGTTCCGCGCACCAGGCGATCAGCGCGGTCTTGGTCCGCGTATTGTCGATCGCATCGATGATGTAATCGAATCCCCCTCCCAGCAGCTGCGCGAAATTATCCGGCTCGGCAAAGTCCTCGACCGTCACCACGGTACAGGCCGGATCGATCAGCGCGATCCGCTCGGCCATCGCATCGACCTTGGCCTTGCCGTAGTTGCCATCCAGCGCATGGATCTGTCGATTGGTATTGCTCTCGGCGACATTGTCGAGATCGATCAACGTCAGCCGCCCCACCGCGGTCCGCGCGAGGGCCTCCGCCGCCCAGGAGCCCACGCCCCCGATGCCGATAACGGCAACGTGCGCCTGCGCGAAGCGCAGCGCACCCGCGTCGCCGTACAATCGGGCGATTCCACCGAAGCGACGGGCGCGATCCGGCGCCTCCGGAAGGTCCGGCTGCTCCGACACGCTGAACGGGTCGGGCGCACCACTCGGCGGCGCGGCATTGTCTTCCATCACGCTTCTATCCTCATCCTGTTGTCGGCCCCTGCACGGTCCGGTCCGATGCGCGCAACGCGCTATTTGCACCGTTAAAGACCTGTCGCTCGACAGACTATTTTGGATGTCGAGCATTAAATGACGGCGCGGAATAAGCAAACCATTCGTGCGATTATCAAGCCGCTGCTTACATTCTGGATTACACGCGGCAAAGAATCATTACAAATAGCATTCAATGCACCCCGTATCGCACAAGAAAAAAAGGCAGGGGCTATACTTGTCGCATTGTAGTGCCTAGACAAGCAGATCGTGAACGCTCTCGCCGACCTCAGAAAAAATTACGCCTACGGTTCCCTCTCGGAATCCGATGTACAACGTGATCCAATTCGGCAGTTTTCGCTCTGGTTCGACCAGGCGCTGGACGCACAGATCCCTGAACCAAACGCCATGAGCTTGGCCACGGTGTCGGCGGACGGTCGTCCCTCCGCGCGCATCGTTCTGATTAAAGGGGTGGATGCGCGGGGCTTCACGTTTTTCACGAATTACGACAGTCGCAAGGGCCAGGAGCTGGCAGCCCAGCCTTTCGCCAGCCTGCTGTTCCACTGGGTCGAGCTCGAGCGGCAGGTCCGCATCGAAGGCCGGGTGGAAAAGGTGAGCGACGCCGAAAGCGACGCGTATTTTCACTCGCGGCCTGCCGGCTCGCGCATTGGCGCCTGGGCCTCGGAACAAAGCAGCGTTATCGCCAGCCGCGACGTGATCGTCGCGCGCGAAGACGCGTTCAAGGCCCAATACGGCGACAATCCGCCACGCCCCCCCCATTGGGGCGGCTATCGGCTAACGCCCGACACCATCGAATTCTGGCAAGGGCGCCCATCGCGCCTGCACGATCGCATTCGTTTTCGCCGCACCCTGTCCGTTGATGCCGCTACGGCACCCGGGCCCTGGACGATCGAGCGACTTTCCCCCTGATTGGCATCGCGCGCACGTAGAAATAAGTCGCGTTATATTCTATCCACATGCTTTTATCGAGACGGCGCCTAAGCCGTCTCGATAAAACATCGAATAGGCAGTACAGCAGGTATTTATCACGCGACAAACGCAAAGCCGAAAAGCCAACGATCCGGAACTCGCACAAGGCAGTCCGTAGAGACGTCTATCCGATCGGGTTTTCAGCGCACTTCATCGACACAGCACGGAGAATATCGACATGTTTTGGGAGAAGAAGCTGGGAGAGTGGATCGCCGACGTGAGGTCACGTGCGAATCTACCGGCACGGCTCGCCCTCTGGAACGGGCAGACGTTCGATTTTGGTACGTTTGATATTCCGCAGGTGACCCTGCGCGTGAAGTCGGCAGCGGCCATGCCGCTGTTGCTCGATCCCAGCCTGGACAATCTCGGGGAAGCCTACGTCAAGCAGAAGATCGATCTGGAAGGCCGTCTGGCCGACATCATCAAGATCGGCTATGCCTTGGCGAACGTCTCGGTGTCCGCGCCCAGCAAGCTGCAGCGCGCCGTACGTTACTTCACGCATACGAAGGACTCCGACAAACAGTCGATCCAGTACCACTACGACGTATCGAACGCGTTCTACCAGCAGTGGCTCGACCCGAATATGGTCTACTCGTGCGCCTATTTCGAGACAGGCGATGAGGATCTGGCCACCGCACAGCTGAAGAAAATCGATCACATCCTGACCAAGATCGACGTACAGCCGGGACACACGCTGCTCGACATCGGTTGCGGTTGGGGCGCGTTGGTGATCCGCGCTGCGCAGAAGTTCGGTGCGCGCTGCGTCGGCGTCACGCTGTCGCAGAATCAATTCGATCTGGCAACCGAGCGTGTGAAGGCCGCGGGCCTGTCGGACAAGATCGAAATCCGCCTGCAGGATTATCGGGATGTCGGCGGCGAATTCGATCGGATCACCAGCGTCGGCATGTTCGAGCACGTGGGTCGCGCCAATCTGCCGGAATACTTCGCCAAGGTGCGTTCCCTGCTGAAGGACGACGGCGTGGTGATGAACCACGGCATTACGTCGACCGATGCCGAAAGCGGCGAGACTTCGCACGGCGGCGGGGATTTCATCGACAAATATGTCTTCCCGAACGGCGAATTGCCGCACATCGGGCTGGCGCTGAAGACGATGCAAGAAGGCGGCCTCGAGGCATTCGATGTCGAAAATCTGCGCCGCCATTATGCGAAGACGCTCGACATCTGGGCCGACAACTTCGAAAAAGCGACGCCGACCTTGCGCGAAATGGTCGACGAAGAGCGCTTTCGGATCTGGCGCGTCTATCTGGCCGGTTGCGCGTATGCCTTCGACAACGACGACGTGGCCATCTACCAGATCGTCGGTCGCAAGGCGGGACGCAAGGGCACGACGCTGCCATGGTCACGTCGCTACATGTACGATGGCGCGGCCAATCGCTGATCGCCGTCCGCGCCTCTTCGCCCGTACGTGACAAGGAAAACCGCTGCCGACGCGCAGACATCGTTGTTCGATCCGGCCCCGGCAGCGCCTGAAGCGGGGGCCGGGGTTGGGGCCGATGTTGCCGATGCCGCCGGTGTCGGCGAGACCGCCGCCCCGGCGGCCCACGCACCGACACGATCCGTTCGCGCGCCGATGCCGACGATCGGCGTCGCCTCTCCTGCGCACCCCTTCCTGAAACAGGCGGCTGAACATCTGCCGCCCTCCGTCCATCTGGGCACCTCCTCCTGGTCCTTTCCAGGCTGGCAGGGTCTGCTTTACGACCGGGCGCACACCACCACCGCATTGGCACATGGCGGTTTGTCCGCTTACGCCGCGCATCCTTTGATGCGCACGGTGGGGATCGATCGCTCCTTCTACGCGCCACTGACCATCGAGGAATACCGGGCCTATGCGGCACAGGTCCCCGCGGCGTTTCGCTTCCTCGTGAAGGCACCGGCCGCCGTTTGCGACGCGGCATTGCGCGGCGCTCGCGGCGTGCCGACGCGCGCCAATCCCGATTTTTTGAACGCCGACCTGGCCGCGGAAACCTTCGTGACGCGTTGCCTCGCCGGACTCGGCGTACACGCCGGGCCAATGGTTTTTCAACTCTCGCCTCTGACCGATGCGCAATTGGCCGATCCCGCCGCGTTGATCGACCGACTGGGGCAGTTCTTCGCCGCCCTGCCGCCTCTGGAAGACGATGCCCGTGCCCGAGGCGTTTGCTACGCGCTCGAACTGCGCGATGCCAGCCTGCTCACGCCGCGCCTGATCCGCATGTTGCGCGAGCGACGCGTGCGCTATTGCCTGGGCGTGCATGCCCGAATGCCGGACGTCGCACGCCAGGCCGCGGCACTGCAGATGCTGGATGCGCCGGAAGTACCGGTGGGTTCGGCGACCGCCCCGATCCCACACCCCTTGCCGACGCCGGCGGTCGATCCCCGCCCCTTGATCGTGCGATGGAGCCTGCATGCGGGAATGCGCTACGAGGGCGCGAAGGATCGCTACGCGCCCTTCGATGCCATCGTCGACGCCGATCTGCCCACGCGACAGGCATTGGCCGCCTTGATTCTGCGGTACCTCGCCGCGGGGCAATCGAGCTTCGTGATCGTCAACAACAAGGCGGAGGGCTCCTCACCGCTAAGTTGCGGCTGGCTCGCCAGCGCCCTTGCCGCCTTATGCGGTGTTGCACCCGAAATCCAAGCCGGATGATGGTTTACACTGGCGCGGCCCCCCTCGACACCAAGTCACATTGACAGGCGGCGGCCGAGCCCGCAACATCGATCCGGTTATTGCCGAAGGAATGTGCGATGTCCGCCCTGAATCATGGTCCCCTCGACCACACGCTGCCTCCGCCGCTCGCCGCGTCGGATGTCCTCCCCTGCGCCCTATCGACGCCGGCCAACGGTCTGGCTTTCAGTCCGGAGGAGAAGGCGGCCGTATATCGGGCCATCCACGAGCGGCGCGATATGCGGCACTTCTGCGGTGGCGAGGTGAGCGAAGCGCAGCGCACGCGTCTCTTGTCGGCCGCACACCACGCGCCAAGCGTCGGCTTCATGCAGCCCTGGCGCTTCGTGCGGATCACCGATTCGGCGGTACGCCAACAATTGCATGCGATCGTCGAAGCCGAGCGACTCGAAACCGCGCGGGCCTTGGGCGAACGCGGCGACGACTTCATGGCATTGAAGGTGCAAGGGATTCTCGACGCCGCCGAGGTGATCGTGGCGGGCCTGATGGATCGTCGCGAGGAGCACGTGTTCGGACGGCGGACGCTGCCCGAGATGGATGTCGCCTCCCTGTCGTGCGCCATCCAGAATCTCTGGCTGGCCGCACGTGCCGAGGGGCTGGGCATGGGTTGGGTTTCGCTATTCGCGGTGGAACCGGTGCGTGCGCTGCTCGGCATGCCGCCCGGCGCCAAACCGCTGGCGATTCTGTGTCTCGGGCCGGTAACGGCCTTCTATCCGCAACCGATGCTGCAGCAAGAAGGTTGGGCCTCCCGCGCGGATCTGAACCGATGCGTCGCGGAAAACCGATGGCCTGAGTAGGCTGGCGCCTGCAGCATCGACGCCGCCGCTGCTTCGATGCTTGCTTTCGCGCTTGTGTCAGCTTCTGTTTCGGCGCCCGCTCTAGCCGCGATTTTTCAAGCGGTAAGCGAATGCCGAGCGCATCTTCGCCACCTTCGGCGCGATGACGTAGGCACAGTATCCCTGATTGGGATGATGTGCGAAGTAGTCCTGGTGATAGGCCTCCGCTGGAAAATAATTGCCGTTCAGCGGGGTGACTTCGGTGACGATCGGCTTGCCGAACACGTCTTCGGCCTGCAAGGCGACGATGGTTTGCTCAGCTTCCTTCGCCTGGGCGTCGTTCAACGTGAACACCACCGAGCGATACTGGGTGCCGACATCGTTCCCTTGACGGTTCAAAGTCGTCGGATCGTGCGTCGCGAAAAAGATATTTAGCACATCGCGATAACTGAGCGTGGCCGGATCGAAGCGCACACGGACCACTTCGGCGTGTCCCGTGTTACCGGTACAGATCGCTTCGTAGGTCGGGTTCGGATGCTGGCCGCCGGCATAGCCGGATTCCACGGCCAGCACGCCGTCGACCTGGAGAAATACCGCTTCCGTGCACCAGAAGCAGCCTCCGCCCAGAACGGCTTCGGCGGTGACGCCATCGGTCGACGCTTGGCCGGATTCATGAACGGTGCCGGCCGGCACACTGCTGTCGGTACTCATCGTAGGCTCCTTTGGAAAGCTATGGGTGTCAGATTACCGGCTTTCTGGCGGTAGGGGATACAAACTGAAACAAGGCCCGGGTGGATTCGGCCGCCAGGAACGCGCATTTTCCGTTAGGATAATAGGCATCCCGGTCCTGACGAAACCCGATGCGTCCGCAACAGCGGCGCGGGATTGCCAGGACGACTTATCCATCTGTGCTTCGAGCCAGCCTCGAACGCGCCTTCAAAGGGACTGCGATCATGCCGGAGACAAACAAGGAGAAACTGATGACGGATATCAAAACGGTGCTGACGGATGCCGAAGAACTGCTGAAGCAAGCAGCTAGCGCAACCGGCGAACAAGCGAACGACCTCCGCAACAAGGCCATCGCGCAGTTAAAGCAGGCGAAGGAAAAGGCGTCTGACGTGCAGGTTGTCGTCGTCGAGAAAGGCAAGGCCGCGGCGCGCAAGACCGACGACTACGTTCATCAGAAGCCTTGGCAGTCCCTTGGTGTGGCTGCGGCGGTGGGATTCGCGCTCGGTCTGCTGATCAATCGCAAATAAGATGGCATCGAACGGGACGCCGGATAACACCCCTTCCGCTTTGGGACGTATCGGCGCCTCGCTGATGGGTCTGGCGCACACGCGCATGGCATTGATCGGCATCGAGCTGGCCGAGGAGAAAGAGCGCATCGTCGGTGCGCTGGTCATCGCCGCGGTCGCGGGCGTCTTTGGCCTGGTCATGTTGATCAGTCTGACCGCATTGATTGTCATCGCCTTGTGGGACAGCTATCACTGGCAACCCTTGCTCGGCTTGACGGTGCTCTACGGCATCGTGACCTTGGCGTGCGTACTTCGACTTCGATACGCGGCCCGGCATGCGCCGCCGTCTTTCGAGGCGACCCGCGCCGAATTCGATAACGATCGTGCCTTGGTCGTGCACCATCTGCGAGGACAGGATGCCGATTGATTCGTCACATCCCACGCGGGCTGCGCGCGATACGTTGCAGGCCCGCTATGCCGGGCTCAGCCCGCGACAAGCGCGTGCGGTGCAAAAGGAATTATTGATCGCCCGCGCGGCATTGGAACGCTTGTCGATCGCGGAAGCCAGTGCCGATCTGCGATCGCATTTCACGGGCTTGGGTGCCTTGGGCTTGATCGGCCGCCTGTTCGGTCGCTCACGTGCGGCCGCTGGTGGGCAGCCTGGCCTCACGGCCCTACTGGGCGTCTTGCCCGATTTCCTCCAGCCTTTTGCGCGTGCCGTTTTGCCATTACTGGCGCGATACCCGCTATTCTCCGGTCTCATATCACTGATACTCGGCGGTAGGTCGAGCGGCGCCTTGCAACGCGCCGGCAAGGCTGGCAAGTGGGCCGGACTCGCTGTCGTTGGACTGAAGACGCTCGGCATCGCCCGTCGTCTGCGGTCTTGGCGCAGCAGCCGCCAGCAACGAAAGGCTGCCCGGCGCGGGGCGGTCTGATCTCCGCTCAAACCGGCTAGCTTTTCGATCGACTGTCGCTACGAGGCACGCGGGTTCAGCCGCGTCCTCGCCAGCAGGCCTGTTGCCGCTCGGCAGCAAGCACCCGGCCGCCGGGTTCGACATTGCGTTGTACGCCATTACTGACTAACTCATAAATTCCGCATCGATCGCCGTGCATCGGACCACCGGACACCGGCGTTGCGCGGACAACGTTCTCGCCATTGCCGCTCTGTAGCACCTCGAGCCGATAAATGCCCTCCATCGCCGCATGCGGCGAAACACCCATTGATCGCGCATCGTCATGCGCCGAGCGCGTCACGGGTCGCAATACACCACCTGCAGCCCCGTTCGAAGACGCCCCGTTCAGCCAGGCCATCGCAAACGCCCGCTCTCGAAGGGCATCGATGGCCATCATACGATGACTGCGGGCAGCGGCATCGCGGTACATCGGCACAGCGAACAGCGTGATCGCGGATAGCAGCATCACCGCGATCAAGGTCTCGATCAGCGTGAATGCACGGATCCAACGCCTACTGGAAAGACGCCGCGTAATTGGTGCCGGCGTCGGCGTCGGCGTCGGCATCGGCATCGGCACCGGTAAGTTCGCACGACGCGTCCTGCGGCACTTCACTAAGACGATCCGCCACGATGCCAAGGCTCGACAATTTCCAGAACGCGGCGCGCCGTCCGCGCGCACGGTGCCGTTTGCCGCGCAACAATCGACTGTAACCATATCCCCTCCTCCCCCCTGCGGGCAATTCCATCGAGATCGACTTGGCTGTGCTGCGCGCGAATCGTCGACACCACCACGCGCCCCAGCGTCGCGTCGTCGATCCACACCTCTCGCAGACAGAAGGCCTCCACGACGGCGGGAGCAAAACCGAGCCCGGCGCCCTTGCCTGCTGTCGTAGGGAGGGGCGCAGCCCATGTCAGACGCGAAACGCCAACCGCGTTTTCTGACAAACTCCGGGCCGCACGCCATCGCACCGGCGGCGGCCTCGCGGCCATCGCGTCGTGCAAGGCCGTCCAGGACCTCGGCGCATCGCACATCGCTGCATTGCCGTCGCCCCGCCCGTCCGGCGAATGTTCCCCTTCGCAACGTGCGAGTAGCGCGTGCGCGGCATAACGCACGACCTGCCGCGCCTGCTCGGTACGCCAATCGATCCATTGCAAGTACATCGCCCGATAGGTCATCCCCGCCATCAACGCCATGCCAGCCGTCGCGAGCAGCGTCCAGAGCAATACGGCGCCCCGCGAATGCCAACGGCGCCATCGCCGTACTCGCGGCCGCGTCATCGGGTCGGTGCCGGCCAGAAGGCGCGGATAACGTGCCGACGATAGCCGTCCGGCGCCACATAGTCGGTGTGCGATGCGTAGTGCCCGCGCTCGCTCAGTGCCGCCTCGCATCGGTCTCCCTCGGCGCGTTCCGCACGGACGGCACGGCGAGGCATTCCCGAGCCGCCATCACGCACCGATGCGCCCCCAGAGGGCGGATCGGGCGTCGGCATCGGCGTCGGCGCGCGCCGGATCCGCCCGCGCATCACGATGCAGACTTCGTCGTACGATCCGCGACGCCACAAGGCCAGCCGCTCGACCCCATCCACGATCGCACTGCCCGACTGCTTGCCCTTGTGACGAATCCGATCCGGCGAGCCCTTACAGAACAAGGCAGGCGTCACATCGCCTCTGCTGACGCTAATCCACAAGGCCGCTTGCATCATCGGTCGGCCCTGCGGAGGCGGCGCGTTCGGCTTGGTATTGGCCGCCGACAAAGCCGTACCCTGGCAGTCGGCCGGCCGATTTGAAACATCGCGCCACGATGCCTCACGGTCGCTCGGATAATCGATCGTGAGGCGGCCCCGATGCGAGGTCAGATCGCAGTGCAATCGTCGCGTGATGCCATCGGAATCCCGCCCCCGCCGCGCGACTGAATAAGCCGAAACCGGAACGGAAGCACGCCACATCGAGACAGGTCTCGCATCCCCGGTATCGCATTCGATACGGCCTGCGCTCAGCCGCCCAGGCATCCCAGGATCCGCCGCACGCGTCATGTAATGGCGCAGGAATCGCAGGGCTATGGCTGCATCGGCGCGGAGTTGCGCCGTTTCGGCCACCGCACTCGTATGGCGGCGAAAGCCGGCCAGCGCGGCAAGCACCGCCACGGCAAACACCAAGCCTAACGCAGCGGCCAGTGCCCATTCGAGCAAAACGAAGCCATGCGCACGGCGTGTGGCTATACGCTTACGGAAGGGCCAGTGATTGGCAACGACGCGCATCGATCTCCCCCTCGACTCGATTTTCAGCAAGTGCGGTTTTTTCGTAGTCCGTATCGTTTGGAAGCCGATCTTTTCCGCGAATGTTTTCCCGCCAGCACAGTGTCCAGCCGTTGCCATCGATCGTGTCGCGCGTGCGCCGCCACACCGGCGACGGCAGCCGCGCGGTCAATAGCACCCAATCCGTCTCTGCGTCGTGCACCGCATCGACGCCATCCCGCGCAGTCGATCGTCGTCCGTCGTCACCGCCCCCGCGCGGACCCGAATCCATGGCGATCCGCGCTTCCAACGCCCGCAGGGCAACGCGATGCCGATCGATCTGCTGCATCATCGTCATCTGCCAGAGCTGCGTTTTGATCGTCAACTGCACCGCTGTGCCAAAGAGTGCCATTGCGATCACCAATTCCAGCAGGGCCTGGCCCGATTCACGACGTCGCGCCAAGCCGCGGTGACATACATACCGCGCATGACACGCATAACGCGGTCCGTGCCACACGTTCCGGCCCGTCATCGGCAAGGGCCACGCGCTACCCGCGCTCGACCATTGCCACTCAGCGTCAGACAGCGCATCGCCAGCAACCCCTCGGCGCTTGCGGATTGTCCCGTCGGCATGTTCTCAGGCCGAATCTCGAAACCACCCCATCGTGCGACGATCAATCCCATCGGCGGCCGGAACACGAGCGGCCCGGCACTCTTGTGAACCGACACGCGAATGCCGCCGATGGGATCGACGCGATGCAAGACCATCGGTGCGCCCTGCGGCTCGCCCTGACGCACCCGCGCGCTTTTTTCTCGCCGGACCGGGCGATCGACCACGACGAGCCAACCGAAGCGCCATTCGCGTCCAGACGAATGGGCGCCAAAACCGTCACGATGCGGTGTCGATGCACACTGCCCCTCTGCGGTGGCAGGGCATAGGGTCACGGGCCGGTTCTGTCGCACGGCCTCATGGCGCGCGATCGCGAAGGACGCCAGCATCGCATGCTCGGCCTGCGATAGCGCGATGCCCACCCACCAGCGTCGCCATGAGCCGGCCGCCATCGCGACAAGGCTCGTTGCGATCGCCAGCGCCAACAGCCACTCGATCAGCGCGAATCCCTGCTGTACACGACGGTCGCATCCTTGCGGGACAGTGTGCATCGGCGCCTCCTCTCAGCACGATGCCCCACTTTATCCACGCGCCAGCGTCGATGACAGTTGTCCGAATGGCCAGATAGGGGCGCATCGCACTGACAGCCCCACATCGCCACTGCAAAAAAACTGCCGCCCGAAAAGACAGAAAGCCCGCCTCCAACAAGTGGAGGCGGGCTTCTATTGCACGCTTTCGAGCGGCGTTTCGGCCTACGTCAAGCACACCGCATCGACCATACCGCGCGTTGCGGGCGGTATCGATGCGGCCTCGCTCAAGACTTCCCGGGCGGGGCCTCCTGCGTGCGATTGAACTCGTCGATCACGCGCTGGAAATCGTCCATATTATCGAATTGGCGATACACCGAGGCGAAGCGGATATAGGCAATCTTATCCAAACGCGCCAAAGCGACCATCACCAATTCACCGATGGCATCGCTGCGAATTTCGCGTTCACCGCGCGCCACCAACTGGAATTCGATCTGCGCGAGGGCATCGGCCAGTGCATCGGCGCTGACAGGACGCTTGCGCAGCGCAAGCCGCATGCTCCCTTCGATCTTCTTCCGATCGAACTCCGCGCGGCTGCCATCCCGCTTCACCACCGCCGGCAAGGCCAGTTCAGACCGTTCGTAAGTGGTGAATCGTTTGTCGCACGCCGGACAACGCCGGCGACGACGGATGGCCGCACCATCCTCCGATACCCGCGAGTCAATCACTTGGGTATCGTCATGCCGACAGTAGGGGCAGCGCATCGGAGGGCTCGCTCGTATCGGGGAAAGAGATTAGCCGTAGACAGGGAAACGCTTGGTCAAGGCCGCTACCTGCTCACGGACCTTTGCAAGGTTTGCTTCATCTTCCGGCGCGTCCAGCACGTCCGCCACCAGATTCGCGACGAGCTTGGCTTCTTCGGCGCCGAAACCGCGCGTCGTCATTGCCGGCGAGCCGATACGAACACCGCTGGTCACGAACGGCGATTCCGGGTCGTTCGGGATCGCGTTCTTGTTGACGGTGATATGCGCCTTGCCCAAGGCCGCTTCCGCTGCCTTCCCAGTCAGCTTCTTGGCCCGCAGATCCACCAACATCACATGGCTTTCCGTGCGACCCGACACGATCTGCAAGCCGCGCGAGATCAACGTCTCCGCCAGAATGCGCGCGTTTTCGACGACTTGCTTCTGATACGTCTTGAAGTCCTCGCCGGCCGCTTCCTTGAATGCCACCGCCTTGCCGGCGATCACATGCATCAGCGGACCGCCCTGGATACCCGGGAAGATGGCCGAATTGATCTTCTTTTCAAATTCCGCCTTCATCAGGATCACGCCGCCACGCGGGCCGCGCAGGCTCTTGTGCGTCGTCGTCGTGACGAAGTCGGCGTGCGGCACCGGGTTCGGATAGACGCCGGCGGCAATCAGGCCGGCATAGTGCGCCATGTCGACCATGAAATACGCGCCCACTTCCTTCGCGATCTTCGCCAGCCGGGCGAAGTCGATCTTCAGCGCGAAGGCGGATGCGCCTGCAACGATCAGCTTCGGCTTGTGTTCCTTGGCCGCTTCTTCCGCCTTGTCGTAGTCGATGTCGCCTTCGGCATTGAGACCATAGCTGACGACCTTGAACCACTTACCCGACATATTGACCGGGGAGCCGTGCGTCAGGTGACCACCTTCGGCCAGGCTCATGCCCATGATCGTGTCGCCCGGTTGCAGCATGGCGAAGAACACGCCTTGGTTCGCCTGCGAACCGGAATTCGGCTGAACGTTCGCCGCGTCGGCGCCGAACAGCGCCTTGACGCGGTCGATCGCGAGTTGCTCGACGACGTCGACATATTCACAGCCGCCGTAGTAACGCTTGCCGGGATAGCCTTCGGCGTACTTATTCGTCAGCTGCGAACCTTGCGCGGCCATGACGGCTGGGCTGGTGTAGTTTTCGGAGGCGATCAGCTCGATGTGGTCTTCCTGACGCTGGTTTTCCTTGCCGATGGCGGCAAACAGTTCCGGGTCCAGGGTTTCGAGCTGGTATTTGTCTTTCGCGAACATAGGGCGATTTCCGAGGTTGACGCTTCAGGTTGACGTTAAGCCCGACCCAACGGCGCACCCCTCTCCCCCGTCCTGGTACACGTTTCGACACGACCGACGGGCGTGCCACGCATGGGTATGCGCAACGTGGAAAGCGGACGAGGCGAGGGATGGTCGACCATCGACTCACGGCTCTGCCCAGGCGAACGGCGCAAACGACGCTTAGCGCTTCACGGTGGGCGGTTCCACCTCGACGCCGCGCGCGGCGGATGGCCGGAGCATTCCGGAGACGGACTTGGCGGGAAGTCCTCACTATCGCTTTTGCAAGCAACAGAAAGGATCCCGCAAGCCCGGCCGGAATGCCCGATCACGCGGCCCCTCGGTATTTGCCGGGGCCCGCGTCGGCCATCGCCGCGAACGACGTCGTATCGCCAGTTACGCTAAGCTGGGACCGGATAGTGTAGTGCATCCGCCACGCACTGGCAATGTCGATGCGATCACTGACGTGACTGCCGTTGCCACCGCACACAGCGCGCCGAAAACTTGTAACAAGATTTTCCAAGTCACTTTTACCTGCGAGGCGTTCGGGTAGAATTCGCGCATGATTTCCGTACCGTCGCCGCACCGCTCGTCAGCATCGCCACGCGCCCCGTTCGCTTGGCAGACACGCATTTACTATGAAGATACCGATGCGGGCGGCATCGTGTTTTACGCGAATTATCTTAAATTTTTCGAGCGCGCGCGGACCGAGTGGTTACGGGCCGGCGGCATCGACCAAAGCCGATTGAGCGTGGACACGGGGACGTTATTTGTCGTACGCCGGACGGCTGTCGATTATTTTGCGCCGGCGCGGCTCGATGACATGTTACGGATTGAAAGTCATGTGGCGCGAATGGGCCGGGCCTCGGTTGAATTCGAACAACACGCATTCCGCTCAGGTGAACGGCTTTGTAGCGGAACGATCCTGGTCGCATGCGTCAACGCGAACACGTTGCGCCCGACCGGGCTACCGCATACTGTAGTCGCGGCGCTCCATCACGAATAACGAACGCCACCGCGTTTTCCAGGGACTAAAATTGTCGCGCCGTCATTCCGGCGAATCGCACTGTTACTTCACGCGTTACCGGCCGGGGCGACCAGACTCACGACAACGGCCCGGTACGCGAACGCGACTCGCCGGGCCGGCATGCCCGCCTCTCGAACCAGCTCTATGAATAACACCGAAGACCTGTCGATCATCTCCCTCGTCCTGCACGCCAGCGTTCTCGCGCAAGCGGTCATGGCGCTCCTGCTCGTCCTGTCCTTGATTTCGTGGACATTCATTTTCCGCAAATGGGCGACGGTCCGCCGTGTTCGCTCGGAAACCGAGCGCTTCGAACGCGATTTCTGGTCCGGTGGCGATTTGAACGCTTTGTTTCAGAGCGCGACACACAATCGCCATTCGATCGGCGCGCTGGAACGCATCTTCGAAGCCGGCATGCGTGAGTTCCTGAAAGGCAAGGAACGTCATGGCGACGCCACCGCGATCGTCGACGGCTCACGCCGCGCGATGCGTGCCGCGTTCCAACGCGAGCTCGACGTGCTGGAACTGAACCTGCCCTACCTCGCGTCGGTCGGTTCGGTCAGCCCGTACATCGGTCTGTTCGGCACCGTCTGGGGGATCATGAATTCGTTCCGCGGGCTCGCGAACGTGCAGCAGGCAACGCTCGCCAACGTCGCACCGGGCATTGCCGAAGCGCTGGTCGCAACGGCGATCGGCCTGTTTGCCGCGATCCCTGCGGTGGTGGCGTACAACCGCTTCGCCACCGATGTCGACCGGATTGCGATTCGTTTCGAGACCTTCATCGAAGAGTTCTCGAACATTCTGCAACGCCAGGCGTCCTGAACGTACGGCCCGGATTACCGGAAAGATAGGAGCCTGATTCGATGGCAGATTCGATGCGATCGGGAATGCGCGGCGGCCGTGGCCGCCGGGCAAAGTCCGACATCAATGTCGTGCCCTACATCGATGTGATGTTGGTGCTGCTGGTTATTTTCATGGTGACGGCACCGCTGGTGACGCCCGCTGTCGTGAACTTGCCCACCGTGGGTGGCGCGTCGCAACAGCAGCAGACACCGCCGGTCATCGTCAACGTTCGTGCGGACGGCACGATGTCCGTGCGCTATAAGAGCGACGGCGGCGCCGCGCAGGAAACGCCGATGACCTTGCGTGACCTGACGGCGTTTCTGCAGGAACGTACACCGACACACCCTGACGAGCCCGTCGTCATTGCCGGCGACAAGTCCGTGCAATACGACAAGGTCATGGCCGTCATGTCTGAATTGAAGAGCCAGGGCGTCAAGCGCGTCGGCTTGCTCGTGAAGAGTCAATGAGCAGAAACGTAACACCATCGGCCAAGCCGGCATCGCCGCGCTTCGAACCACGCGAGGAGAAGGGAACCTGGCGTGCGTTTGCGCTCGCGGTGCTGATGCACTTGTTGCTGGTCGCCTTCCTGTATTTCGGGATTCAGTGGCCGGTGTCGGACTCCTCGGGCGTGCAGGCCGAAATCTGGACCGAAGTCCCTGATCTGAACGCCCCTGCCCCGCGCCGCACCCCGACGCCGCAACCGCAGCCGCCTCAACCGGACACGCCGCCGCCCCCGCCGCCGAAAGCAGCAGCGCCGGCACCGACGGCGACCGATGAGGACGCCGAGATCGCGCTCGAAAAAAAACGTAAGCAGCAACAGGCGGCGAAGCAAGCCGCGCTGGCGGCGGAGCAACAACGTCAAGCGGCGCAACAGGCTGCTGCCGCTGCGGCCGCCGCCGCGGCGAAGGCGCAAGCCGAGGCCCAGCAGAAAGCCGAGTTGAAGCAGCAGCAACAAGCGCAACAGAAGGCCGAAGCCGCCGCGCAGGCCAAGCACGATGCTCAGGTCAAGGCGCAACAGGCGAAGGCCGCCGCCGATAAGGCCGCGCAGGAAAAAGCCGCGCAAGAGAAGGCACAGCAGAAGGCCGCTCAGGAAAAGGCGGCTGAGGAAAAAGCAGCGCAAGACAAAGCAGCAGCCGATAAAGCCGCTGCGGATAAAGCGACGGCGCAAAAGGCGGCCGCTGCGAAGGCGGCAAAGGACAAAGCCGCGGAAGCGAGCCAACGTCAGGCCGATCAGGCGCGCAAGGCACGTTTGGCGGCATTGCAAGGCATGGCCGCTGCCGGTGGGGATAGCGGAGGTGGCGCGTCGAATAGCGGCAATGGCTCCGGCTCGGGCAATGCCTCGCCCGGCTATGCCGACAAAGTGCGTCGTCGTGTCATTCCGAATATCATTTTCGCAGGCAACACGGGCGGAAATCCGGTGGCGGTGATCAATGTCGTCTGCGCCCCTGATGGCCGGATTTTGAGTCGCCATCTGACGCAATCGAGCGGCAACCCGGCGTGGGACGATGCCGTGTTGAAAGCGATCGATGCGTCCGATCCGATGCCGCGCGACGATGACGGTAAGGCGCCACGAACATTTAATGTGCGGATGCGCCCGAATGATGCGAAATAATAAGCGCGCCGGGATGGGCGGGTACAACAAGCGGGTACGACTCGTGCTAGGGTAAGCAGCGTCCTATTTCACGAAGATAGCAACCAAAGCAGGTACACGTTTCCAAGTCTATGAAATTAGTTGATAAATTCGGCCTCAAAGCAATCGTCGCAGGATTTTTCCTAGCGGGCGCCGCTGCCGCGCATGCGCAATTGACTATCGATATTGCCGGCGTCGGTTCGAACCTCTACCCGATCGCGGTGGCGAACTTCAAGGGCGAAACCGCTTCGCCGCAGCAGATCGCCGCGATTATCCGGGCGGATCTGGCGCGCAGCGGTCGCTTCTCGAATATCGACGCCGGCCCGACGCCGGTAGCGGAAACCGACTCGGTCGATCTGGGCAGCTGGAAAGCGCGTGGCGCCAATGCCTACGTCTCGGGTAGCGTGACGCCGTTGTCGAATGGACAGTTCGATGTGCGCTTCCGCCTCTACGACACGCAAAGCCAGCAAAGCCTAGGCGGCCTGTCGCTCGTCAGCCCGGCCAGCGGCCTGCGGATGAGCGCGCACAAGGTTGCGGACTATATCTACGAGAAATTGCTGGGCGTGCGCGGCGTGTTCGCGACCCGACTGTCGTATGTGATCAAGTCGGGCGGCCGTTATCAACTGCAGATTTCCGACTCCGATGGTCAGGACGCGAATATCGCGTTGTCGAGCCCGGAACCGATCATTTCGCCAACCTGGTCGCCGAACGGCACCAAGGTGGCATACGTTTCGTTCGAACGGAAGAAGCCGGTGGTATTCGTGCATGACCTGCCGACTGGACGCCGGACGATCGTAGCGAACCAAAAAGGCGACAATAGTGCGCCGGCGTGGGCACCGGATGGGCAACACCTCGCGGTGGCGCTCTCCTTGCCGGGCCACACCCAGATCTACGCGGTCAACATCGACGGCTCGGGGCTACGCCGCTTGTCGAATGGACCGACGATCGATACCGAACCGACCTATTCGCCGGACGGCCAGTGGATTTATTTCACCAGCGACCGTGGCGGCGAACCTCAGATCTATAAGATGTCTGCCGGCGGGGGCAACGCGCAGCGCGTCACGTTCAAGGGTAGCTATAACACCAGCCCCCGGCTCAGCCCGGATGGCAAGACGCTGGCCTATATCGGCCGTAGCGGCGGTGGCTACAAGTTGTACGTTCAAGATCTCAGCACCGGTGAAGTGACAGCCGTCACCGATACCAACCATGACGACTCGCCTAGTTTCGCGGCCAATGGGCAGTACATTTTGTACGCCACTGAGGTTGGGGGGCGTGGTGTGCTGGCGGCCGTGTCGACAGACGGTCGGATTAGGCAGGTTCTGTCGGTTCGGGGCGGCGCAGTGAGCGCGCCGTCCTGGGGTCCATTCATGCAATAACACAAAAAGGAGAAGTAAAAATGGTTCGTCAGCTTCGTGGTGCTGCGATTGTCGGCCTGGTTGGCCTGCTCGCCGCTTGTCATTCGGGCGTCAAGATGGACAAGGACGCTAACGCCGGTGGCGCGGGTTATGGCACGCAGCCTAATCCGAATGCCGTGCAACAAGTGAACGTGGATCCGTTGAACGATCCGAACAGCCCGCTGGCCAAGCGCAGCGTGTATTTCGATTTCGACAGCTACACGGTGAGCGATCAGTACCAACAAGTGCTGCAAGCCCACGCCGACTACCTGAAGGGTCATCCGGAACGTCACGTTCTGGTCCAAGGCAATACCGACCCGCGCGGTACGGAAGAGTACAATCTGGCACTGGGCCAGAAGCGTGCTGCTGCTGTAGCGCGCGTGCTGGAAACGCTGGGCGTGCCGCAATCGCAAATCGAATCCGTCAGCCTGGGCAAGACCAAGGCATCGGGTGACGGTGAAGACGCGTATGCACAAGACCGCCGTGCTGATCTGATCTATCAATAAAAAAACCAATGCAACGAAACTCGTTCACGCCCCCGTCCACGAGGGGCATAGCCCGGACGGCTTTCGTTGCGCTGCTCGCGTGGGGCGCGCTGTCCGCAGCGCCGGCCCACGCTTTCAGCGACGACGAAGCACGCAAGGCCATCTTAGACCTGCGTCAACGCCTCGATAATACGAATGCGCAATTGTCCGCCGCCCAGCGCGCGGTCATCGACCTACAGAATCGCAACGACCAGCTGAACCAGCAAGTCGCGCAGGTTCGCGGTCAAAATGAAGATCTCCAGAATCAGCTCACCACCGTGCAGCAGACGGAGAAGGATTACTACTCGGATCTCGATGGTCGCCTGAAGAAATTCGAACCGCAGCAGCAAACGGTCGACGGCGTCCAGGGCACGGTGCAACCGGGCGAATCGACCAAGTTCAACGCCGCGCTCCAGCAGTTCCGCAGTGGCGACTACAAGGGTGCGAGCTCGGCATTCAGCGACTTCGCCGATGCCTATCCGCAGAGCCCCTATCGCCCCACCGCCCTGTTCTGGCTCGGCAACGCCTACTATGCGTTGCGTGACTACAAGAAGTCGAATGCCACGTTGAAGCAAGTGGTCGACAACTATCCGACGCATCCGCGCGCGCCTGATGCGCTGCTGCAGATAGCGACGAACCAGGCGGAGCAAAACGAGCGCGCCGCGGCGAAGAAGACGCTGCAGCAAGTGGTGAGTCAATATGCCGGCACGCCTTCGGCGACGACGGCACAAGATCGCCTCTCCAAGCTGAAGTAAAGCGGGTAAAGGCGTCGCGGTAGACGGTATCGGACGGGACGAGCGCGGGACATTCGGTTAGTTTCCGCGTTCGCTCCGGTTTTTACCGGGGTTCTCGCGAAATGTCTTGACAACATCGCGTTGCCTACCTATAATCTGCGACTCTCTTGGGTCCTTAGCTCAGTTGGTAGAGCAGCGGACTTTTAATCCGTTGGTCGCGAGTTCGAGTCTCGCAGGGCCTACCAAGATATAAAAAGGGTCTAGCTTCGGCTAGGCCCTTTTTCTTTTGTCTCTCCCCATACGCCCCTCCTTTTCTTCGTCGATCGTCCGGCGCACCTTTCCGCATTCGCGGAAGCACACAATACCCGTGTTTTGCAACTAAAAAATAGCACGGCGTGCTAATAGACCACACTTCGCGATATCGCAACCCCAAGTCGTAACAAAATCTCCAAAACTTTCCTTACATCTCGCCTCACGTCAGAGAGCAGGCACCGTTATTTACCGTAACGCTTTTCGGAAAATGAAATAAAGATTCACTTCGGACTGCCATCTTTACGGGTATTCCCTTGTATTGACGTGGTATTTTTTTTACACATATACAGCAACTTAGCGGTGCACCGCGGCACATCGAAGCATAAAAACAACAAAGCATTGACGGATGGCGACCGTAACATCGCGTTACAGTCGAACGTAAATAGAAGGTAATTGACAGCAAATTAGATGCTTTTACCGTCGTTGTGGAAAAACACCAACAATAGATTGTTGCAGTAATTGGCGTGTCACATGAGCCAGGGTCTTCTACACTCGGTCCCGATGTATCGAGAAGTAGTCGTGGAATTTTGATACGTGTAGGCCGATGCCCCCGTTTCGGCGCGCCGTCATCACATCTCACGATTCCTTACAAAGCATTCGTTTAATTAGATTCTGGAGAGACCATGAAGAAGACCCTGATGGCTGCCGCACTGGCTGGCGCCTCCGCTTTCGCGATCAACGCTCACGCGCAAAGCAGCGTCACGCTGTATGGCACGCTGGACGCAGGTCTGGTGTACCTGAACAATGCCGGCACTGGCGCCAGCTATTCGGAAGGCAGCGGTAACGTTTCGAACACGTACTGGGGTCTGCGCGGCAATGAAGACCTGGGCGGCGGTCTGCATGCGATCTTCACGTTGGAAGATGGCTTCAACCTGAACAACGGCGCTAGCCACGAATCGGGTTCGCAATTCAACCGTCAAGCCTATGTCGGCCTGAAGAGCGATCAGTACGGTACGCTGACGCTGGGTCGCCAGTACAGCTCGGCTGTGGACTTCCTGGGCCCGCTGTCGGCTACGGGTCAAGGCTATGGCAACAACCTGGCTGCTCACCCGCTGAACAACGATGACCTGGACGCGATCTCGTCGATCAAGAACGCCGTCAAGTATCGTAGCGCCAACTACTACGGCTTCGAATTCGGTGGCTTGTACGGTTTCAGCAACCAAGCCAACGGCTTCTCGAACAACCGGGCTTACAGCGCAGGCGTGTCGTACAACAACGGCCCGCTGTCGGCAGCCGCGTCGTACTTGCAGTTGAACAACGGCGGCACGAACACGACCGGCGCAACGTCGCTGGGTAATGGTTCGGCAACGGTTGCAGCAAACCTGCAACGTACGTTCGGTGCTGGCTTGAACTACACGTTCGGCCCGGCAACGCTCGGCTTCGTGTACACGAACACGCACCTGGATGGTCTGGGCGGCGTTGAACTGGGCGGCACGACCTTCGGTGGCCTGAACGGTTCGAACCTGCACCTGAGCAACTACGAAGTGAACGGCCGTTACGCGTTGACGCCGGCGTTGAACCTGTCGGCTGCCTACACGTTCACGGACGGCAAGGCCAGCGGCTTTGGCGGTACGGGTTCGCCGAAGTGGCAACAAGTGTCGCTGCAAAGCGATTACTCGCTGAGCAAGCGCACCGACGTGTACCTGGAAGGCGTGTATCAGAAGGCAACGGGCAGCCTGGGTAACAACGCGGCTACCGGCGTGAACTACGCTAACCGCGCTGCGATCGGTACGTCGTCGCCGTCGTCGACGGGCAACCAAGTCGCCGTGACCGTCGGTCTGCGTCACCGCTTCTAATTGGGATGTTTGCCCGGGCTTTGGATGGATTGCGAAGCCCGGGCAAACAGGTCGTCGCGCATTCCATCGCGCGTGACAGCATGACGGATCGATTCCCAAATCGATCCCACCCTCCCGGCCTGGCGCCGGGATTTTTTTTGCCCGTTACAAACGTCTGACGCGAGCTTAGACCAACTGCGTCACATGCTGGCTGAGGGCCGTCTGGGACGGTAGCAACGCGCCCACGATCGATCGAACCGTTTCCGCTACGCGATAAGCGGCACTGCTCAACCAGGGATGCCATGTTTCGACGGTGCTGTTCTTGAGATCGGACCACTGATATAAACCGTCGCCTTCGTGCCGGGTGGGCAGTCTCACGAACGCATCTTTCGTCGCATAGACCTTGTCGAACAGATGCGTCAGGATCCCGGCATAGCCGCTTCGATGCAGCACATCGAAGGTGCCCGCCTCACTAGCGCGATCGATCTGTGTCTGAATCTCGTCCAGGCGCTGCGCGTTCATCATCGGCACCGTAGTCGCGGCGCCTGGGATCGTCTCGTTGATGACGCTTCCCCACTGACGCAGATGATCGGCGACGCGCATCCGCATACCACTGCCTACCGCCTCGGCGAGCCCCGTGTCGAAGGCCCCTTTTTTGTGCCCCCCTACCAGCATCGCGTGGTTTCCGGCCATCGGGCGGACCCACGTCGCATCGTCCATACGGCCTTCATTATTTGTCGGCAGGAATGTCTCGAAAAAATAGGAGCGTTCGTTCCGTGCCGTGTAGACGATCAACTCCTTCACATTCGGCGCGATCGTCATGACATTCGCGCCATGATTCGCGGGCCCGGCCACCGGATCGATCGCCACCATACGGACATCGATCTTGCTGAGTACCGGATCCTCGCTGAGCATGTTCGCAAAGAGCTGGGCCGTCGCGGCGCCGCGACTCCATGCGACCACGTTGATCTGCGTAATCTCGCCTTCGCGGTGATTGGCGATCAGGTCTTCCAGGGACCGCACTTTCGCACGCGCCTCGAGGATCTCCGCCGACTCTCCGCCCAACCCTGTCAGCGCCCGCCATTGCGCCTGACACCAGCCAACGAGTCCGTTCACGCCTCCGGCAATCGGGCATTCGCTCGGAAAGACACGCTCCGACTTCCCAAGCACGACCTTCATCGCGTGACGCGCATTCTGATCCATGCCGACACCGGCCAGTTTGCCCATCGTATCGGCGTGTTTCTCAAAATCGGTAAACGCGCTGCCCATCAGGTGATTGCCGCTTCCCGGGCCATCGACGGTCAGTTTGTCGACGTACTCGTCACCGTCGGTGTGTCGTAGCAATGTACTGACCAATTCGCCGTTACCGTACCGCGCGCTGATGTCTGCATCCCGCGAATTCGAGCCGGTCCCGCAAAATCCGATCGTGAAGACGCGACTGGCATTGGCGAGGCCCGGATAGCGCTCGGGCGCCCGCGCCGTGGGCAAGGCGGATTGCTCGGCCGGCGCATCGTCATCGGCAATCGACGCCGTGGCGTTGGCGCCTTCTGCCGGCTCCGGTAAGTCAAAATGCGGCTGATAGCCGCCAAGAAGAGATTGGATCGACATACGCGGCATCCCGGTCGGATTGAATGACGTGGGAATGCACAGAACGGTTTCCACCCCGCCCGCATGCGCCGACGCGTGGTACTACGCCAGAGGCATCGCCTGCATTCCGATACCACCGATCGTCGCATCCAGTTGCGCACACAACCATACCTGGAAACAGGTATCTTTCCTCAATAATGCGCTTCTGATAAACGGCAAAACGCCCATGACGACGGTGTCATGGGCGTTTTAACGCCATCGCAAACAGCGGCAAGCGCTTTTGATCAATGCGGCTCGACGCCTTACAGCGTGCGCGCTCCCCAAGATCCGAATGGCGCGCTCAGCCAGGATCCGATCGTGTTGGCCACGCTTTTGATGCCGGTCCACACCTTTGCCGCAACGCTGTGCAACCACGGCACCGGCGTCTCATCGGCGAACGGCAGCATGCTGGCCGCCATGGCGTCATTGACAATGGTCGAACGGCTGAGGGCATCGTCCGATTGCACGGCATACCCGGTCTCGGTCACCCATATCTTCTTCTCCGCGTGCGTCAGACCGGCGGCATAGCCGGTTTGGTGCAAGGGCGCGAATGCACCGCCCTGCTTCCCTTCTCGAATCAGCGCCTTCATTTCGACCAGGCGCTGCGTGTCCATCTTCGCAATCCGCGTTGCCGACCCTTCCACGGTCTCGCGGATATCACTGCCCCATTGACGCAGCTGATCGGCAACGCACATGCGCATGGTCTCGGCCACCGCTGTCGCCACTTCGGGCGTGCCCGGCAACGCGGTGATATTGCCGACGACCATCGCGTGATTGCCGGATACCCGATGAAATGACGTTCGCGTGTTCTCGATCGACTGACGCCGGACATGGAAGGTTTCGAAAAAGAACGAGCGCTCGTCTTCCGCCGTGTAATACACCGCCTCGCGCACATTGCTCGGCACCGTCAACACATTCGCCGAGTGGTTCCCCGGGCCTGCGACGGGATCGATGCAGACCAGCCGCACTTCGATATCGCGCAAGGTCGGATTATCGTTCAGCAGATGCGCGAAGATGTGCGCGCACGCGGAACCGCGGCTCCATG
Source organism: Robbsia sp. KACC 23696 (assembly GCF_039852015.1). NCBI lineage: Bacteria > Pseudomonadati > Pseudomonadota > Betaproteobacteria > Burkholderiales > Burkholderiaceae > Robbsia > Robbsia sp. KACC 23696. The sequence continues at coordinate 1,402,748 of NZ_CP156626.1, read as the reverse complement.
CCACGACATTCACGCGATGAATCGGATGATCCCGGTTGTCTCGGATCATCGCCTCGAGGCCTTGAATCTGTGCACGCGCTTCAGCGATGTCCTGCGCCGTGGTACCCAGGCCGATCAGCGCCCCCAGCCGTTCACCCAGCAACGTCGTCATCGCCGTGAAACCGGTAGGCTGCAGCGCCGGCTCGTCACCGAACTGACGTGCCGACTTGCCGACCAATACTTGCATCGCATGCGCGGCATGTTGTTCGAGCCCACGCCCGGTGAGCTGCGCGACCACGTCATGATGCTTGCTGAATGTCGCAAACGCGTGCCCCGCCATCAAATTTCCGCTTCCGGGACCGTCCACGGTGAGCTTGTTCACGAATTCGTTGCCGGCCGTATGGCGCAACAAGGTCGATACCATCTCGCCGTTGAAGTAGTTTTTGTCCGTGCCGGCGTCACGCGCGTTCGATCCGGTACCGCAAAAGCCAATGGTGAAAATACCGTCCTCCAACGACGTCGGAAGGGCGCGCAACGCGCTGGCCGTCCGATTCTCGCCGTCGGTAAGGACCAACGACCGGGTCAGGTCGGTCTGCTCGCTTTGGGAAAAACCGGACGCCGCCGGCGCTGCGGCGACCTTGACGGAGGAGGTGTCCTCGATCAGATCGCCGCCAAACGCCGCGAATACCTGGGATGTCATCAGACCGGCCGAAATGGAATCGGACATGTGTACTACCTATGATTAAGAAGAGGACTAACGGAACCGCTTTCACCGCTCGCCTGCCAATATGGACCGTGCGATGTCAGGAATACCCTGATCGAGTCGCATCATTACATTGATCGGTCATCGATGAGACGCGAGACGCGCAAAGGCCGACCATGACGCGAAGCACGCGCGATCCACTTTGCATCGGACGCTCCCGCTCCTCCCGCCCCCCGCCCGCCGCCATGCCCGTAAACGGAAGAAGCCCTGTAGACCGATTGGTCTACAGGGCTTCGCATGCCGTTTCAAGCGGCGCCGTGGAACACGGCGGCCGCGATCGGGCAGGCTTTAACGCAGCATCATGTTCGTTGCCACGTTGTGCATGATCCAGATCGAACCACCGATGACGATCGCGGCCGTCAAGACGGTGAAAACGAAGGCGACCACATTCCAACGTTGCGACGACGAGGCATCCATATGGAGGAAGTACGTCAGGTGGACCAGCACCTGGACCAGCGCCAGGATCGCCAGCACCGGCACTGCCGTGCCTGCCGAGAACATATCGCCCATGACGACGCCGAACGACAGCGCGGTCAGGATCACCGAGAAAATGAAACCGATGATGTAGGACTTGTAGCTACCGTGGCCTTCGCCACCGGCGCCGTGTCCGTCGTGGGAGTGAGTATTCGTATTCGCCATCAGACCATGCTCACGAGATAAACGAAGGTGAAAACGCAGATCCAGATGACGTCCAGGAAGTGCCAGAACAAGCTAAGGCAGGACAAGCGCGTCATGACGCGTTCGTTCAAACCGTTCTTGCCCATCACTTGGAACATCATCACGACCATCCACACCATACCCAGCGTCACGTGGATACCGTGCGTCGCCACCAGCGTGAAGAACGAGGACAGGAAAGCGCTCTTGTCCGGACCATGACCCTCAGCGATCAGGCCGATGAACTCGTGCACTTCCAGCGACACGAAGGAAATACCCAACAACAGCGTCACGAGCAACCAGCCCATCACGCCGGCACGGTTGCCCTTGTGACCGCAGAGCATCGCAAAACCGTACGTGATCGAGCTGAGCAGCAGTGCGGCCGTTTCAATGGCCACGCCCTTTAGATCGAACAATTCCTTCGGTCCCGGACCGCCGGCGTATTCGTTGTGCATCACAGCGAACACGGCGAACAGCGTGCCGAACAGAATACAGTCGGTCATCAGGTACAGCCAGAAACCGAACGTCGTCGTGCCGCTGTGATCGTGATGCTCTTCGTGTTCCGCAGCCAGACCCGCCGCCGTTGCGGCCGGTCCGGTGCTTTGATGTGCATTCGACATCAGTTTGCCTCCGCCATGGCGACGCGTCGTGCAATCGCCTCTTCGGTCGCCTTCACTTCAGACGCCGGAATGTAGAAATCGATGTCGTTGTCCGAGCAGCGAACGATCGCCACGACCACGATGCCCAGGAAACCGGCAATCATCATCCACCACATGTACCAGATCGCGCCGAAACCCATCGCCGTGGCGAACATGCCGATCAGGAAGCCGGTCGACGTGTTACGCGGCATATGAATGTCCGTGTACACCGGCGGCGTGGTTTCCTTCACGTGTTGCTTGGCATGGTGGAAGTGATCCAGCTCTTCCACGTGCGGGATGACCGCGAAGTTGTACGACGGCGGCGGCGAAGCCGTGGCCCACTCCAGCGTACGGCCATTCCACGGGTCACCCGTGAAGTCACGGTTGCCCGGCAGATCACGGTCGCGGATCGAAACATAGATCTGCACCAGTTGGCAGATGATGCCGCACAGCACCAGCACCGCGCCGATGAAGGCGATGATCATCCACGGATGCCATTCCGGATTGTCGTAGTGGTTCATACGGCGCGTTGCACCCATGAAGCCCAGCACGTACAGCGGCATGAAGGCGACGTAGAAGCCCACCAGCCAGAACCAGAATGCAGCCTTGCCCCACTTTTCGTTCAGCTTGAAGCCGAATGCCTTCGGGAACCAGTACGAGAAGCCCGCCAGGTAACCGAACACCACGCCGCCGATAATCACGTTGTGGAAGTGAGCGATCAGGAACAAGGAGTTGTGCAGCACGAAGTCCGCGCCCGGGATCGCGAGCATCACGCCCGTCATACCGCCGATCGTGAACGTCACCATGAAGCCGATCGTCCAGAGGATCGACGGATGGTATTGCACGCGACCCTTGTAGATCGTGAACAGCCAGTTGAAGATCTTCACGCCCGTCGGGATCGCGATGATCATCGTCGTGATACCGAAGAACGCGTTGACGTCCGCGCCCGAACCCATCGTGAAGAAGTGGTGCAGCCACACGACGAACGACAGGACCATGATCGAGCAGGTCGCGTACACCATCGTCTTGTAACCGAACAACGGCTTGCGCGCGAAGGTCGATACAACTTCCGAGAAAATACCGAACGCTGGCAGGATCAGGATGTACACCTCGGGGTGACCCCATGCCCAGATCAGGTTCAGGTACAACATCTGGTTGCCGCCACCGTCATTGGTGAAGAAGTGCATACCCAGATAACGGTCCAGTCCCAGCAACGCCAGCGTCACGGTCAGGATCGGGAAGGCCAGCATGATCAGCACGTTCGTACACAGCGCCGTCCACGTAAACACCGGCAGCTTGAAGTACGTCATGCCCGGCGCACGCATCTTGACGATCGTGACGAAGAAGTTCACACCGGTCAGGAGCGTTCCCACCCCCGATATCTGCAAGGCCCAGATGTAGTAGTCCACCCCCACACCCGGACTGAACTGCAGCTCCGACAGCGGCGGATAGGCCAACCAACCCGTCTGTGCGAACTCGCCGATCAACAACGACGCGTTGATCAGGATCACGGCCGATGCCGTCATCCAGAAGCTCATCGAGTTCAGGAACGGGAAGGCCACGTCACGTGCGCCGATCTGCAGCGGCACGACGATATTCATCAGGCCGATCATGAACGTCATCGCCATGAAGAAAATCATGATGACGCCGTGCGCCGAGAAGATCTGGTCGTAGTGGTGTGGCGGCAGATACCCCGGGGCATCGTAGGCAATCGCCAACTGCGAACGCATCATGATCGCGTCGGAGAAACCGCGAATCAACATGACCAGGGCGACGATGATGTACATCACGCCCAGCTTCTTGTGGTCGACCGTGGTGATCCACTCTTTCCAGAGGTAGGTCCACTTCTTGTAATACGTGATGAGGGCCAGTAAGGCGAGGCCACCCAAAATAATGACGATACCGACACCGGCCACGATGGGCACGTTATACGGAATATCCGCTAGTGTAAGTTTTCCAAACATGCTTTATCCCCTGGGAGCCGAGGCTGCAGCAGGCGCTTCCGGCATTTTCATGCCTTCCATGCCCTTCTGCGCTTCCGGCTCGCCCATCTTCATGCCCATATGATTCCCGCCGACGTTGTATTGCGCCAGAATCTGACCAAATACATCGCCCTGCACCGTCGGGTAGTACTGCACCGGGTTCGCTTCGCTGGGCTTCGCGAGTTCCTTGAAGGAATCGAAGCTCAGTGCGCTACCGCTCGACGACTTGACCTTTTGTACCCAGGCGTCGTAATCCGACTGCGATAGCGCCAGTGCACGGAACTTCATGTCCGAGAAGCCACGGCCGCTGAAGTTCGCCGACAAGCCAGCGTAATCGCCTGCTTCATGCGCATCCAGGTGCAGCTTCGTGTGCATGCCGGCCATCGCGTAGATCATGCCGCCAAGCTGCGGGATGAAGAACGCATTCATCACCGAGTCAGACGTGATCTCGAAGTTGACCGGCGTATTGATCGGGAACGCCACCTGGTTCACCGTCGCCACACCTTCCTTCGGATAGATGAACAGCCACTTCCAATCCAACGCTACAACCTGCACTTCCAATGGCGGCGTGCTGGATTCAAGCGGTTTGTACGGATCGAGGGAATGGCTGGTCACCCATGTCAGGTACGCCAGGTACGCAATGATGATCGTCGGGATGGTCCAGATGACGATTTCGATGGTCGTCGAGTGCGCCCAGCTAGGACGGTACTCAGCGGACTTATTCGTCGCTCGGTATTTCCACGCGAAATACAGTGACAGGAAGATCACTGGAATCACAACGATCAGCATTGCCCACGTGGAAATGGCGATCAGATGCTTTTCCTGGACCCCAATGCTGCCCTTCGGATCGAGGATGCCACTGCTGCACCCCGACAGTCCCAATATCAAGCTACTGGATAGGAGTCCCGCCAACTTTGGCGCGCCCCTTTCTTTCAAATATTTCACCGGCCTCTCCGATACCCAGGGTCGCACGTCGCGGCCCGAGCCCCATGAATGGAAGTGCGCAGAGAATAACTCCACCTGCGACATTTTTACACTGAAAAATGCGGAAATTGATTATTACCTCGGCCAGCGTGCGTCAAATCGCCGCACATTCCTCCAAAATACGCGACGGCTTGTCACGCACCGCCGGCCAATGCCAATTACCAGCGCTGATTTTACACGTTTGACTAGCGGATTTCTCCGGCGATCACAAGTCAATTTTCGTTGCGCTTGTAAGCGTGTATGAATGCCACAGCCTTGCTACATAAGGACTTCGCGAGCGAGTCTCAAACCGCGCAAACCTTACGTGTAACTAACAAACGTCTGATTGATGCGCCTTTCATTCGGGTGTTGAAAGGGGAAAACCGGTTCCACTCGTATGACGCGTTCCCGGAAACGCATCGGGGTCTCTTACAATAACGGAGGCGCCGATTTTTCACCGATTGCCGGCGCCTATTTAAACAGGCGGCCGCAACACATTTTTCGGACTTGCCGTCTGTCCTTGAGAACTCTGTGAATTCAGACGACGCTTTTCACTCGCGCCCATCGGCGGCGCCTCCCCTCCCTGTCAGCGACGCCCCGGTGCCGCTGTCGACGGAAGGCAACAGCCCATCCGGGCTTGCATCGCAGTCCAGCTTCACGCTGCATCCGCGGCAGCAGGCGCTTTTGGAATTGCTGAAGCGCGATGGTTTCGTGACCGTCGACGAATTGGCGCGGGTGCTCGGCGTCACCCATCAGACGATTCGCCGCGATGTTAACCAATTGGCCACGCAGAACTTGCTGCGTCGGCACCATGGGGGCGCCAGCCTGCCAACCAGCGCGGAAAATGTCGCCTACACCGCGCGGCAACAGATGTTCCGCGATGAAAAGCGCCGCATAGCCCAATTGGTGGCGACGCATATACCGCATCAAGCTTCCCTCTTCGTCAATCTGGGAACGACGACCGAAGAAGTCGCGCATGCGCTGGCCCGCCACGAAGGACTGCGGGTCGTCACGAACAATCCGCACGTTGCCAGCGCAATGTGCGATTACCGCGATTGCGAGGTCATGATCGCGGGTGGCACCGTCCGCCCGTGGGACCGTGGGATCGTCGGCGAAATGACCGCCGATTTCTTCAAGCAATTCAAAGTGGATTTCGCCGTGATCGGCGTGTCCGGAATCGAAGCCGACGGGACACTGCGCGACTTCGATACGCGGGAAGTCCGCGTCACCGCGACGATCATCGAGAACGCGCGCCAGGTGTTCCTCGTGGCCGATCGCTCGAAATTCGGCCGCTCCGCCTTGATGCGCGTTGCGGACATGTCCCGCATCGACGCTTTCTTCACCGATCAAGCGCCGCCCGCCGCGATGCGCGACATCTTCGACGCAGCCGGAACCCAGGTTTTCGTCGCCTCCTGATCCTCCCCCCTTCCATCATGTGTCTCCCTTGGGTCCCGGCACCGGTTCGCGGGGTAGCATAGTTTTATGCTATTGCAACGATAGAGAGAATTGCATTTCTCTATTTTCTATTTTCGCATTCGGACTTTATATTTTCGTTAACGAACATTTCATGCGCATTCGACCGCACGTTATGTCCTAACACGAACCTCGTCCGGTTCAGCAGTGGTGAAAGAAAGGCAGGCTGCATCGGCCTTGCCCAACCTCGGCGCAAGATTCGAAGCCGATGTAACGGCTTACGGCGCGAATCCTTCGCGTGAGTAAGGGGCGGCCCAGTCGGCGAAGTCGAAGACGATGGCGCGGCCTGCACCCATCGCTAGCCGGACTTTGTGGAACGGTGGAAATGACAATGCACGCAACAGCGCAACAGCAACGACAGACGGCGGCCAGCACCGCCCAAACGCTCGCTTTGGCCGATACGCCGTCTCAGGACGTCGATCTGCTGGTCGTCGGCGGCGGCATCAATGGCGTCGGCATCGCGCGCGACGCGGCGGGCCGTGGTCAACGCGTGGTGCTCTGCGAAAAGGACGATCTCGCCTCGCACACATCGTCGTCCAGCACGAAATTGATCCATGGCGGCTTGCGCTACCTCGAGTACTACGAGTTTTCCCTGGTCCGCAAGGCCTTGCAGGAACGCGAAGTCCTGCTGAAAAGCGCACCGCACATCATCTGGCCGCTGCGCTTCGTCATGCCGCATCAACCCGATCTGCGGCCCGCATGGATGATCCGCGCCGGGCTCTTTCTCTACGATCACCTAGCAAAGCGTGAATTCCTGCCCGGCTCCACCGGCGTGTCGATGCGGAACTCCGCCGTCGGCGCCCCATTGGTGGATTCGATCAAACGTGGCTTCATCTACTCGGATGCGTGGGTCGACGACGCGCGCCTGGTCGTATTGAATGCCAAGGCCGCAGCCGATAAGGGCGCGCGGATCCTGACGCGCACGCGCCTCAGTACCGCGCGCCGGGTCAGCACGGCCGCCGGCCCGCGCTGGGAAGCGGTGTTGGAAAGCGCGGGCGCCGACGGCGGCATCGAGACCACGGTGTTGCGCGCTCGCGGTATCGCCAACGCCGCCGGTCCGTGGGTCGATCACCTGCTGCGCGACGTCGTCGAAGGCAGTCCGGCGAGCCATCGCGTGCGCCTCGTCAAGGGCAGCCATATCGTCACCCGCAAGCTGTTCGATCACGATCACGCGTATATCTTCCAGAATCCGGACAAGCGGATCATTTTCGCGATTCCCTATCAGGGCGACTTCACGCTGATCGGCACCACCGATGTTCAGATGGGCGCCGATCCCGAAGCAGTCAACGGCGTCCGAATCAGCGACGAAGAAGTGCGTTACCTGTGCGACTCGGTCAACCGCTACTTCAAGCAATCGATTTCCCCCAAGGACGCCGTCTGGAGCTACGCCGGTGTGCGGCCGCTGCTCGAGGAAGCGAGCGATAATCCGTCCGCCGTCACGCGTGACTACCGCCTCGATCTAGATGCTCCCGCAGGCCAGGCGCCGCTGCTGTCCGTCTTCGGTGGCAAGATCACGACCTTCCGCAAGCTGGCCGAAGAAGCGGTGGACCGATTGGCCGCGCCCCTTGGCATCCAAGGCGCATCGACAACCGAAACGGAAACGCTGCCCGGTGGCGATATCCCCGGTGCGGACTTTGCCGCCTTCCTCGGTGACGTCCGTCGACGTCATCCCTGGCTGACGCCGGCGCTGTCGCACCGTTACGCCAGAACCTATGGCACGCGGATCGCCGCGGTGCTGGGTGAGGCAAAGACCATGACCGACCTCGGCAAGGAATGGACGCCCGGATTGTACGAAGCCGAACTCGCGTACCTCTGGACGCACGAATGGGCTCGCACCGCGCAGGACGTGCTGTGGCGCAGGACGAAACTGGGCTTACAGTGCTCGGCGGCGGATGCCGACACGCTAACGGAATGGTTTGCCGGGCGTGCCGGCGGTGCGAGCGCACTCGCGGCCACCCCCGCATCCGATTCGCCTGTTCTGCCGGCGTATGTCAGCGGGCGCAATGGGTCCGGCGATCTGCCTTTGGACGCCTCTTCGGAAATGCACCCTTCAGAGGTGCAGGCCTGACAAACATCGCGGCGACGCGATGCAATACGGTACACATCGATAACACCGATAACGACAGATGATGGAGAAGACAATGGAACTGCAAAAGGGCTATATCCTCGCGCTCGATCAAGGCACGACGAGCTCGCGGGCGATGCTGTTCGACCATGAGGGCAAGGTCGTCTCGAGCGCGCAGCGCGAATTCACCCAATTTTTCCCGCAAAGCGGATGGGTGGAGCACGACCCGGATGAGATCTGGTCGTCACAAGCCGGCGTGGCAACGGAAGCGCTGACGCGGGTGAACCTGACCAGCGCCGACGTGCATGCAATCGGTATCACGAATCAACGCGAGACCACCATCGTCTGGGATCGCACGACCGGCAAGCCGGTCTATCGCGCCATCGTCTGGCAGGACCGCCGCACCGCCAAGTTCTGCGATGAATTGAAAGCGCAGAAGTACGACGAAATGGTCCGGGCAAAGACCGGCCTGCCGATCGACTCTTATTTTTCGGCGACGAAGATCCGTTGGATCCTCGATAACGAGAAGTCGCTGCAGGCAAAAGCCGAACGCGGCGAGCTGGCGTTCGGCACTGTGGACAGCTGGCTGATGTGGAAGTTCACGAAAGGCGAGTGTCATGTAACCGATATCACCAATGCGTCGCGGACGATGCTGTTCAATATCCACACGCAGGAATGGGACAAGGAACTACTGAAACTGTTCAACATCCCGGAAGCGATGTTGCCCGAAGTGCGCAGTTCGTCCGAGATCTACGGCAAGACCAACGATGTCTTTGCCTCGAAGATTCCGTTGGCGGGTATCGCCGGCGACCAGCACGCCGCGCTGTTCGGTCAGATGTGCACGGAGCCGGGCATGGTGAAGAACACTTACGGCACGGGCTGTTTCCTCGTCATGAACACCGGCGAGAAACCGATCGAATCGAAGAACAATCTGGTCACGACCATCGCATGGAAGATCGGCGACCGTGTGGACTATGCGCTCGAAGGCAGTATTTTCATCGGCGGCGCCGTGGTGCAATGGCTGCGTGACGGTTTGAAGCTCATCACGCATTCGCGCGGTGTCGAGCCGTTGGCCGCATCGGTCAAGGACAATGGCGACGTGTATCTGGTCCCCGCCTTCACCGGCCTGGGCGCGCCGCACTGGCAAGCGGACGCCCGCGGCACGATCTTCGGTCTGACACGGGATTCGCAGGACGGCCACGTCGCCCGTGCCGCATTGGAAAGCATCGCCTATCAATCGCTGGACGTGCTGCGTGCGATGGAGACCGATTCGGGCATCAAGATCCCCGAACTGCGCGTCGACGGCGGTGCCGCGTCGAACAATCTGTTGATGCAATTCCAGGCCGATTTGCTCGGTGCGCCGACGGTTCGCCCCACAGTCACGGAAACCACCGCATTGGGCGCCGCCTACCTGGCGGGTCTTGCAACCGGTTACTGGGACGATATCGAGACGATCAAAAAGCAATGGAAACAGGATCTGGCGTTCGAGCCGAAGATGGATCCGACGCAGTGCGATCACTACGTGACGGAGTGGCATCGCGCGGTCGACGCCACCATCACATGGGCCAATAAAGGCGCCAACAAGCGATAAACCCTCAAGGAGAGCAGGCATCGCGTGACATGTGACCGCGTGATGCCTGAAAAAAACAATCAGGATTCAAAAGGACTCCTGATGTTTTTTGTAAAAAAATAACCATACCCGTATTTAGGAGACATCCGTGGAAACGACCTTTGCACGCCGACGCTTCATCGGCGAATTGATTTCGGAAGCCGTTGCGGTTTTCATCATCATCGCCTTCGGGGACTCCGTCGCCGCGATGTACGTGCTGTACGATCCGAGCCCTTATCTGAACGCGTATTGGGGCGTCGCCATGTGCTGGGGCCTGGCCGTGATGATCGCCATCTATGTCACCGGATCCATTTCCGGCACGCATGCGAATCCCGCCGTCACTCTCGCCCTTGTTCTGTTTCGCGGCTTTCCGGCCAAGAAACTACTGCCGTATTGGGTCGCGCAGGTGGTTGGCGGTTTTATCGGGGCGGCGGTGGTGCTATTGCTGTTCGGGCCGGTGATCGATCACTTCAACGCGGCGCATTCGCTGACGCGTGCCGACGGCGGCGCGGCCGGCGTGTTCTTTACCCATCCGGGTCTGGCGATCACGCCGATGCATGCGCTCGTCGATGAAATCATCCTGACGGCATTGCTGATATTCGGTATTTTTGCGATTACCGAGAAATTCAACGAGGTCGCGCCGCAAGGCAATACCAGCGCCTTGATGATCGGTCTGCTGGTCGCGCTGATCGGTGGTTCGATGGGATATTTGGAAGCATGGGCGTTGAACCCGGCGCGGGACTTCGGACCGCGGTTATTCGCCTACTTTGCCGGTTGGAGCACGTCTGCCTTGCCCTCGCCCGACAACTACTGGTGGGTGCCGATCGTCGGCCCGCTAGTCGGCGGTGTCCTCGGCGCCGGCGCATTCCAGACGCTGATCTACCCCTTCCTGCCGGCCCGTCTGGCCGCATTGAAAGAAGCCTCGGTCGGTAAAGGCGCGCAAACCAGTCACGCCAACGCCGTGGCGCGCACGACGTCGATCGAAACGTCGTGAACGCATGATCTGCGATCGGTCAAGCCGATTGCAGATCATGTCAAGCCAAACCCTCAGCCAGGGAAGCGGCCTTCGAACGCGATGCTCGAAAGCGGTTGCCGGTCGCTTGGCACTTCACGTGCTTGCAAGCCTTCCGGCAATTGGCTCTTGTCGCCCAAGCGACCGATAGCGACCGCTGCTTCTACGCGGAAGCCGGCATGCACCCCCAGATCCGCAAATGCCTTGTCGAAATCCACGCCGGTCATGCCGTGCGTGTACCAGCCGGACTTCGTCGCTTGCAATGCGAGGTAGGCCCAGGCCGCGCCGGCGTCGAACGAATGGCTGCGCGACGGGACATCCTTATCGCCGCCCGGCGGACGCAACACCGAATTCGACACGACGAACACCAGCGCCGAAGCGTGCTTCGCCCAGCTTTGATTGAACTCACCGAGACAGGCCAGCAGCGTCGCGAATTGCGGCGTGTCGCGGCGAGCGTAGACGAAGCGCCAGGGCTGCGAGTTGTAGGCCGACGGCGCCCAACGGGCCGCCTCGATCAAGGTCAACAGCTCGTCTTCCGTGATCTCGTCTTTCGCGAACGCGCGGGGCGACCAACGCTCCGTGAAAACTTTATCGATCGGATGGGTGGGGCGGCGCGGATTGTCGCTCATGATCGGATTCCAAATTGAGGGAGGTTGATCGGCATGCCGCGCGATGTCGATACAGCGCACCGGCCTGCAAAAGCCTCAAAAATACCCCAATTTGGAAAAGTGTGTGCTGCAGCACGGCGTGCACGCCGCCGCCGACTAGTTTTCGTAGCGCTTGAGAAGATGCTGGGCGAGCGCGCCCGCTTGTTCGAGCGCCTCGCTTTCGGAATCGAGCGTCGGTTCCGCACGATAAACCTGGGCGTCATCCGACCCGCCGCCGTCGCGTGACAGCAGCACGAGACCACGATAGCGCCCATCCTCCAGCGCATTGACAAAGGCACTGGCGACCATGTCGCCCTTAGTAAAACGAAGCTCCGGCATATGCTGCCTCCTGGCCAAACGCGCCTCCCCGCCGCCGAGCGAGGCGGGGAGCGAACGTGCGTCATATTTCATGCCGCTTACATCCTTTATACCAGTATCGGCGATATTTCGCCGAGCCCGGCCCACGCCTTCAGCAGCGCTTGTTTGTCTACCCGTCTTCGCCCCAATATGCGCCGCCATGGCGCGCGACGCGCGCTCGCCGGGACGTTACACTGATCGGACAGTTTCTTTCTTTACAGGAGCACCGACGATGACCGACTTTCGCCTGCTGTCCGACGACTTTGCCCCGGACAGCCACTTCGGCAAGGACCAGGAGCTGAATAACCCGGATTTCGGGACCAGCGGCAAGAACCTGTCGCCGGCGCTGCGCTGGGAGGGCGTGCCGGCCGATGCCAAAAGCCTGGCATTGACCGTCTATGATCCCGACGCTCCCACCGGCAGCGGCTTTTGGCACTGGGTCGCGATCGACATTCCGGTGACGACGACGTCCCTTCCCACCGATGCCGGGCGCGCGAGCGGCGACCTGATGCCGCAGGGGTCGACGCAGATGCTGAACGATTACGGCTTTCCAGGATTCGGCGGCTGGGCGCCGCCGAAAGGCGATAAAGCCCACCGCTATGTCTTTCAGATCCACGCATTAAAGGTGGAGAAGCTCGGCATCCCCGCGGACGCCACCAATGCGATCGCGCGCTTCATGCTGCACCTGAACCAGATCGCCTCGGCCAGCCTCACCGGCTATTACGCCATCGCGTGAGCGCCGCGCGGCGGACGCGGTCATCGGGGCACGACGGGCAGCGTCGCACGGTGGCACAGCACTTGCTCGCGTTCGTTCATTCATGACCAGGTGCTTGGGCAGATAGGCATCTTTAACGGCTTATCGCCTCCCGGTCTCGCACGCCCGACGGCGTGCGTTCTCCAGCGATCGCGAGGCTTACCCATGGACTGCTTCTTTCCCAATGTCGAACCGGAGTACCACGGTTCCCCCCCGGAGGTACGCTTCCTGGTACGGGTGGACGGCGCACCGGTGATCTGTTCGATCTCGGCCGAAGCCTTGCAGGATCACTTCGACGCCCACGGGCCTTTCGAAGACGAGCTACTGCATGCCTTCGTGCGGGGACGCCAACGGATATCGGCGGTCTGCATTGCCGCGCTGCGTCGCAGCCATGGCGACCCCGTCGTGCTGCGAAGCGGCATGTTCCGCTTCGCGGAAGCCGCAATGGGCAAACGTTACGCCTCCGAACTCAACGGACGCGGCGTTCGCCCCGCCATGGCCGCCATGGCAACGAGTGGCCGACGGTAAGCGCGGCAGCGGGGGCCCCTTCTTCGAATCATTCCCGCTAGCGGAGAAGAAAAAAGCCGCTGCGCTGGCGCACATTACGTGCGCCGCCGCAGCGGCTTTCCTGCAACACCCGGAATGAAGCTTACGCTTGGCGATCCGTCAGCCATGCATAACGGCGGTTTTCCGCCTGCACATCACGCGCAAACTGCATCGCGTCGTCCATACGATCGAAGCGTGCCAAAGGCCGCTTGGCGGTTTCCTGCGTCACTTCCCAGCGCCCATCCTTCCCCCGCAGCACGCGGTAGATCGTTTCGTTCGACGTGTCGTAGTACATGCGATTTCTCCATTCCGTTCGGTTGGGTGGGCGTCTCATCGACCCCGATCCAGTACGCCGCGCCAGCGGGCCTGCGCTTTCGCAATTCCCTGCCCGGCCCACCGTGCAGCGTTTGCATCGGCGTCTGGTATGTGCCTATAAGCAACCCGTGTGCCAGGTCGCTAAAAGCCAATAGATATCGGCCTCGCGCCAGGATTTATCGTTGTACGGGTAACTAGCTCAAAGATTGCACTGGCAAGCACGACATGGCTGCATGCAAAACTTACGCGCCTTGCACGGGAAAACCCTTGGACCAGCGTGAAATGAATACTTCCGTTCCCCGCTACGCCCGCCTGCCCGTGGGGGCGACGTCGATCAGGGTTAGCGGCTACAGGCGCAGGCACAGCGGATGCGTCACTACCGTTACTTTCTGTCGGTGAGATCCGCTTACCGGCACGTCAGGAGGAAAAACATGCAAAACGTCACGGACACAGACAAGACTGTCAATACCGTTCTGAACGAATTGATCGAAGTGTCGAAGGATGGCGAACAAGGATTCCGCCAGGCCGCCTCGGAGGCACACGATAGTCAGCTTAAGGTACTGTTCTCTGCACGCGCGGCCGACTGCGCTCGCGCGGCAACTGAGCTGCAAGGCGCGGTCACCCAGCATGGCGGCAAGCCGGAGTCTGGCGGGACCGTTGCAGGGGCCCTGCATCGGCGATGGATGCAAGTGAAAGCCAGCGTCGGATCGCACGACGATACGGCAATCCTGGAGGAAGTAGAACGCGGTGAAGACAGTGCCAAAATGCATTACCGTAAGGCGCTGGATCGCAATTTGCCCGCGGACGTACGTGCGCTAGTGGAGCGGCAATACCAGGGCGTAATGCAGAACCACGATAAGATTCGTGACCTGCGTAACGAATATCGCGCGCGCCCGCACTGATTGACGCGTTGCCCTGTCGCCCGGACACACAACGGGGCGGCAAGCGTTAAAACAAAGCCGCCGGAAAGACGAACTTTCCGGCGGCTTTGTCATTGGGACATTGCTGGATGGCTGGCGAAAACCTAACTCGCACTGCCAAGTCGTTTAGCAATGTCCCCGCGTAGAAATGACAAACGAGCCAAAAAGGCCCGTTTGCAATAGCTTCCGACACGAAGAGGATGGTTACATACCCCCGCCGTCTTGACGATTTAAATCGGCTCAGCCGCCGTTCGACGAATTAGTCTTGGTGTTATCCATTGAGCCCATATTGCCGCCCGTCGTGGATTGACCCATTCCCGTACCACTGCCGGACGCGCCCGAGCTGCTATTCGTCGACTTTTTCATGTGCTTCGTGTGATGGCCCTTGCCCGGCGACGAGCTGCCCGTCAGCGAGCTACCCGTGGTGCTTTTGGCCGTCACATCGGAATTCGTCGTGCCATCGGTATTCGATTGGGCGAATACCGGCACTGCTGCGCCTGCGGCGATCAGTGCTGCTGCGCCATAGGTCATCAGCTTCGGCGATACGTTCAAGAATTTTCGCATTTTGTTCCTCCTGTCTATCTCAGACAAACTGTCTCAGAAATGGTCCTGCAATGACCGGGCTCGTTTATCGCGCCCGACTGCTTGAAAGAGCGGCTTATGCTAAGCAAATCGACTGTTCGCTTTTTCTTGCTTCGGCCGCTCTCCTGAAAGCCATCGCAAAATCCATACCGCGTCTGACCGTTTGCCTGCACTACCTGTCCAACTCGACAACATTCCTTACTTGGTCGCATCGACCTTCAGGTTGTTGCGGATCGACTTCACACCGCTCACATTCGATGCCGTTTCACCGGCCAGCGAACGTTGCGTCGCATCCGGCACATAGCCGGTGAGGCGAACGACGCCATTCGTCGACTTCACGTGGATATGCAGCGCCTTCAGGTTGCTTTGCGCGGCCAACGACGTTTTTACCTTCGTCGTCAACGCGCCATCGCTGATTTTTTCGCTAGCGGTTTCGTGCGGTGCCGAAGCGCCTGCGCCCGTACCGGTCGTCGTGATCTGCGCGTTGGCCGACAGCGCCAGTGCCAGAACTGCTACGCCGCTTGCTGCCTTGATGAGGTTCGATGCCTTCATGTCATTCTCCCTTGTAGATGTTATTGAACTGCTTTCCTACAGTACCGCTGAAACCACGTTCAGCGGTCATCAAAAACAATCTTCGCAGTCCTTATTGCCTGTAAAACTGCTCGGATCGCCTTCCAATGTGCTAAATCAATGCGAATACCCTACTCGCATCTGATTATCGATGCGCATCACGCCTTCACAACTGGCGATCAACGCTTCAATTCTTCCCATGCTACGGCGCGTGGGCACTTCGCCACGCAAGGTAACGCAGGCGCGCTGCACCGCGACATGTACCCGATCCACTTCCCCATCGTCCGCCGCAGCCAGCCGAGCGGCGATCGCGGCGGAGAGGATATCGTCCGGCGCAGCGCCTACACGCTTGCTAGACTTGTCACTCGCGCCCCCGCTGTCGGTAACGCCGCGCTCGCCCTCGAAGGTGCTTTGCAGTGACGCCAACCGGAGAGCATTGACCAATGACTGTTGCATGGAGTGCCTCCTCACGTGAATACCCTGAATCGATAACCCATACTGCCTGCATATTCGTGTCGCATGTGATTCCAGGTGTATCGAGTTGTGTCTGTCCCCTCGATGATCATGCGTCATGCGTTGCTATGTCCACCCTGCGCTGTCACCAGCGACGGCACCTGCACCAGGAATTACTTCATGGCTTTCCATAAGCAAACCTCATGCCGGAAGCCAACAAAGCCCGCGTGCTATAGCGTCCGTCGCTTCTCAATTGCACGATCCGCGACAGACAATGGGCAATTCGCGCGCCTGCTCGCGTAAATCTTTCGTGTTTTCGCCGCCGTTCGATGCCCCTTACGCCTCGCGAAAGCATATCGATACTGCCTTTGGCCGAGCTGGCACACTCGTTGCTCATTACAGGCATCGCAACGGAAGCTGGCACTTGAACCGGTGCGCGGCATGGATCCACCGTCCAACGCAATAGGCCACGCGATTTTCCTCCACGGCCTGACCGCGCTAACGCCGATATACCTGCACGATCGCGCCGTGCTCTGCACAGAAGGTCATCCCGTGGACATCGGTGCCGCGGATCCACAGAAAGGGCATCGACTGCCACCCAGCGTCGGCAACGGCCCTGGCCTCCGATCTTTGGTTCAGTGCTGTTTTGCGCCTTGCGCACAGAGCTTCCGATCTTTTGCACGACGACACAGATAGATTGCCGAGGTAGCCAGTGAACAGCCCATCGATTGAACTACGCGCCAAACAAAGTCTGACCCTGACCCCCCGCATGCAGCAGTCAGTGCGCCTGCTGCAATTGTCTGCGTTGGAATTTACGCAAGAGGTCAATGACGCGTTGGCCAACAACCCCTTCCTCGAAAGCGACGAGCCGGGCTCAGGCAACGAAGCCGACACTGGCGAGCGCCAGCGTGCTGCCACCTCCAGCGATACGCCGGAAGTGAGCGAAGCCGCTGAATACGTTTCCGCGGCTTCGTATAACGTCGATTCGATCGACAATATGGACCATTTCGACGGCGCGGCCTTCAGCGGCGACGCAGCCAGCGCGGCAATCAGTGATGCCAACGATGCAATGCGCGACGGCCATGTCTCCAATACCGTGGAGAGCGGCCCGGAAAGCGCATTGAATCCGGACGGTATCGGCGGCGTCGCGGAGATGCGTGATCTTGGCTTAAGCGAAGGCAGTACCGAGGGCGCCGGCGATGGCGCGGATCCGTACAGCAGCCGGCAATATGCCGGAGACGGATTCGATCCGGGCGAGTGGATGCACTCCGCGCCGTCGCTGCGCGAAAAGTTACATCAATCGCTCCGCCTAACCCCGCTCGACTCGCGCGACCGACTCGCCGCATTGATCATCATCGAGTCGTTGGAAGCCGATGGATATCTGCGGATGCCCTTCGATGAACTGGCCGATATCAGTGACTGCGATCCGCCGCTCACGCACGACGAATTGGAAAATGCAGTGCGCTTGGTGCAGACGCTGGACAAGCCAGGCATTGCCGCGCGCAGCTTGAGTGAATGCCTGCAATTGCAGTTGCAAGCGATGCCGGAGTCGCGCGCGCGCAATCTGGCCATCGAGCTGGCCGGCGCCCACCTCGGTCGCCTCGCGAAACGGGAACATGCGGAATTGCAAAAGCGACTCGGCTGCGATGCCGACACCCTGCGCGCCGTCACGGCGCTGATCCGCCGCCTCGACCCGAAACCGGGCGAGAGCGCGGCCGTCGACGAGCATCAGTACCTGATCCCAGACGTCATCGTGCGTCAGATCAAGGGCCGTTGGACCGTGGCGATCAACCCCGCTGTCATGCCGCGTGCGCGGGTACATCGCATGTACGCCGATATGTTCGCGCAAAGCGAAGGCAGCAGCCGCTCCCCGCTTGCCCAGCAATTACAGGAAGCGCGCTGGTTGCTACGCAACGTACAGCAACGTTTCTCGACGATACAACGCGTGGCCGAGGTGATCGTGTCGCATCAGCGCGCGTTCTTCGACTATGGCGAGATTGCGTTGAAGCCACTGGTCTTGCGGGATGTCGCCGATGAGCTGAGCCTGCACGAGTCCACCGTATCGCGCGCAACCGGCAACAAGTATATGGCCACGCCGAGAGGGATCTTCGAGTTCAAGCACTTCTTCCCCCGCGAACTGGGAACGGAAAGCGGGGGCACTTGCAGCGCCGCTGCCGTGCGGGCGCTGCTGAAGGAGATGATCTCGGGCGAAAACACCGAGGCGCCGCTTTCCGATGTGACGCTCGCGAAGCTGCTGGCACAACAAGGGGTGATCGTGGCGCGGCGGACCGTCGCGAAATATCGGCGCTTGATGAAGGTCCCGCCTGCGGAATTGCGACGCGCGGCGATCTGATCGTCCGATGGCAGACGGTCCTCTTTTTCAATAAGGGGGACCGCAGCGGATAGACCGGCGCGAGGAATCGCACATCGGCGTGTTGTTAGCGGCCCGCGGTTTTTAAATCGCTTAACGGCGCCAGCAAGCCACGGCGTCTCGCCGCCGCGGCCATGACCTCGGCACCGAGCAGGAACACCGCCGCGGAATAAAAGAGCCACATCAGCACCACGGCAAATGAGCCGGCAGCCCCGAAAGAATTCGCGGTCCCGGCATGCGCCAGATAAAAGCTAAACACGTTCTTGCCGGCGGAAAATAACACGGCGCTAGTGAAGCCGCCGTAGCTCGCACAGCGCCACTCGAGCAAGGCGTCCGGTACCAATTTCAACACTGCGGTAAAGGCGCCGAGCAAGATCACAAAGCTCAATACGCGCTGAATAATGTCCGCCCACAACACGGCATGCGAAGCGTCGCCGATCATCCAGCGCTCCGCCACTTTGACTACCGTGTCCAGTACCAGCATGAACACGATCAGAAACCCTGCGCCAATGACCAAGGCGAAGGAGATCAGCCGCGCACGAATCAGTTTGGTGATCGTCGCACGAGCGCCGCGCCCCGTAGCGGCCAAGGGCGGACAGATGTCATTCAGCGCGGTATTCAACGACGCGAACGTTGCCGATGCGCCGACGGCGACGACCACCATCGATACGAGCGTCGTGCCGGCGACAACGCGTGCGTTCCACGCACTGCTGATCATCGCCTGAATGCCGGCCGCGGCCTGATCGCCTACGTAATCCTGGATTTCTGCAACCAGACGCCCCTGTGCCGCCTCGGCGCCGTAGAAGAAGCTGACGATGGCAATGATCAACACCAACGTAGGAGCGAGAGAAAAGGCGGAGTAGAACGCAATCGACGCCGACAGCGAGGCGCATCGGTGTTGAAACCACCACTTCACCGGCTCGGAAATCAATGCGCATTTGCGCAACACCGGCGACGCCATCGAGCCTTCCGCGTCTGCTTGCGCGGGCTTGGCTAGATTAGCGGATGGGCCGAGTGAACGCGTCTCGGCGGCGAGCAGCACATCGTCGCGAGGCAGCGCTCCGCGCTTTGAGAGAGGGTTGGACACGTTGCATTCCGATCGGTCGTGACTTCAAACAGGCTGAGCCGCACTCGCCGCCAACGTCACGACCGAGTGCCGCATATCAAACAGTGCAGGGCGCGCCGCTCAACATACGGCAGACAAGCCGAGACGACGCTCGGTGAGGTGATCGTCGCAAGCCGGCTCGCCTTCCCGGTCGGAACGGCCGAATCGGCTCGGCATATCGCCAAGGTGGGAGGCGTAACGCGCCAATAGCGATTCTATCAAAGCCGGGTCACTCGGTTTCACCACGTGGTGATCGAAACCGGCTGCCTTCGCTCGCGCGACATCCTCCGGCATGCCGTAACCGGTGACCGCCACGAGCAGCGCATGCGGCGACGTGACGTCGTCGCTCGGCGCTTCCGGCAAGTGAGATTGCGCTTGCGCCGACGGTTCCGAAGCAGCAGGCGCGCGCTCGGCGAAGGGTTGGGCGCAAGTCGCGCGCGTTTGCGCCTCTCCCGCACGCAGCTTGCTCGCCACGTCGTACCCACTCATGCCTGGGAGACCGATATCCAGCAATACCGCATCGGGACAATAGCCGGCTGCCACCCGAACCGCTTGATGGCCGTCATAGGCGAGGCGCACATCGTAGCCCCAGCACTCCACCAGCAGCGACAATGCCGCCGCCGCATCGGTGTTGTCGTCGACAACCAACACGCGGAGCTTTCGCTCGACCGTTGCGCGCGGCTCCGCTGCCTCATAGGCCGCTGGTGCGCGCCGATACCATGGCGTCATCGCCTCAACCGGATCACGCGCGGCCATCATGCGCGCCTTCTCGCGGCCGAGTCGAGCTCCGCCTGTTCAACGGCATCGTCATTATCATCAGCGGGGTCCACGCCGCTCTCGTCGGCAATGTCGGCGAGCGTATCGGTGCCATCCGGCATCACGTCGGCGTCCAGCACGGTTGTCCCGTCACCGTCGGCCGCTGCGCGCTCCCCGGTTCCCGCCCGATCGGTATCGCTATTCAATTCGAGATCGCCGGTTTCGAGTGCGTGCGCATCGAGCGCATCGTCCACATCGCCCGGGTGACGTACGGCGCCTTGCATATCGCTACCTGAATCACTGGAATCGCTCGGACCGAGCGCCCCGGTACCATGGCCGCGGCCAAGCACCTGCTGACCTTCTTCCGGGGGATTCAATGTGCTTCCTGACATCGCATGCCCTCCTGCATTCGTGTTCGGCCGCCCCGCCTTCTCACCCGCGCGACATTGCGAGTGGGCAACGACCTGTTTGAGTGATCAGACGCAAAAGACGTACCAGCACGACATGACGGCAGCATGACACGGGGCTTGGCGGATTTCGGGGTCGTTCGGCGGTGAAACCGTGCAATTCCGTCAAAAGCACGCAAGCTTTACCGCCCCGTCAGATGGCCAAGATACCGTGCGTCACGCCGTCTGGCGCTTGGCACGCGGGCGTTTCACGGCGCGCAGATCGCGCATGAAGGTATCGCGCCAGACCGACAGATTGTTTTCGCGCAAGCGCTCCATCATGTCCCGATAGCGCGACTGCCGCTCGGGCAGGGCCATCGTCAGCGCCCGCTCCAGCGCCTCGCTCATCTGCGCCACGTCGAACGGATTGACGACGAGGGCACCCTGCATCTCATCGATGGCGCCCGCAAACTGCGACAGCACCAATACGCCCGGATC
Organism: Robbsia sp. KACC 23696; assembly: GCF_039852015.1. Classification (NCBI taxonomy): domain Bacteria; kingdom Pseudomonadati; phylum Pseudomonadota; class Betaproteobacteria; order Burkholderiales; family Burkholderiaceae; genus Robbsia; species Robbsia sp. KACC 23696. The sequence continues at coordinate 1,381,350 of NZ_CP156626.1, read as the reverse complement.
GTCTGGATCCTGTGCCGCCACATATTCCTTGGCGACTAGATTCATCCCGTCGCGCAAAGGCGTGACAAATCCGACCTGCGACGCGCGGAACAAAGCCATCAGGACGTTGCGCTCGTATTTGCGATTCAAGTATTGGATCGGCGTCCAATCGAGCTGCGCGAAGCGACCGTTGATACGGCCTGCCTCGCCCTCCAGCCGCTGTCGAATACGCTGATAGGTACTGACATCGGAACGTGTCGGCGGGGCGATCTGCACCAGGGACACGCGACCTTGCAAGCCCGGCGATGACAGCATCAAGCGCTCGAACGCGGCGAAGCGCTCGCCCAATCCCTTGGAATAATCGAGGCGATCCACGCTCATGATGAGCGCGCGGCCGCGCATGCTTTCGCGGACACTGGCGACCAAGCGTCGGTTCGAATAGTCGCGCGCGGACGCGGCAATGGCATCGGGATACACGCCGATGGGATAGGCCCCCACCTGCGCGGTCCGTCCGAATGCCTGGACACGGCCGTCGTCCAAGGCGACCCCGCCTGCATCGCGAACGATATAATCCTTGAACGATTGGGCGTCTTGCGCAGTCTGGAAACCGATGACATCGTATTGCATCAACGCCTCGACCAGAGCGCGATGCGGGGGCACCGTGTACAGCACTTCCGGTGCGGGAAACGGGATGTGCAAAAAATAGCCGATCGGCTGCTTCACGCCCAACTTGCGCAGGGCGGCGGCAAACGGAATCAAGTGATAGTCATGTACCCAGATCACGTCGTCGGGCTGCAGCAGCAAGGACAGTTGCTGAGCGAGTGCCTCGTTGACGCGCAGATAGCCGGCATATTCCTGCCGGTCATACCGTAGCAGGTCATTGCGGTAGTGGAACGCAGGCCACAAGGTGTTGTTTGAGAAGCCGCGGTAGTACTGGTCGTAGTCCCGCTTGGTCAAACCTACCGTCGCGAATGTCACATTGCCACGCTCTTCGGCCGTCGGCGCTAGCACCTCAGGGACGATCTCGCCGTTCCAGCCGAACCAAAGGCCGCCTGTTTCCTTCAAGGCATCCAAGACGCCGATCGCCAGCCCGCCAGCCGCCGGCTTGCCTTCCGCGCTGGGCGCGACCCGATTCGATACCACTACCAGTCGACTCATCCACCTACCCGCTTTGATATGACGATTCAATAAATCATGCAAAAATCGTGCCGGAATTGTAAGAAGTGACAAGATTAGCGGATGTGCGCGGCCCATACGCACGGTGCGACGGGGTTCTGTCCGGACAGCATCGTCCTAGAAACGGCTGCAGCCTTACTCGGCCACCGCGGAGCGCCCGCTCAATGCCAGCATATCGACCAGCTGAGAGGACGCGACCGGCTTGACTAGATAGGCATCGAATCCAGCCGTCAATGCGCGTGCGCGATCTTCAACCCCGGCGTAAGCCGTCACGGCGACGGCGAACATCGTGCTCAGCGGCGGATCCATCTCGCGCACCGATTGCATCAAGGCACAGCCGTCGCGGCCCGGTAAGCCGATATCCGACACCAATACATGAGGCTCCCACGCGGAGAGCACCTGAATCGCGGTCTCGGCGTCGTCGACGAGACGGACATCGGCGCCTTCGTCCCCCAACGCCTCCGCGATGATCTCCGCGGCCGCTTGATCGTCCTCGACGACCAGAACGCGCATGCCATGCAAGCGCCCCTCTTTGTAGGCGACGGAATGCTCGCCGCTCACAGGGCCGGTATGCGGCGCCCCACCGTCGGGCGACGTGACGACATACCACCCGCCGCCTCCAGGCGTACTCGCCGCAGACTCCTCGGACGGCACGACATCGCCATCGTTCACTGCCGCATATCGCAGGGTCGGCCGCGCCGGGAAACCGACACGGAAGGTCGCCCCTTCGCCAAGGCCCGCGCTTTCGACCGCCGCGAAACCCCCGTGCAACTCGGCGAGATGGCGCACGATCGCGAGGCCGAGGCCAAGCCCCGAATGGCGCCGCTCAATCGACGAATCGGCCTGGCGGAAGCGATCGAAGACGAAAGGCAGGAAAGCCGGCGCAATGCCTTCGCCGGTATCGGTCACCGACAGCACGAACATCCCGCCGCGGGCCGCGCTCAGACCGTCCACCATTTCGCTCGACGCCATGGCATCGACCGCGCCCGGCGCCACTACTGCTACCGACGCCGCCGACGCTGCCGACGCGGCAGGTGCAACGGCGAAATCGGCCGGATCCCATGCGGTTGGCGAGCGCGGGCCCGCCGCCATGGTTCCGGACTGAACGGATTGGACCGCGACCACGACGGTGCCACCCTCTGGCGTGAACTTCAGTGCGTTCGATAGCAGGTTCCAGGCGATCTGCTGGATTCGCTCCGGATCGCCGTTGACGGGAGCAGCCGTGAGTCGCTGGCGCCCTGCTTCCAGGCCGGCGTCCCGCCCCGGCACCCGCGTATCGGAGAGCGGGGCCACGCCCGTCGGCAGATCGTTCTCGACGACCAGCGAGATGGACTTGGCTTCGGCGGTGGGCCGCAGGGACTCCGCCGTGGCGCGGGCAATATCGAGCAAGTCAACCGGCCGGATGACGAGGCGCGTCTTGCCTTTTACAAACGCGGAAACGTCGAGAATGTCCTCGACGACGCGCGTCTGCGCGCGGACATTGCGGCGCAATACGTCGAGCCCACGCGCCTGCGTTTGCGGATCCGTCTTACGCAACATGATTTCCAGCCAGCCATGCATCGCATTCAACGGCGTACGCAGCTCATGCGACACGGTGGCGAGGAATTCCTCCTTCAATCGGCTGGCCTCCTCCGCTGCACGCCGGGCATCGATCGCATCGGCCAGCAGTTGTTGCCGCTCGGCATCCACGATCTTCATCGCGGAGATATCGACGAAAACCGCGATCGCGCCGACGACACTATGATCCTGATCGATCACCGGGGCCGCATACGCCATGACCGTCCATTCGCGTTGCGCCGTGCGCAATGTCAACTCGGTAGGCGCGATGGCACATCGTCCACGGACGGCGCGATGCAAGGGCGAATCGTTTTCTTCGAGTAACGCATCGCCCTGCCAGATCTCATAGCCGTTCTGGGCGCCCCCAGCGAATGAAAACTCGGCGGCCCGCTCGAGCCCGAGCATCGTCGTCAAGGCCAGGTTCGGGCGCACATGCAGGCAGTCCGGAGAATCGGCAATGACCATGCCCACCGGCGCGATATCGAAGATCGCCTGCAGTTCCTGCGCGCGGCGTACCAACTGCGCGCCGAGATGACGCACGCGCCGCTCGCTGAGTCGTCGCTCGCCGATGTCCCGCAGGACGATGACGGCGCGCGTCGCCGTGCCGGCATCTTCGGGATGGGCGGCCTCAGGCAAGCTCACCGGAAAAGCGGCCAGCGACACGTCGAACTCGCGGCCATCACGTGAGCGCATCGTCAGATCCCGGTCGATCACGCGCTCGCCGGACAAGACCATTTTCACCGTCTGCGAGAGAATCGCATGCCGGTCCGGATTGACCAAAATCCCGATCGATTCCCCGACGACATCCTCGAAATCGAACGAAAACAACGTCCGCGCGCCGGGGTTCCAGCTGCGAATCACTTCATCGGGCGAGATGCCGATGATGGCGTCGACCGTCGCGCCGTTGACGTGCCGGGCTTGCCGGTCGCGCGCCAGTCGGGTCCGCATTGCACGACCGTCGCGCAAGGTCAGACCGACGGCATCAACAACACCCATCGCATCGCGCAAGGCGAGCGGCGCGATCATTAACGGCAAACCCTCTCCCGCCGCGCCCCGCTCCACACGCGGCTCGCGCCCTCGCGCATAGGCGTTCGCCGTGCCGCGACGCAGTATCGGCATCGGGTAGGAAATGGCATCGTCGCTATCCAGGCCGGTAAAGCGCGAGAGGGGCTGTCGCGGGTCGAGCGCCGAACTGGGATCTAGCGGGTCCACCGGTTTGCCGTCCGCTGTCCAGAGCGGCAGCAAGGCACGCATCGGCGCTCCCTGCGCCTCATGCGATCGAATGCCCAACAGCGATTCGGCCGCGGCGTTCAAATACAGCACCGTCCCGGACAGCGAAGCAATCACGGCCCCCGTCTCGGATTCACCGTAGCGGCTTATGGCCTGCGCCCGAATTTGCTGGAGACGACGCGCGCGAAGACGGCGTCCCCGCACGCCCCGCCACACCCCCACGGCGGCGAGTGCCACCAGCGCGGCAGACGCTGCAACGCCCGCCCACGGTGGCATGAACGACAACATCGTCGGCATCGGGTGCGCCACGGTCTCGGCGGCGAAGGCCGGCATGCACGCCCCCGCGCCAACGACAATCGATACCCGCAGCACGCTCAGCGGCATGGGCAGCGCCGGTAACCAAGCGCGCTTGGGGCGGCTCGGTGGTGTGATCGCAGCGGGACGAAGAGAAAACAGAAGCATGCGCGACGAGACGGGAAAATTCGTGCCGCCGGGCGCCCATTTTGGGAAAAACCCGGCCGGGCCGCGTTTACTTCGGCGTTTGAACGAAAGCGCCAGACGAAGGCGACGCTGCCTACTTTACCACTCTGCTTCGCAACGGGACTACCGCACCAGTAAAAATAACCTTAAGCAAAGGCCACAGCGCCTGCTTAACGATTACGCAGGCTCGCACCACGACGCATACGCGCCGAGGCGCGTTGCATAGGCATCGCCGGACGTGACGCAGCCGTGGGTTGCTCTGGACCGCGCGGGGGATCGCCGATGGGCGGCATATCCGGCACCGGCGGTTCCATCGGCGGCGACACCGGATCGGGCGGCTCGATCGGCGGCGACGGTGGGATCGGGGGCACCTCGGGCGGAGTTGGGGGCACCGGGGTCTGGAGGTGCATGCGTGTTCCCCCTAGCAGACCGCAGCGCTGCAGCGGGGCGGCCCCCTCCGCGCTGCCTGGTCCATCGCCGCGCGTTGCGCGATGCGACACGAAGCTCGAATCGATTGTCGCCATTTGCTTCCCCTTGTTTTATGACACGGACAGCCTGCCCGTTTCCAGTCCATCCGCAAGTTGTATGCCCTCCGGGTTTGGCCGTAGATTGCGCAGCGGCGATCGTCACTTCGGGCCGGCAATGGGGGATGGCATAGCGTTTGCTAAAAGTCCGGCAGCGCATCCGCGCGAGGCCGGGACGAGTCCTGGTCTAAAGCCTGCGATGCAGCCGAGTCGCGGTCGAATACCGAAACCTTGGCTGCACGTCCACCATCAACGCACTTCAAGAGAGATGATCATGTCGCACACCGTCCGTCGTCCCCGTCTAAACGAGGATCGGCCTTTCCGGGAGCACGGCAAAGAACGCAAAGCCCAGCGCATGCAAAACACGAAGCGGATGCGCGTGCGCGAACGGGCGTCGATGCAGGAAGATCGGGCACCGGAAGCGCGTTGGTAAGCGCGGTGCGGGAACGAAAACGGGGCGCTCGATAGCGCCCCGTTTTCCGTGATACTCGTCATGCTGTGACCACTTTAATCGCAGCAGGCGTCAGCCGACGCCAGATCAGGCGAGTTCTGTCGACGAGTCGCTTTCGCCCGCCGCATTGCGCGCGTCGTCGCCGTACTCGACCAGGCGGTTGTAGAGCGTTTTCAAACTGATGCCCAGAATTTCGGCGGCACGCGTCTTCACGCCACCGCATTGATCCAAGGTGGCAAGAATCAGCTGCCGGTCCGCTTCCGCCAACGACGTACCGAAGGGGATGGTCACCGCCGTGCCGGCCGACGGCTTTGCCAGCGAGATCTGCAATGGCACCGCCGCCGTGTTTACATCATCCGATGCGGACATGATGTAAGCGCGCTGCACGTAGTTCTTCAACTCGCGGACATTGCCGGGCCAGTTATACGCCAGCATCGATTCGATACCAGTCGCCGGGAAGCGCTTCTTCGTGTTGTACCGCTCGTTAAGGCCGCCGAGGAAGCTATCGGCCAGCAACTGCACGTCGTTATCGCGCTCGCGCAGCGGCGGCAACTGTATCGGGAAAACATTCAAGCGGTGATACAAATCGAGCCGCAGCTTGCCTTCCAGAACAGCCTGCTCCGGGTCGCGATTGGTCGCCGCGATCAGACGCACGTCGGTCTCGATTTCCTTCGCCGTACCGACGCGCATGAAGGTCCCGGTTTCCAGCACGCGGAGCAGCTTGACTTGCAGCTCGATCGGCATCTCGGTGATTTCGTCGAGGAACAGCGTACCGCCGTTCGCGCGTTCGAAATAGCCCTTGTGCTGCCGGTCGGCGCCGGTAAAGCTACCGCGTTCGTGGCCGAACATTTCCGACTCGATCAAGTTCGGCGATATCGCACCGCAGTTCACCGCAAGGAATTCGTGTTTCCGACGCAGGCTCAGCTCGTGTACGGTCTGCGCCGCCAGCTCCTTGCCCGTGCCGCTCTCGCCGATCAGCAACACCGACGCCGCCGTCGGGGCGACGCGATTGATCTGGTCATAGACGCTTTGCATCGCCGACGAGCTGCCCAACATCAGACCGAAGCGGCCGAAGCGTCGCAATTCACCTCGCAGGCTGCCGATCTCGGCCTTCAGATCACCGGCACGCGGAATGCGATTGATGATCGCCTTGACGCGCTGGAAATTGACCGGCTTGACCAAGTAATCGGTCGCGCCCATCTTCAGCGCGTTCACCGCGGACTCGACCGTCGCATGCCCAGTGAAGACGATGATTTCGACACCGGTGCGCGGGTCCAGATCCTCGAACAGCTCCACGCCATTGCCGTCGGGCAACTTCAGATCGGTGAAGACCACATCGGGAATTTGCCGCACGATTTGAATGCGCGCCTCCCGGAGATCTCCGGCCGTGGCGATCGTTAGTCCATCACTGGCAATCACGTCCACCAATGCCTCACGGGTATTGATGTCGTCGTCGACTACGAGAATATGTGGCATGTTTGACTGTTGTAATAGACGGTTCCGCCACGAAAGCCTCACCCTTCCACGCGCCGCGCCTGGGTGACAGCACGCCAGCAAGGCCGCGCTCGGCGACGCGCGCCGACCACGTCGATGCAGCGTCAAACAGTGCGAATCCTCAACGGGACACACTCTGCAGACCCTGCGCCGACAGGATGAGACCGATCGATTATACGGATTATGGAGAGGGATGACAGGGCGCCTCCCCGAACTCTCTGCGCGCCCTACCGGCTGGTGCCGGTTCGCCTGGAAGCCGTTTCGCGGCGACAGCATCCGCCGTCGCCTACGAAAAGCCGACCCACAACCGTCGCATCCGCAGCCTGCTGCGCTGTAGCGCCTGCCTTCTGCGGATGGGTGCTACCCGCAATTACGCGCGGGGAAAGACCCATTCGTCCGGGGTCGAGCCTACGGCCTCGCTGTTCGACGCCGGCAACGGGCGCTTGCTCCGACGCGGCGTTTCGCCGTTGGACGCCGCGGCCGGCGCGCCCCCTTCGTTCTCCCATCGGGACAGTGGACGCGCTTGCTGCGCCTCGCCGGACGAGGCCAGGCTATGTCGCCACAACCAGACCGCGGCGCCGCCCAGCAAAGCCGCGGCAGCCACTACGCCAGATTTTCGATTCATATTGTGTCTCCTGAGAAGGGGTGCCAGCAGGGGTGATTCGGTTACCGAAAATGTTTCACGATGCGCCACACGGCAAACGCGCGCGCAGCCAGTCCCGGCAAGGAGCTGATGCGGGGGCGCAGACGCCACGCGAGTAAAGCGAGAACCGGCGCGGCCGGATACAGCCACTGCCGGCGCTGCCCGGCACCCTGCCGGATGCGATCGATGGTGCGCAGCGGGCCCGCCAAGGTCTGCGCCGACTGCCGCAAACCGATGCGTTGCAAGGCGATTTCGTCGAGTAAGCGCTCGCGGCGCACTGCCAGCGGCGGCTTCTTCGGATGGGATTTCGCCGTGGATTTGGCGGCATCGGCGCCGCTACCGTGTTTCTGCGGCGCGTTCATTCCAAGGTCTCCACCGCGCGGCGATCCTTTTCGAACTCGCTCAGACTGTGATTGAACAGTGTGGTCGGCTTCCTGACGCGGTAAAGGAAAAAGACGACGGCAAGAATCGCCACCACCAAGGCCCCGCCGGCAATCCAGCCGATGGACGCCAGACGGTAAGGCGTGTCCCAATAACTCGCGATCACGAGCACCGCGGCAAAGATCACCGCAAGGAAGACGAAAAAGCAGGCGACCAGAGCAGCCACCAGCAAGGCCAGCACGCGATCGCGCTCTTCCGTGATTTCCAACGCCAATAGCCGTAACCGGCTACTGGTGGTCGCAATCGCCCCGGAAATCAGATGACTAAGGGATTGCACCAGGCTTGCCTGTGCCATACACGCGCTCCTCCAAGGGGAGATGAATTGTGACCATGAAGCGGAATCAATGAGGACAGAGCCGGCGCGATTAACGCGTCAGTAATGCCCCGATGACAATTCCGCCGACAACCGCTGCACCCAAGGCCTGCCACGGATTGGCGCGAACATATTCATCGGCGCTGGTGGCCGCACTGGCGCATTTGGCGGCACCGGCAGCTTGCGTATCACGCGTCCGTGCGCGCAGCACGCCCAGTTGCTCCGTCAGCTTTTCCCGCAGGGCATCCAATTGCTCACCACTCGCCGAGGCGGTCAGACGCAGCAGCTCCTGCGTATCCGACGCGAGCACGCGCAGGTCTTCGTTTACCTTCGCGCGTCCCAATGCCAACTGCACCGATGAATGTGCCATCTCCCCTCCTGAATATGGTTGTCCGTTCTAACATCCCGCCGCAAACGATCACGACGAAACGGCTGAAGCGGCTATGGAATGAAACTTTAAGCATTTTTCATGCCATATATTCATTTTTTGTAAAAAAGCAGTACACTTCTCATTAAACGCTAAGCGGGGTGCTGCGACACCTTGCGGCACAGCGTCGGCATCGCCCCCCGCTAGAGACGCAATGGGCGATCCAATGCCCGTACACTAGGCGTTTCTCGCCTCGGACGTCGAATTCGCGCAGGCATCGAGCGCGGTCTCTGGCGACGATTTCGGCGTATGGGGAGGCCTTGCTTTTGTCGTAATATTTACCGTCGCAATGTAATGGGCGAGAAAACGGCAAGCGCGGTAGGATCGCTGGATACGTTGGCATTGCGTATTCAGCGTCCGTGACGATGTTGCAGAGCAGAACGCACAGGCACAGACCTGTTTTTGTATCGCTGAGGGAACTCACTATTTATGGCGTCATCAGATTCGGCGCAAGCCGCGGCTTCTTCCTCTCCTGCTTCGCCGGACGCGGTTCCGTCCGACGCGGCGGGCACCGCTACGCGCAAGCCGGAATCGGCCCGCAAGCGGGGAAGCGCGAAGCAGACGATCAAAAGTTACGGCTCGCTGTTCGGCGGCTCGGACGCCATGTTGTCGCTCTATGAACAGATCGACCGCGTTGCGGCGACCGACGCGACGGCGCTGATCATCGGCGAGAGCGGTACCGGGAAAGAATTGATCGCACGGACGATCCACGATTTCAGTGCGCGTCGCGATGCGCCGTTCATCGCGGTCAACTGCGGCGCGATTCCGGACAATCTGATCGAAGCCGAGCTGTTCGGTCATGAGCGCGGCAGCTTTACCGGCGCGGCCCAGGCACGAATCGGCTATTTCGAACACGCGCGCGGCGGCACCATCTTCCTCGACGAAGTCACGGAGATGGCACCGGTGCGCCAGGTCAAGTTGCTCCGCGCGTTGGAGACCGGGACCTTCTTCCGCGTGGGCGGCAGCGAGGAAGTGGCGAGCGATGTGCGCATCCTGGCAGCAACGAACCGCGACCCCGCCACGGCCGTGAAGGAAAATGGCCTGCGCGAGGATTTGATGTATCGGTTGGCGGTCTTTCCGCTACGCGCGCCGCCATTACGCGAACGCGATAGTGACCGGGAGTTGCTCGCCGAGCACTTCCTGGCGCAATTGAACGTTCAGCATGGCACCGAGAAGCTGCTGTCGAAGACCGCGATCGAGACGCTTCGTGGCTATTCGTGGCCAGGCAATGTCCGCGAACTGAAGAACGCGGTCTATCGCGCCTACATTCTCGCGGAAGACAGTGTCGAGCTTCCGCACCCTCACCTCAATACGCGCAACCGCAAGGCGATCACGCAGGGTGACAGCATGAGCATCTGGGTGGGGACACCGCTCGCCGATGCACAGCGCCAGATCATCCTGGCAACGCTGCGTCATTGCGGCGGCGACAAACGGAAAACCGCGAAGGCGCTGGGAGTCAGCCTGAAGACACTGTACAACCGCCTCGGCACCTATGAGGAAACGGCGGACGGCCTCGACAGCGACGAGCTATCGTCGTAACGGCCGAACCAAACGGCAGCACGCCGCACGAGCTTCCGTGCGGCGCCGCCGGTTCAGTCGAAACGCAGACGCCGTTCGGCGAAAGCATACAGCGGACGCCATAGCAGGCGATTGAAGAGCGTCACGTACAAGGCCATGACGGCGACGCCGAGCATGATGTGCGCGAAATCGCCCGCCTGCGTCTTTTCCGCGATATACGCACCCAGCCCGTGGCTGACTACACGCTCCGGGCCCCACTGCACCGCCTCGGCGACGATGCTCGCATTCCATGCCCCGCCGGAAGCGGTGATGGCACCGGTGATGTAATACGGCAGCACGCCCGGCAACATCACCTTGAACCACCACTGACGTCCACGAATCCGCAGATTGGTGGCGACCTCACGGAAATCGTTCGGAAATGCCGACGCGCCCGCGACGACATTGAACAGGATGTACCACTGCGTACCTAGCACGATCAGCGGCGACAGCCAGATGTCCGGATTCAACTGAAAGCGGACGATGACGATCACGAAGACCGGGAACAGCAGGTTCGCCGGAAACGCCGCGAGAAACTGCGCGAGCGGTTGAACCTTCTCCGCCAACGCCGGGCGCAAACCCACGATCACCCCTATCGGCACCCAGACAATCGAGGCGAGCAAGGTCAGCACCGTGACGCGAAGCAAGGTCAGGAACCCGAGCCCCAGCACCTCCAACACATCCGCGCCACTGACCGACGCGGACATGAAATGAACGGTGCGCCACGCCAAATAGGCGGTCAGCAATACCAGCAGCCCCGCCAACAGGATATCGCCCTGACGCTGTGACAGACGCGGCGCACGCGCGGTCGAGGTCGCAAGCAGTCGGGCGGACGCGACCGTGGCCCGCACTCCACCCGATGCCAGCGTCCGGTCACGCCAGCGCGCCACCGTCAAGGCGGCCGGCCATCGCATCGGCAGCCGCGCCGCCACGGCCAAGACCCACCCTGCCGGCACCAGCAATTGATGGATCAAACGGGTACGCCGAATCAGGTCCAGCAACCAGGACTGCGGCGCATGCTGGCTTCCCGTCGTCTCCATCCGAAACTTATCGGCCCAGGCGACCAAAGGGCGGAACAGCAATTGGTCATACAGCAAGATCACGATGAGCATCGTCGCGATCACCCAGCCGATCGCCGCGCCGTTCTGCAGCGCGATCGCCTGGGAGAGATAGGCGCCCACGCCGGGCAAGGCAAAGGTGTGATTGCCGACCGTGATGGCCTCCGATGCGACAACGAAGAACCAGCCACCGGACATGCTCATCATCATGTTCCAGATCAGACCCGGCATCGCATACGGCACATCGAGCTTCCAGAAGCGCTGCCACGGCGTCAACTGGAAGTTGCGCGACACCTCGGTCAGATCGCGCGGCAGCGTGCGCAGCGATTGGTAAAAGCTGAAGGTCATATTCCACGCCTGGCTCGTGAAGATCGCGAAGATCGCGGCGAGCTCGGCACCGAGGACACGCCCCGGAAACAGTGCCAGGAAGAAGGTAACAGTGAACGAGATATAGCCGAGCACCGGGACCGACTGCAGGATGTCCAGAATCGGCACCAGGACCTTCTCGGCGCGGCGACTTTTAGCCGCCAGCGTGCCGTAGACCAAGGTGAAGATCAGCGATGCGACCATCGCAGCCAGCATCCGCAGCGTCGTGCGCATGGCATATTCGGGCAAGCGCGTGGGGTCCAACGAGATGACCTCGGCGTCGAGCGTCGACATCGGCGCCAAGGTCTGATGCAGACCGATCGCGACCATCGCAATCGCGCAAAGAATCATTGGAAATGCCAGGAAATCCCAGCGATTTGGCCTCACGCGCCAGGCTGATGCGGTACTGCCGCCCAGCGTGTCTTTGTTATCTGGCACTGACCCACCCCTCCCTAGGAAAAAGCATTGCGGACAAGGCAAATCGATGCGATGCTGTGGACGAAAGCAAGCTGATAAAGCCTTGCTGCGGCTGGAATCTCCGGCCCGGTCACCCTCGTCATAGAGAGCCTGCCCGCCCGTTTCGGCCCGATGCTGCTTCCTCCGCGCCGCCCAGTGCTGATCTGTTTCGCCTGTTTTGCCCGTTTCGATTCGATATCGCCGCTGATCCCTTCCAGACAAAGGATGGTTTGCGGCGACGGCCAGACACTACACCATGCCACGCTGACGGCACAACCGTTAGTCTGAAATTGGCGCGGTAACAGCGTGTTGGTTGCACCGGTAATCAATGTATCATCGTCACTCGCCCAAGCTGGAGATCTGAGATGAAAGGCAACTACGTGGTGGTATTTCGCGACGAAAATGCGGAAGCGTCCGATCCGATCATGGCCGAATACGGCCCGTATCAAACTCGCTTGTCTTCCACGACGTGGATTTTGGACTCGGTCGATGAAGCGGAGGAATTGCGTGAAGCCATCCTCGCACGGCTGGGCAAGCATGGCACCGTGTACGTATTCGAGACCTCCGGCGTCGCCTACAGCACCGTAGACAGCGATGCGAGCACGGCCTTGCGGACGCAATTCCCGCACTGAGCCCGTCCGGGGTCGCTTCGACGTGTTGCCGCGCCTGCGCGGCAACACGGACAGCCCAGCCGACCCCGGCATTCGCCCGGCGAGCCTGTCATCAGAGGCTGCTGCGGACGCTTTCGGTTTGGGCTTGCGGCGGGAAGCGCAGCTCCACATGCAAACCACTCGCCGTCACGGCGGCCCCCTCGATTTCTCCCCCGCTTGTCGCGTCGCCCTCGGATGACGGCCGATGCTGGCCATTCGACAAGAGACAGATCCCCCCGGCGCGGCTCGCGAGTCGCTCAACAATGGCCAGGCCCAGACCGCAGTGCGCCGAGCCGCCACGCGCCGGATCGAGCCGGACGAAGGGACGGCTCGCGGTCCCAAGCGACGCATCCGGAATGCCGGCACCATTGTCCGACACCCGAATAAACCACCGCGCCGCCGATTCGTTTTCGCCATAGCGCTGATCGACGCCGACCGGCGACGCGCATCGTCCGGTCGTAATACACACCGGCGGACTACCGTAGTTGTAGGCGTTATCGACCAGATTCGTCAGCAGCCGATCGAGCGTGGCGACGCTGAGTTGAAAATCGTCCCCGGCCTGCAGGATCAGTTGCAGCGGCGCACGCTGCGGCCAGGCGGTCTGGTAGTTCTTGGCGAAGCGCTCGCAATAGGCATCGACGCTATGCCGCGCGCTCTGGTCCGCTCCATCGTGGGCGAACACCAGAAACTGGTCGACGATATGCGCGAGCGAATCCACGTCGCGGACGAAGCCGTCACGCTGTTTGTCGTTGTCGACCATCTCCGCACGCAGCCGCAGTCGTGCCAGCGGTGCTTTCAGATCGTGCGCGACACCGGCGAGCATGATGCCGCGGTCCGTTTCGTTCTGCGAGATATCGGCGATCATCCGATTGAAGCGCCGGGTCAGCATGCGAAATTCCGCGGGCCCCTCTTCCTTCAACGGCGCCACGTCGCGACCTTGACCGAAGCGCGAAGCCGCCACCGCCAGCTTGCGGATCGGATCCTGCAAGCGCCAGGCGGCAAACAGGGCCAATAGCACGACCGCGGAAAAACTCGACGCCAGCCAGATGAACAGGCGATCCCCCTTCGGTCGCGGCGGCGGCGGTGGCCGCACGGCCATCACGACCCAGCTCGGTTGGCCGGGCGACAATACCCACAACATCGAATCCTTGCCGATCGACGGCGGACTGATGCGAACTTGCGAGCCGTGCGGCAGCCTTGCCTGCAATTGGTCGCGGAAATGCTCGACCGGTGTGTTGTCGTCCGCGGCGTCGTCGACTGGCGGCGGCGGCACCAGCGCGGAATTCAGCGGCACCGTACGCAAACGCCAAGGCAGCGGCTCGGTGGATCCCCGAGCCTCATGCTGCTCCACCGCCTCGATTAGAAAGCGCGCCTCTTCGACCGCGTAACTGCTGCGCATGGCGCTGCGCTCGGCGCTGGTCACCGCATACCACGCGAAATGCGGAAACAGCAGCGCCAGAATCACCAGCATGGCCAGACGCACGAACAGGGAATCGAACGTGCGGCGCACGCGGGCACGGCGCGATCCGCGCTGACGCGCCGACGCGTTGCTTCCCGCGCTGCGACCGATGCGCAGGAATGGTCTGCCCCCAGCCGGAGAGGCCGGAGGACTGAGCGGCGTGTCGGACGCGCGTTTCATCGACTCAGCGCGGGGTGTCGGTCGCCAGCGAGGCCGATTCCGGATCGCCCTCCGGCACGAACACGTAGCCGCGGCCCCGGACAGTTTGAATAAAGCGCGGCAGCGACGGATCCTGTTCCAGGATGCGGCGCAGGCGCCAGACCTGCACGTCGATGCCGCGGTCGGTGCCGTCGTATTCCGGACCGTGCAGCAATTCGAGCAGGCGTTCCCGCGCCAGCGTCCGCATCGGCTGCGAGACGAAAACCTTCAACAGCGCGAATTCGCCGCCCGACAACGGCAACACCTGCCCGTCGCGACTCAGCGTGCGAGCTTGGAAATCCAAGGAAAAACGCCCGAAATTGTAGGGCGCGCGCTGTTCCGGCGCGGCACTCGGCACATTGCGGCGGCGCCGCAGCACGGCCTGGATGCGTGCGAGCAATTCGCGCGGATTGAACGGCTTGCCGATATAGTCGTCGGCACCCAGCTCCAGCCCGACGATCCGATCGACGTCGTCGGCCCGCGCCGTCAGCATGATGACCGGAATGTCGTCGCCGGCGCCACGCAATTGCCGCAACGCGGCCAGTCCGTCGACACCCGGCATCATCAGATCCAGCACGATCAGATCGGGCCGCTCGCGTTCGAGCCGTCGTTCGAGGCCGCCGCCGTCGTGCAGCACCGATACTTCGATACCTTGGCGTTGGAGGTAGTCGCGCAGTAAGTCGCGCAGTTCGGGGTCGTCGTCGACGATCAGGATTTGCGTAGTCATGGCAGAATTTTATCGGGGCTTTCGCGGGAGGGCGACTTATTCGGTACAACGCGGCCGACAAAGCGGTTACGTCATATTACGCGCTCGCGGGTCGCGTAATCGCTGGTAACGTTCTGCTGCAATTGTGCCGCACGTCGTAACACCTTCGTCGCCATCATCGCTTACGCTTTAGCAAGGTCATCGCCGAGACGGGACGCGCTTACCGCGAGGAAGCCTGCCGCCGGCAGACCGCAGACACAGGGAGAATGACTATGTTGAAGAAGACCCGGACCGCTATTACCGTCGCCGCCGCGATGTTGACGCTCGGCGTCGGCGCGCAAGCGGCGTACGCTCAGGATGCCGCATCCACCCCGTCGGCCGGCATGCCCACCGCCGCTGCGCCCGACGCACAGCCGGATGGCATGCACAAGGGGCCGGGCGGCCCGCATGGCGAGCGCCATGGTCCGCGTCGTGGCCCTGGCGGTCCGGGAGGCCCCGGCGGGCCTGGTGGCCCGGGCTTTGCACACATGATGGATCGGCTGCACGCCAGCCTGCACTTGAATGCGACGCAGGAAAGCGCATGGCAAAACGCGCAGCAGACCAGCCGCAAGAACTTCGACACGATGCGCACGCAGCACCAGGTCGTCGAGAAGCAGTTGCGTGAAGCATCGCAACAGCCGATTCTGGACCTGGCGGCCCTGCAGACGCAGCGTCAACAGCTCGAATCGAACGACCTCGATCTGCGCAACAGCACTGAGAAGGCTTTCGTCGATTTCTACAGCACCTTGGACGACCAACAGAAGAAGCTGGTCAGCGACAGCATCAAGGGTTCGTGGAAGCACATGATGGGGCCGCACGGTCACCGCCCGCCGCCGCCGCGCGGCGGTGCGACGCCGGGCGACGCACCGCCGTCCCCGCCGTCGGATGCGCCTCCGGCAAAGTAATCGCCGCTGCCGTTTGATTAACCGCCGATACCCTTTCGAGGGATCGGCGGTTTTACATTAACCTTTCGCCGAATTAAGCCAATCGATCGATTTTCCCCAAATGCCGATTATGCGCGTCAGATAATCCTGATATTGCAGTGTCGCGCAAGTCCCATTTCCCTTCCGCTAAAGCAATTAGAGGCATCCCCCTAAGCGTTTCCCCTAAAAGCACCGCTCACGACGATGACAGGGCGATGACTCGCGGTAAAATGCGCCCGCAAAGAGAATAGCCCCATGCACTCAGCACATTTTTGGCTGCCTAAAATGTCGCTGCTGTTTGCTTGGCGACACGTCTATATGTTTTCGAGGAATTTCATGAAGAAATTGGCATTGTGTTTTGCAATGGCATTGATTGCCACGGGTGCGAGCGCGAAGGAATGGAAGACCGTGCGGATTGGGGTGGATCCGAGCTATGCGCCGTTTGAATCGAAGGCACCGGACGGCAAGATCGTCGGCTTCGATGTCGATCTCGGCAATGCGCTTTGCGCGAAAATGCAAGCCAAGTGCGAATGGGTTCCGACCGATTTCGACGGCTTGATCCCGGCACTGCGCGCACGCAAGATCGACGCGATCATGTCGTCGTTGTCGATCACGGCAGAACGCGAGAAGGCGATCGCCTTCTCGGCAAAGCTGTTCGACGCACCGGCACGCATGATCGCGAAGTCCGGCTCGCCGCTGAAGCCGACGCCGGAATCGCTGAAGGGCAAGACCGTGGGCGTCGAGCAAGGCACGACGCAGGAAGCCTATGCGAAGAAGTTCTGGCAACCGAAGGGCGTCAATGTCACGTCCTACCAAAACCAGGATCAGGTCTACGCGGACTTGAAGTCGGGCCGTCTGGACGCGACGCTGCAGGATGAAGTGCAGGCCGACGTCGGCTTCCTGAAGACGCCGAACGGTCAGGGTTATGCCTTCGCCGGTCCGGAAGTCGAAGATGCGGAAACGATCGGCGCCGGCACGGGCGTGGGTCTGCGCAAGGAAGATAAGGACCTGGTCGCCAAGTTCAATACGGCGATCGCCGCGATCCACAAGGATGGCGAATACGACACGCTGCAGAAGAAGTACTTCGACTTCTCGATCTACAAGAAATAAAATCCCGGGTCGGACCTGCCCGCTTATCGGGCAGGCACAATGACTGATCGGCGCCGCGCGCCGGTCTACCCCGTGCGGGCCGCAGCGACGGTCTGCATGAGACGAAGTGGCCTCGGGTGTTGGTCGCGGGGGCGTTGCCCCACGGCAGCGCCGCCCATTCATCGGCCACACCCAACGCCAGACTCGCGCGGGTACGCGGCATCGGCCATCCCCCCGGATGGCCCCCAAGATGGACCCCCATTCTATGTTTCTCTACGGCTATGGGCCGGTGATCCTCGAAGGTGCCTGGCAAACAGTGCAACTCGCGGTATTGTCGGTCGTCGTTTCAGTGCTGATCGGTCTTATCGGCGCCTGGGGCAAGCTTGCCAGCAACCCGGTACCGCGTTTGTGCGCGACCGTGTACACCACATTGATCCGCAGCGTCCCGGACCTGGTCCTGATGCTGCTGATTTTCTACGGCATCCAGATCTGGATGAATATGCTGACCGACGCGCTCGATCTCGATCAGGTCGACATCGACCCGTTCGTCGCCGGCGTACTGACGATCGGCTTCATCTACGGCGCCTACTTCACCGAAACGTTTCGGGGCGCCTTCCTCGCGGTGCCGCGCGGCCAACTGGAAGCGGCCTCGGCGTATGGCATGCAGCCGTTCCAGGCCTTCCGCCGCATTCTGTTTCCGCAAATGATGCGGCATGCGCTGCCCGGCATCGGCAACAACTGGCAGGTGGTGGTCAAAGCCACCGCGCTGGTATCGATCATCGGCCTCTCCGATATCGTCAAGGCAACGCAGGACGCCGGCAAGGGCAGCATGCGCTATTTCCTGTTCACGATCGTTGCCGCCGTGCTCTATCTGGTGATCACGACGGCGTCGAATCTCGTTCTGCATGCGCTCGAACGGCGCTACAGCGCCGGCGTACGGAAGGCGGAACTGTGATCGATCTGATACACGACTACTGGCGCCAGTTCCTATTCTCGGACGGCTTCCATTACACCGGCCTCGTCATCACGTTGTGGTTGCTGGCGTTTTCGATCACGGCCGGCTTCTGCCTGTCCCTGCCATTGGCGATCGCGCGCGTGTCGCCGCGCTGGTGGCTCCGTGCGCCGGTCTGGTGCTACACCTATGTGTTCCGCGGCACGCCGCTGTTCGTGCAACTGCTGATCATCTATACGGGCTTGTACGGGCTGCAGGTCGTCCGCGATCACGAGACGCTGAATGCGTTCTTCCGCAACGGCATGAATTGCACCTTGCTGGCCTTCACGCTGAACACCTGCGCCTATACGACGGAAATCTTCGCCGGCGCCATCAAGGCGACGCCGTACGGTGAGATCGAAGCCGCGCGGGCCTATGGCATGTCGCCTTTCACGCTGTACCGCCGAGTGATTCTGCCCTCGGCACTCCGGCGCGCCTTGCCGTACTACAGCAACGAAGTGATCCTGATGCTGCATGCCACCACCGTGGCCTTTACGGCGACGGTCCCTGATATCCTGAAAGTGGCGCGCGATGCGAACGCTGCCACCTACTTGACGCTGCAATCGTTCACGCTCGCCGCCCTGCTGTATATGGCGATCTCGTTCCTGCTCGTCTACCTGTTCCGTCGCGCCGAACGCCGTTGGCTGGCCTATCTCGCCGCGCCGTCCCATTAGACCTATCCGATCGTGACTTTTACCGCAGCATCCGACCCCGCCGCCATGTTCAAACTGATCGCCGACGACATTCATAAAAGCTATGGCGAGCACGAAGTGCTGAAAGGCGTCTCCCTGCGCCTACGCGCAGGCGATGTCACCAGCATCATCGGCTCGAGCGGTTCGGGCAAGAGCACGTTCCTGCGTTGCATCAATTTCCTCGAACGTCCCAGCAGCGGCCGCATCCTGCTCGATGGCGAGGAGGTGAAGACCGCACCGGCGCGCGATGGCGCGCTGCGCGTCGTCGACCCGCGCCAGTTGCAGCGCGTGCGCAGCCGGCTTGCCATGGTGTTCCAGCATTTCAATCTCTGGGCGCATATGACGGTGCTCGAAAACGTCATCGAGGCGCCGATCCATGTATTGGGCGTCCCGCGAAAGGAAGCGATCGAACGCGCGCGCCGATATCTGGAAAAAGTCGGCCTCGGCCCGCAGGTGGAGAAGAAATATCCCGCGCATATGTCCGGCGGCCAGCAGCAGCGCGTGGCGATCGCCCGCGCGCTGGCCATGGATCCGGAAATCATGCTGTTCGACGAGCCGACGTCGGCGCTGGATCCGGAACTGGTCGGCGAAGTGTTGAAGGTGATGCAGACGCTGGCCGAAGAAGGTCGCACGATGATCGTCGTCACCCATGAAATGAGCTTCGCGCGCAACGTCGCTAATCAGGTCGTGTTCCTGCACCAGGGCAAGATTGAAGAGGCAGGCGTCCCGCACGAGGTGTTCACGCAACCGCGCAGCGAGCGGCTAAAGCAATTCCTGTCCGGGACGCTGAAGTAGGCGCCCTCGACGCGGTACCCGGACGCAAAAAAGAGCGGCACCGATGACCTTCGGTGCCGCTCTTTTTTATTAGACGCGCCTTACTGCGCGAGCGTCGCCGTCAGGATCTCGGAGGCGCCGATAAAGGCGGGATTCTCCGCGGTGATCACATAGGTCGGAATGATCGACAGGTAGCGCACGAAGCGTCCCTTCTGCTCGAAACGCTCGCGGAACGGCGATGTGTAGAACCGTTCGCCAAGCTTCGGCACGACTCCCCCGCCCAGATAGATGCCGCCTTGCGCGCCGAACGTAATGGCGACATTGCCGGCAAAGCTTCCCAGCACGCCGCAAAAGACGTCGACGGTTTCATTGGCCAGCGCATCACCCTGTTTCGCCCGCTCGACGATGGCGGCGCTGTCCAAGGGCTCGGCCGGCGTCCCGTTCCGCGCGGCCAATGCCGCGTGGATCAGTTCGATGCCGGGTCCCGATGCCACGCGCTCGAACGAAACATGCCCCCATTTCGCCCGCGCGAACGCCAGGATGTGATCTTCCCGTGCATCGAGCGGCGCGAAGCTGGCGTGACCGCCCTCGCTGGCGATTGGCGTCCACTGCTTGTCCACGTAGACCAGTCCGGCGACACCGAGTCCGGTGCCGGCGCCGAGCACGCCGCGCACTTCACCCACCGTGCCGACCGACGTGGGGTGCACGATCCCGGTGCCGACCTGCCGCACCTGATCGGCGCGCAAGGCCGGCACTGCCTGCGCCAGCGCGGCGAAATCGTTGACGACCTTCAGCGTTTCCAACTTCAGCGTCTTGCGCGTGGCTTCGATCGAGAAACGCCAATCGTGATTCGTCATCGTCACCTCATCGCCATCGATCGGATTGGCAATGGCAATGGCCGCGTGACGCGCCGGACCGTATTGCTTCAAGTCCGCGGCGACATCCCCGAAGAAAGCGCCGACGGCGTCGGCGATTCCCGGATAGTCGGCACACGGATAGGTGTGGATCTTGCCGATGCGACCCGGCCCGCATTCCAATGCGAAACGCGCATTGGTGCCGCCGATATCGGCCAGCAGGCGCGGGCCGTCGGCATGCGCGCCCGTCGATTGCGCCGACTGCGCGATGGCCTGCTTATCCTCAGGCGTACCAGTAGGCATCGAGCTTCACTCCCCCGTCATTGGCTAACCGCGAAATCGCGGTACGTTGCGGCGCGGCCGCGGCGCTTTCGAGCACCGCACGCTTTGTCGCGCCGCTGATTTGCAAAAACGTCACCGGCACGCGCCGCAGCGCATGCAGTGACAGACTGATTCGTGCATGCGGCGCACTGCTTGGTTCCGTATAGACGAAACGATCGCGTGTCGTGGTGGCATAGCCCCACTGCGGCGCGTCGGCAAACAGCGAGGCGGTATGACCATCCTCGCCCATGCCCAGAATGGCGACATCCGGCGCGGCAATACCGCTCGCGCCGTTCAGCAGCGCCAGCATCGCCTCGGGCGTTCGCGTGGTGTCGACGATCGGCAGGAAACGCGCCGCGGCGGCGGCATCGCGCAGCAAGGTCTGTTGCAACAGGCCCGCATTGCTTGCCTCGTCGCCGGCCGGCACCCAACGATCATCGACCAGCGTGATATCGATTTGCGACCACGCCAGCGGCGTCTTCGCGAGATGCGCGAAAAAGCGCGCGGGGCTTTTGCCGCCGGATACCGCCAATGTCGCGCGTCCTTGCGGGCCACGCTGCGCCAGCACGGCACGCAGGGCGTCGGCAACGGCCACCGACAGCGCCTCTGCTTGCGCGTCGCCGTCGTCGAACGTTTTCAGATAGAGCATCGACGTCCTCTCCTTGGGATTTCAATCATCGCGCCCGAGATCAATTCTCTTCTTCGAGCCAATAGGTGCCGTCGTGCGCCAACATCGCGCTGGCTGCCGGCGGGCCCCAGGTCCCGGCAGCATAGCCTTTCGGCTTGCGGCCCGGCTTCGACCACTCGTCGAGAATCGGCATCACATACTTCCACGCCGCTTCCTGTTCGTCACGTCGCACGAACAGCGCGAGACGGCCGTGGATCACGTCGAGCAGCAAGCGCTCGTACGCTTCCATCTGCGTGCCCTTGAAGAAGTCGTTGAAGTTCAAATCCATATACACGCTTTGCAACTGCATGCCTTCGCCCGGCTGCTTCGACTGGCAGTAGAGGCGGATGGTCTCATGCGGTTGCAAACGGATCACGAGACGGTTCGGCGGCGCCGTGGACACGCTCGGACCCGCCAACGCCGAGTGCGGCACCGGGCGGAAATTGACGACGATTTCGGCCGTCTTGTCGGCGAGCCGCTTACCGGTACGCAGATAGAACGGTACACCGGCCCAGCGCCAGTTCTCGATCTCGACCTTCAAGGCGACGAAAGTCTCGGTCTGGCTTTCTTCCTTCACGCCCTGCTCTTCGAGATAGCCTGGCACCGATTCGCCCCGCGTCACGCCCTTCAGGTATTGCCCGCGCACCGCCACCTTCTGCACATCGGACGGTGACAATTGCTTCAGCGCGCGCAGCACCCGCAGCTTTTCGTCCCGGACGCTGTCGGTATCCAGCGCATGCGGCGGCTCCATCGCCACGATCGCGAGCAATTGCAGCAAATGGTTCTGCACCATGTCGCGCAGAGCACCCACGCCATCGTAGAAATCGCCCCGGGTCTCGACGCCCAGCTCTTCGGCGATCGTGATCTGGATGCTTTGAATGAATTCACGGCGCCACAGCGGCTCGAACAGGATATTGCCGAAGCGCAGCGCCATCAGGTTCTGCACCGGCTCCTTACCGAGGTAGTGGTCGATCCGATAGATCTGATGTTCCTCGAAGATCTCGCCCACCGCATCGTTGATCGCGCGCGACGACGCGAGGTCATAGCCGAGCGGCTTCTCCAGCACGATGCGCGCGCCTTCGTTCAGCTTCTGACCAGCAAGAGCCTGACAGATGGGAACGAACAGCGACGGCACCGTCGCGAGATAGAACACGCGCGTGCCGCCAAAACCGGATAATGCCTTGGTCAGCTTGGCGAAGTCGTCCTTCGCCGCGTCCAGTCGGACATATTCGATCAGATCGAGGAAGCCCTTCCAGACGGCATCGTCATATTCCTTGCTCTTGACGAGGTGCGGCTTGACGTTTTCCTCGACCCATTTGAGATAGCCGTCGCGATCCGGCGATTTGCGCGCCACGGCGACGATTTTGCCGTTGGGATCGATCAGCTTGTCGCGGTGCGCCTGATACAGCGCCGGCAGGATCTTGCGGTGCGCCAGATCGCCGGTGCCGCCGAACAGCACGAACGTGAAACCGTTCTCGTCGCTCGATGCGGCGTGCGTGTTCGGCTTGGCGGCAGCGCTCCCGCGCGGTGCCGTGCCTTCAGTCGTGTTGTCGGTCTGCATAACTGCGTCGCCCTTCTTGGTTGGGATGATGCGTCGGATCGCTCTGACAGCAGTTTACCCATAAAAGGCGACGTTAGCTGATTACACGGCGCGGCATGGCCGGCGTGTTCAAGAACGCGGAGGGTGCGCGACGATGCCGTCGGCGCTCGACTCCTGATCGTGCAGCCGTTCGGCGGCGGGGGCATTGACCACGGCCTCGCGTGCCGCCTGACGATGGAAACGCAGCAACAGCGTGCGGCCGATGAAGGCGCAGACGCCGCATAGCACGATCAGGCCACCCAGGGCCAGCGGCGTGCCGTTGGACAGCACGCCGAGCAAGCCGCCCGCGCTGGCCCCCAGGCCGAATTGCACGGCGCCGAACAGCGCGGCGGCGGCACCGGCATTGTTCGGATAGCGTTGCATCAGGTCCGTCACGCAGTTGGCGCCCAGCACGCCGGTGGTTGAGACGACGAAGAACAGCGCGACCGCTAGCAAGGGCAAGCCGCCGATGCCGGTGAGGCAGACGAAGCCCGTCACCAGCGCAGCGGCGATCGACACGCCCGAGGCCCACGAAATCATCCGCATCGTGCCGAGCTTCGTCACCAGCTTCGCATTCAGAAAATTGCCGCCGACCAGGCCGACGATGTTCGCCGCGAAGAAGAAGCCGTAATGTTCCGGCGCCACGTGGTAATACGCGATATAGACGAAAGGCGTGCCGGCGATATAGCAGAACATCGCCGCATACGACATGCCGCCGCAGAGCAGATGCGCGAGCGCGGTCTTGTCCGTCAGAAGATGCCCATAGGCACGAAACGACTGGCGCAACGCCGATTTCGCGCGCTTTTCGATCGGCCAGGTTTCCGGAACCCGCTTCCACACCAGGACGCTGCAGACCAGGCCGTAGACCAGCAGCACGGCGAAAACCGCACGCCAGCCGCCCACATGCAGCAATTGACCGCCGATCAGCGGCGCCATCAGCGGCCCCACCGACGTGACGATCTGCAGGAAGGACAGCACCTTGGCCGCCTGGGACGGCGCATGCGAGTCACGCGCGATCGCCCGCGCCAGCACGGCAGCGGCGCCGGCCCCGAGCGCTTCCAAAAAGCGGAACATCGCGAGCGATGTCACCGTGGGCGCCAACAGGCAGGCCAAGGTCGACGCCGTATACAAGAGGATGCCGATCGTCAGGATCGGCCGGCGACCGTAGGCGTCGGACAGCGGGCCGTAGAGCAACATGCCGACGGAGAAGCCGGCCAGGAACGTCGTCAGCGTGAATTGCACGTAGGCGGGCGCGACGCCGAAACTCTGCGCCATCTGCGGCAGGCTGGGAAGATACATATCGACACCCAGCGGGCCGACGGCCGCCAGTGCACCGAGCAGCAGAAGCAAGCGGCGCGCACTGCGCGCCGCCGGGGGAGCATACGTTGACATGGGAACGGGAGAGAGGGTGCCGGGACGCGGCGCGGGCCTGATGGCACGAAGGCATCGATTATAAGGCAGCGCTCCCCCGCCTTCGCCGCCTGACGGGGTAAAACAACTCAAAAGCCGACGATAGCGGCGCCAGGCCGCGCTACCGATCGTCGCAGCGTCGGTCGCGCCCGACGTCGCCGACGCGCGGGACCTTGCCTCGGACCGCGCCGGGCGCAGGGAGAAGCGCCTTGCAGACGGCCCCTGCGGTACAATCCGCGGAGACCCTTCGCATTCCCGGCATTGCGCGGCCGAGGTCGGTGGAACGGGCCCTGACGGCCCTCCCCGCCCGCTTTGCCGCGCCGCCTTCATCGCTTCCACACGCTTTCGCCATGTCCCAGAATCAGGTTCTCTTCAATCGCGCGCTCGACAGCATTCCGGGCGGTGTCAATTCGCCGGTTCGCGCTTTCGGCTCCGTCGGCGGTACGCCCCGTTTCGTCAAGCGCGCGCGCGGTGCTTACTTCTGGGATGCCGACGACAAGCGTTACATCGATTACATCGGCTCCTGGGGCCCGATGATCCTGGGTCATACGCACCCCGACGTGCTGGCGGCGGTGCAACGCGTCCTGGTCGACGGTTTCAGCTTCGGCGCGCCGACCGAAGGCGAGATCGAGATCGCCGAAACGATCCGCAAGCTGGTCCCATCGATCGAGCAGGTGCGGATGGTCTCATCGGGCACCGAGGCGACGATGAGCGCCTTGCGCCTGGCGCGTGGCTTCACCGGCCGCGAGCGCATCATCAAGTTCGAGGGCTGTTATCACGGCCACGCCGACAGCTTGCTGGTCAAGGCCGGCTCCGGCCTGCTGACCTTCGGCAATCCGACGTCGGCCGGCGTTCCCGCCGATACGGCACGCCATACCCTGGTCCTCGAATACAACAACGTCGAGCAGATCGAGGAGGCGTTCCGCTCCTTCGGCGACGACATCGCCGCCGTGATCGTCGAACCGGTCGCCGGCAATATGAATCTGGTGCCGGGCAGCGCGCCCTTCCTGAACGCGCTTCGCGCCCTGTGCACGCAGCACGGCAGCGTGCTGATTTTCGACGAGGTCATGTCCGGCTTCCGCGTCGCCCTGGGCGGTGCGCAGGCGTTGTACGGCATCACGCCGGATCTGACCTGCCTCGGCAAGATCATCGGTGGCGGCATGCCGGCCGCCGCCTTCGGCGGTCGCCGCGACATCATGGCAAAGATTTCCCCGCTCGGGCCGGTGTATCAGGCGGGCACGCTGTCGGGCAACCCGGTGGCGGTGGCGGCGGGTCTCGCCACGCTGAACCTGATCTCGGCGCCCGGTTTCTTCGAAGACCTGGGTGCGCGCACGGAACGGCTGACGCAGGGCATGACGCTGGCGGCAAAAGACGCCGGCGTCGTTTTCAGCGCGGCGACGGTGGGCGGCATGTTCGGTCTGTATTTCGCCGACAGCGCGCCGCAGCGTTTCAGCGATGTACAACGCGGCAGCATCCCCCGCTTCAACGCCTTCTTCCACAAGATGCTCGATGCCGGCGTGTATTTCGCGCCGTCGGCGTTCGAAGCCGGTTTCGTCTCCAGCGCTCACGATGACGCGGTGCTGGACGCCACGATCGCCGCGGCACGCGACGCGTTCGCGCACGTGGCGCAACTCGACCTGGGTGCCTGATGTTCTCGAATGCCGATTTCGCCTATATGCAGCGTGCGCTGGCCCTGGCGGAACGCGGCTTGTTCACGACCACGCCGAATCCTCGCGTGGGCTGCGTGCTGGTCAAGGACGGCAATATCATCGGCGAAGGCTTTACCCAGCCGGTCGGACAGGATCACGCGGAAGTGCAGGCGCTGAAGGATGCGCGCAGCCGCGGGCTGTCGCCGGAGGGCGCCACGGCCTACGTGACGCTGGAACCGTGCAGCCATTTCGGCCGAACGCCGCCGTGCGCGCGCACGCTGGTGGAAGCCGGCGTCAAGCGGGTCATCGCGGCGATGGAAGATCCGAATCCGGCGGTGTCGGGGCGCGGGCTCGCCATTTTGCGTGACGCCGGCATCGTCGTTCGCTGCGGCCTGCTGGAAAAAGCCGCCGCCGAATTGAATATCGGCTTCGTCTCACGGATGACGCGCGGCCGGCCCTGGGTGCGCCTGAAAGCGGCCGCATCGCTCGATGGCTTCACGGCGCTCCCCACCGGGGAGAGCCAGTGGATCACCGGCGAGGCGGCCCGTCAGGACGGACATCGCTGGCGCGCCCGTGCCTGCGCTATTCTCACCGGCGCCGGTACCGCGCGTCAGGACGATCCGCAATTAACGGTACGCGGGGTGGACACGCCCCGTCAGCCGCTGCGCGTGCTCGTCGACAGCCGGCTGTCGGTCCCGCCGACGGCACGCCTGCTCGACGGCGAGCCGCCATTGATCATCCACGCGGGGCCGCCGACATCGGCGAACCGCCAGCCCGGGTCGGACGACGGCAATGCGGACAAATCGATGGACGCTTTCCTGCTGCGCGCGGAAGCGTTGCAGGCCCGCGGTGCGACACTGGTCTCCCTGCCGAACGACGAGGGCAAGGTCGATCTGTCGGCCTTGATGCAATTGCTCGGTCAGCGCGGCATCAATGAGCTGCATGTCGAAGCCGGCACGAAATTGAGCGGCTCGCTGATCCGCGAGGGCTGCGTCGACGAATGGTTGATGTATCTGGCTCCGAGCTTGCTGGGACAGGGCTTTGGCCTGTTCGACATGCCGGCGGCGGACCGATTGATCGATCGCCGCCAACTGGTGTTCGAAAGCGTCGAGCGGATCGGCGAGGACATCCGCATCATCGCGCGGGCCGTCGGTGGCACGAGCGAGGCCGACGACAGTAATGACAGCAACGATGTCGACCCCAATGGCGGCGCGAGAGACCGCTGATAGAGATAGACAAGCCGCGTCGCAACATGGCGGCACGGTTGAGATGACCGTAAGACAGGCCGCTAGCGGCCGGCGATGCACCGAATTCACGAAAGGACAGGAAGCGCGATGTTTACAGGCATAGTGGCGGCCGTGGGCCGCATTCAGACAGTCACGCCGCTGGCAAAGGCCGACGATGTCGGCGAAGCGGGCGTACGCCTGCGCGTCGAAGCCGGCGCCTTGGCCCTCGACGACGTGGCCCTGGGCGACAGTATCGCGATTCAAGGCGCCTGCATGACGGCGATCGCCATCGACACGGCGGCAAATTGCTTCGACGTCGACGTCTCGCATGAAAGCCTGCGCCTGACGGCGGGCTTGGACCAACCCGGCCCGGTCAACCTCGAAAAAGCGTTGCGGGCCAACGACCGACTCGGTGGCCATCTGGTCAGCGGGCACGTCGATGGGCTGGGCGAGGTGCATCGTTTCGAGCCGGTCGGCGAGTCGCATCTGCTTGAAATCATCGCCTCGCACGATATCGGCCGCTACCTCGCCTATAAAGGGTCGGTCACCGTCAACGGCGTCAGTCTGACCGTCAACCGTGTCGACGACACGGTGCGCGACGGGAGCGCCTGCCTGTTTGCGATCAATCTGATCCCGCATACGATCGAGGTCACGACGCTGCATGCACTGCGTCCTGGTAGCCGGGTGAACCTCGAAATCGACCTGATCGCGCGCTACGTGGAACGGATGATGTCGGCGCCTGCGGCGCAACAGTAATACCCATCGGCGCGTATTAGCGGTCGCGTCGGCGCCCGCTTCGCGTAAAATACGTTTTTTTTCAACGGTCGCTCCGCGCGCCCTGCCCTATTGCCATGAAGCTTGCGACCACTCCTGAGATCGTTGCCGAATTGTCGGCGGGCCGCATGGTCATCCTCGTCGACGAGGAAGACCGTGAAAACGAGGGCGATATCGTCCTGGCCGCCGATTTCGTCACGCCGGAAGCGATCAATTTCATGGCCACGCACGCGCGCGGCCTGATCTGCCTGACCTTGACCGCGCATCGCTGCCGCCAACTCGAATTGCCGCTGATGACCGCGCGCAACGGTACCCAGTACGGCACGGCGTTCACGATGAGCATCGAGGCGGCGGAAGGGGTGACCACCGGCATTTCGGCACCGGACCGGGCGCGCACGATCCGCACCGCGGTCGCGCCGCACGCGCGCGCCAGCGATATCGTCCAGCCCGGCCATATCTTCCCGGTCATGGCGCAGGACGGCGGAGTGCTGGTGCGCGCCGGCCATACCGAAGCCGGATGCGATCTCACCGCAATGGCGGGGCTGACGCCCGCATCGGTCATCTGCGAGATCATCAAGGAAGACGGCACGATGGCGCGGCTGCCGGATCTGATGATCTTCGCCGAGACGCACGGCCTGAAGATCGGCACCATCGCCGATTTGATTCAGCATCGTCTGCGACATGAGTCCGTTATCGAGCGGGTCTCACGTCGGGAAATGCATACGCCATATGGCACCTTCGAAGCGACCTTGTACCGCGACACGCCAACCGGCGCGCCGCACCTGGCCTTGACGCGCGGCACGCCGAGCCCGGACACCGAGACGCTGGTCCGGGTGCACGAGCCGCTGTCGGCGCTGGACCTGCTCGAAACGCAGGCATCGGTCCATTCGTGGACGATCGATGCCGCCTTGCGCGAGATCGCCCAGCATCATGACGCGAACGGCGGTGCCGGCGCGGTGGTCATGTTGAATTGCGACGGGACGCGCGAACGGTTCTTCGAGGCATTCAGCGCGCTGGAAGATCCGGAAGCGGCGGCACGACGGGCACGCCGTCCGATGGATTTCAAGACGTACGGCGTGGGCGCGCAGATCCTGCGCGATCTGGGCATCGGTCGGATGCAAGTCCTGTCGACGCCGCGCAAGCTTGGCAGCATGTCCGGCTTCCACCTGGAAGTGACCGGTTTTATCGCCAAGCCGGGCGCCGCTCCGATCATGCCGGAGCATGCCTGTTTGACGGACGAAGCACCCGCCGGGCTGACCGACGACAGCTACGCATAATCCCGCCATCCGTCCCGCATGCATCGCGGCCCGCGTAAGCCGGCCAGCGCGTACGGGACGGATCGCACCTGGCGCTGCCGGCCTCGCGCCGGCTGACAGCCGTAGTTTTCCACACGCGGACACATCACCCGGCCGCGGCGACCGCATGGATCGCCGGAGGCGCCGGGAGACGCACCACACCGCGCCCCCACCCTCTTCATACGGAACCCCACATGGAAACCGGTAAATACGAACTGAATATCGACGGCGCCGGACTGCGGATCGGCATCGTGCAATCGCGCTTCAACACGCCCGTCGTCACCGCATTGCACGATGCGTGCATCGATGAATTGGAAAAGCTCGGAGTGTCGGGCGAAGACGTCCTGCTGGTCACGGTGCCGGGCGCACTGGAAATCCCGTTGGCCCTGTCCAAGCTGGCGCAAAGCAACCAATTCGACGCCCTGATCGCTCTCGGCGCCGTCATCCGCGGCGAGACCTATCACTTCGAACTGGTGTCGAACGAGTCGGGCGCCGGCATTACGCGCATCGGTCTGGATTTCGATCTGCCGATCGCCAATGCCGTATTGACGACCGAAACCGACGCACAAGCCGAAGCACGTACCGACGAGAAAGGTCGTGAGGCAGCCCGTTGCGCCGTCGAAATGGCGAATCTGGTCAACGCCCTGTCCGGCCTGTCGGAGTATGGCGACGAAGGCGAAGACGGAGCCGATGCATGAGAAACGCACGACGCCGCGCGCGCGAACTCGCGACGCAAGCGCTCTATCAATGGCTCGTCGCAGGGAGTGCCGCCAGCGACATCGATGCGCACATCCGCGGCACGCAAAACTTCGAGAAGGCCGACGGCGAGCACTTCGATGCGCTGCTCTATGGCGTCTCGAAGGAGCAGCCGCAACTGGAAGCGACGATCGCTCCCTGCCTGGATCGCCCTGTCGCGGAATTGTCGCCGGTCGAGCGCGCCGTGCTGCTGGTCGGCACCTATGAGCTGCTGCACCACCTCGACATTCCGTATCGCGTCGTGATCAACGAGGCGGTCGAGCTGGCAAAGACGTTCGGCGGGACCGACGGCTATAAGTTCGTGAACGGGGTGCTGGACAAGGTCGCGGCCAAACTGCGACCCGACGAAGCGCAGGCCAGCCGCCGCGGCTGACCGCGGAAGTCCCCTCGGACGGACCGACGCATCGCCGGTCATGCTGTCCGGGGCGGTATCGGCAATTGGCCTTGCCCTTGCCGACGCCTGATTGGAGCACAGTCTTGACTGAATCAGTGTTGCCGTCGGATCTGCCGACGGAATCGTCTTCGACCACGCTCGCCTCGCTGGCAGCCCGCGTCGACGACATCGCCCCGTTCCATGTCATGGAACTGTCGAAGCGGGCCGCCGCACTGGCCGCATCCGGCCGCGACATCATCTCGATGAATATCGGCGAGCCGGACTTCACCGCACCGGAACCGGTCATCGCCGCCGCCGCCGAGGCCCTTCGGCGCGGCGACACCCAATACACGCATGCACTCGGTATTCCCGCGCTCCGGGAAGCCATTGCCGCCCATTATCGCGAAGCGTTCGGCGTCGATGTGGCCGCCGAACGGATCATCGTCACGGCCGGCGCATCGGGCGCCCTGCTGCTGGCCTGCGCCGCACTGGTGAATCCGGGCGATGAGATTCTAATGCCGGATCCCAGCTATCCTTGCAATCGACATTTCGTCTCGGCCTTCGGTGGCACGTCGCGCATGATTCCGAGCGGGCCGGCCCAGCGCTTCCAGCTGTCGGCGGCCGACGTGGCCGGTCAATGGCGCGAGCGCACGCGCGGCGTGCTCCTCGCCTCGCCATCGAATCCGACCGGTACGACGATCGATGCCGCCGAACTCGGCCGCATCGTGGACATCGTGCGCGCACGCGGCGGCGTGACGATCGTCGATGAGATCTATCAGGGACTGACCTATGACGGTCCGGCGCAAACGGCGCTGACCTTGGGCGACGACATCGTCACCGTCAACAGCTTCTCGAAATATTTCGCGATGACCGGGTGGCGTCTGGGTTGGATCGTGGCACCGACCTCCTGGGTCCCGGCATTCGAAAAGTTGACCCAGAACCTGTTCATCTGCGCGTCCGCCGTTGCCCAGCATGCGGCCCTGGCCTGCTTCACGCCGATGGCACGCAATATCTG
The DNA here is from genome assembly GCF_039852015.1 of Robbsia sp. KACC 23696. Taxonomy (NCBI): domain Bacteria; kingdom Pseudomonadati; phylum Pseudomonadota; class Betaproteobacteria; order Burkholderiales; family Burkholderiaceae; genus Robbsia; species Robbsia sp. KACC 23696. The sequence goes on along the minus strand of NZ_CP156626.1, from coordinate 1,349,761 downwards.
CGAACAACGGCGCCTGGCGCTGAAGGCGCGGCGCGATTATCTGGTGCCGGCATTGAAAGCGATCGGTTTCGACGTTCCGGTGATTCCGGACGGCGCGTTTTATGTCTATGCGGATTGCAGTGGCGTCAGTCATCCGGCGTCGCAAGACGCGGATGCTCTGTCTCATGCACTGCTGGAAGAAGCGGGCGTGGCCGCGGTGCCGGGGCTGGACTTCGGCACCGATGCGCCGCGGCGTTATCTGCGATTCTCGTACGCGACCGCGTTACCGAGAATCGAGGAAGCCGTGGCACGGATGGATGCGCTGTTCAAGCAGCATCGCTGAGGCGATCAGGGCCCGACATCGCGGGCCCTGACAGGGTCAAGCGCTCGAGCGCTGGACTTAGGTACGGCTGGAGACCATCGACACCGTCGTTGCCGGCTTATCCGCCACCGGCTTGATGACGGCATTACCGCCGGCATCGTTAGCGTGTGTCGTACCGGCCGCGCCCACATCGTGTGTTTGCACGACCTTCGGCTTCACCGATGCCGTCAGCACGGGCGCCGGCCGTTTTGCGGTCAGCGTTCCGCCGCTACGCAAGGCATCACGCAACTTGTCGCGTTCCGCTACGACACGGGCACCGTAGCCATTGTCGCCGGCCGTCGTCGAACCGACGTAACGGCGCAGACCACCGGCGACGGAACCGGTCTGGATGATGTAGTCCTTCAGGATCAATGCCCCCACACGCAGATTCGGCACCGGCTCCAGCGCCGCTTGCGGGCCACCGTAAGAACCGAACTTATCCGCATGCACGACCGGCATCACTTGCATCAGACCGCGTGCGCCCACACCACTTTCGGCATAAGGATTGAAACCCGACTCCACGGCCATCACGGCCAGCAGGAGCAAGGGATCGATGCCAACGTCACGCCCCGTCTGAAACGCGGCGTGCACCAGCACGTCGATTGGCTCCTGCGCGATGTGATAGCGCTGGGCGATCGCAGCCGCGACACGCTGCTGATCGCGACCGGATGCGGCGCCGAACCGGTCGAAACGCGCTTCGGCAACCACTTGCGTCGGCCGTGCGAGACGGACGACTGACGGCAGATTGCTGGGATCGAGCGGCGCCCCGAATACGCCCAGCGATGGGGACTGTGCTGCATCGGCGGCATTCGCGCCCGTCGGCAGTAACGCCGCGGCATGCATCGATGCGGCGCTGCTACCCGAACCCAAGCCCGCCGGTGCGACGGACAACACGTTCATTGCTGCAAAACCACCTACATTGTCACGCGTCGACGCATTGGCCGAATGCAAGAACTTCGCACCCAGCGCCGTACGCCAGGTCGGCTGCATCCACAATGCCAAGACGCTGGCAATTGCCACCAGGCCAATAACGCTGGCGCACTGGTGTCCTACCCGCGCTCCCCGACGCACGAGCGTACGCACGGCATCGGGGACGCGCCTGGCCGGCTGGCCAGAAACTGCTATGTCCATGTATCGAGTCTCCCTCTCAAGGCGCCGTAACCCGCACATACGAACATTCAGGCAACAAAAAGCCCGTCCTTCCCCGTGGAAAGACCTGTCACGCATGCCGAATCACGGCTTGGAAGATGTCCGAGGTGCATCGTGCGCATCAGCGATACGCGCCGGAGCAAACCCGGGTGGCACCGCCGGACAACCTTCCTGATCAGGCAGCAACGTCCAAGGACGGTACGGCTGCCTGCCGCTTCCTTCCCAAGCCCGTGCAATACATTGCGAAGGCCTGGCGTCTGACCGCACGATCGAAGAAAGCTGCGGATCGGAATCCGGCGCCTATGTAGAACGATAAGACCGCATACCACTTTAAAACAGTTGCGGAAATTGCGTCCGGCGCCGGTGTGTTCGCCCGCACAGCATTGGGGTGGCGGGGGGCGAAGGACCGCTATCATGGCCCGCTAGCACGATGACTCAGTGCAGCAGGGTCCCCGGATATGGCCTCGGCGTCAGTGACGCCGGTGTGGTTGACAGCGGATTCTAACAGGCGATCCCGCACGGTCAACACTAAGAAGTGTCAATATGATGACTTTTAGTAATATAGCTTACGTTTGAAACATATTCGATCTGGGTGAAAACCCGGCATTTCCCTTGCCGGTCGGACCTGGATCGCTTGCCGCCTCCGACTGTGGCCCCGGCACGTGTCATTGAACGTTACACAGGTAAAATGAGCGTTTTTTGCCTCCGAGCTTCGGAGGCCGTTCGCGGAGCGATATGAAATACCAGGATCTGCGCGATTTCATGGGGCAGCTCGAGCGCCTCGGAGAGTTGCGGCGCGTGCAGGCGGGCGTGTCGACGCACCTCGAGATCACCCAGGTGTGCGAGCGCGCCCTGCACGCCGGTGGCCCCGCCCTCTTGTTCGAGCAGGTGCACGGCGGCACGCCGGCCCCGGGTCGGACCATGATGCCGGTGCTCGGCAACCTGTTCGGCACGACACGCCGGGTAGCGCTGGGCATGGGCATCGACGCGCCGGCGCAGGCCGATCCCGCGCACGGCGGGGTGGGCGCCCTGTCCGCCGGGGTCAATATCGGCAGCGACACGGCCACGCTGGAAGCGCTACGCGACGTCGGGCGCCTGCTCTCCGCGCTAAAAGAACCGGAACCGCCGCGCGCGTTGAAGGATATCGGCCGTCTGGCCTCGCTGGCGAAGGCCGTCTGGGATATGGCGCCGAAGGTCGTCAGCAGCCCGCCCTGCCAGGAAATCGTGATCGAAGGCAACGATGTCGATCTGGATGCGCTGCCGATTCAACACTGCTGGCCCGGCGATGCCGCCCCGCTGCTCAGCTGGGGCCTGACCATTACGCGCGGTCCGAACAAGCCGCGGCAGAATCTGGGCATCTATCGGCAGCAGAAGATCGGTCGCAACAAACTGATCATGCGCTGGCTCGCCCATCGGGGCGGCGCCCTGGATTTTCGGGAGTTCGCGGCCGCGAATCCAGGCAAGCCCTATCCTGTCGCCGTGGCATTAGGCGCCGATCCGGCCACCATTCTCGGCGCGGTGACGCCGGTGCCGGATACGCTGTCCGAATACCAGTTCGCCGGCCTGCTGCGCGGCGCGCGCACCGAGTTGGCCCGGTGCCTGACGCCGGGTCTCGAAGGACTGCAGGTGCCGGCGCGCGCCGAAATCGTACTGGAAGGCTTTATCTATCCCAGTGACACCGCGCCGCTGCCAGCCGATACGCCCGGCGCGCCGCCCCGGCCCTCGCAGGGCCCGACCGCCGGCTACGAGCATGCGCTGGAAGGACCATTCGGCGACCACACCGGCTATTACAACGAACAGGAATGGTTCCCGGTCTTCACCGTCGAGCGCATCACGACGCGACGCGATCCGATCTATCACTCGACGCATACCGGAAAACCCCCTGACGAGCCCGCCGTCCTTGGCGTCGCCTTCAACGAAATTTTCGTGCCGCTGCTGCAGAAGCAGTTTCCCGAAATCACGGACTTCTACCTGCCGCCCGAGGGTTGCAGCTATCGAATGGCCATCGTGCAGATGAAGAAGAGCTATCCCGGCCATGCCAAGCGGGTGATGTTCGGCGTCTGGAGCTTCTTGCGTCAGTTCATGTATACGAAGTTCATCGTCGTCGTCGACGAAGACGTGCGGATCCGCGACTGGAAGGAAGTCATCTGGGCGATTACGACGCGCGTCGATCCGTCACGCGACACGTTGCTCGTCGACAACACGCCGATCGATTATCTGGATTTCGCGTCGCCCGTCGCCGGATTGGGATCGAAGATGGGCATCGATGCCACAAACAAATGGCCTGGCGAGACGCAGCGCGAATGGGGGCTGCCAATCGTCATGGACGAGGCCGTCAAAGCGCGTGTCGATGGTTTGTGCAAAAACCTGGGCTTTTAACAAAAGCGAAAGGGTCGACCCACCAGGCGGTCGACCCTTATTGAAACGACGTTTCCTGACCCGGCAGGCGGCGGCGCCCCACGCCGATTAGGCGGCGGACCGCGCCCGCACTCTCAGAGTCGAGAGCGCGGACTGGCTGTGCTTAGCGGTGCCATCCCGGACCGTAGCCGTAACCGTGATGCCAATACCGCGGACCGCCATAATAACGCGGGCCGTATCCGTAGTAACGCGGCGGCGGCGGACCGTAATACACCGGCGGCGGGGCGTAATAGGCGGGCGGCGGCGGTGCATAGTAAACAGGGGGCGGCGCGTAGTAACCCGGCACGCCGATACCGATCCCGACCGACACGTGAGCTTGCGCCGGGGCGGCGGCGAAGAGTGCTGCGCCGCCAAGCAGGACCGCGGCGGCTGATACGATGGAATGCTTCATCACGATAGTTCTCCCGATGTCCAGTGGTTCGAACAGTCCCAGGCTTTTTCGCACTGGAACGCGCAACACACTGAACCCATATGTACTGTAGCGAAAAGCGGCGAAAGGAAGCGCAAGGAAATGTTGCAAATTGCAAAAAGGATGACAGCCGTCCGTGATGCCGAGGCGCCTGCGCCTGCACGCGTCCCCTGCGCTTTCGACCCTGTTTGCCACGCTCGATCCGATGCGAGGTCGCATGATACCGGCATCGCCGGGAAGCCGCCGCGCATCGCCGGCGAGGAACACGCCGTTATATTCCGTATTGCGCGAGGCGCCTGTCTATTGGGTGCCACCTTGCTGGCTGCGTGTTCCACCGGTCCGACGGCGTCGTCTTCGCCGGCCGCGCACACGAGCGCTTATATCGCGCCGGCCGGCGTATCGTCGGACGCGCTTCCTCCGGAAACGGTGCTGTCAAAGACCGCATCGATCTTCCCGCTGGACCGCTACGACCAAAACGTCGACCGCTGGATCGATCCGACTCGGCCGGACTATCGGACACCGTTACTACCGGCCGATGTGCAGCAACAGGCGCTGCAAGCGCTGCTTGCCGGCTATTTCGGTCGCGCCGACTCGGGCGCGCACATCAAGGAACCGCGTGCCCTCGCCTCCCGAGACGCGGCACGGACGACCTCTTCGCCGTGGGATCCAGACTACGTCGCGGAGACCCTGGGTCCGGCGGGTCGCATAGCCCTGGCCGCGCGAATCGAAGCGAAGTTGCGAATGTTCTCGACGAATGGCCCGCGCCAGGGGTTTGGCCAAAATCTGCGTCCGTATCCCGAAGCCTGGCTGTCCGCGATCCGCGCCAATATCGCGCTTCCCGGCTTGCTTCACGGCATGGACGGTAACGAGGCGACAAACGCGGGCTACCAGGCATCGCGGCGCGCGATCTCGGTCGTCCAGGCATCGATCCGCTTGCTGCCCACCGACGATCCGTTTTTCTATGACCCGCGTCTGCCTGGCGAAGGCTATCCCTTCGACAATCTGCAGGAATCGACCATTGCGCCGGGCACGCCGCTGTACGTCGTCGGGCAGACGCGGGATCGTGCCTGGGACTATGTCCTCTCCCCCGGCTTGAGCGGCTGGGTCCGCAGCGAGACAGTCGGGAGCGTCGATGCGCCTTTCGTCGGTCGCTGGCGTGGCGCCGCCTATGCGCAACTGGTCGCGGTCACCGGACGGGATGTGACGCTGCTCGACACCGCGGACATTTATCGTTTCGATGCGCCGATCGGCACCGTTCTACCGGCCGGACCGACGCCGGGCACCGTGCTGGCACCGGCCCTCGACCCGATGCGTCGCGCCGTCATCGTCACCGCCGTCGCACCGGCCGCGCAATGGCAGCCGATGCCATTGGCTCCTACCCCGCAAAACATGGCCGCCCTGATGAAAGCGTTGCAGGGACGCCCCTATGGCTGGGGCGGCACCGGCTTCTATAACGATTGCTCACTGGACCTGCACGACTTGATGCTGCCGTTCGGCCTCGTGCTGCCCCGCCACTCGTCTTTCCAGGTAGAAGGGCCGGCCATGGTCGATCTTTCCGACCAGGACGAGTCGGCACGCCTGGCCTTCCTGATGACGCACGGCCGGCCTTTTTTCACGATCATCCATATCGCCGGGCACGTGATGCTGTACCTGGGAAATGGCATGGTCGACGGTCGGCAGGTGGCATTGGTCTATGAAGACATGTGGGGCTTGGCACCGGGCGATCGCAGCCGTCGGGCCATCGTCGGACAATCGGCGATCATGCCGCTCCTGTCGACGTTCCCCGAAGATCCGGCGTTGCAAGGCCAGGCGGGAGGCAAGATCTTCCGTCTCGGCTTCAATGCGCAGGGTCTCGCGCCGCTACCGTTGGCGGATTCCCGCGCCGTCGATCCATCTGCCGGGCGTCCGATCGCGGGCGGCGCGGCCCCGAGTGCCGACGGCACGTTCGACGGCATTCACACCGTCACCCCTGACACGCCGGCCGACGGTCATTGATGCAATAGCAATAAATGACCAGGCGAATGCCGCCTTGCCGGGGGGTATTGTGGGGGCCGTCCCGCCGGATGCGCCGGAGGGTGTAAAATTTCCTGTCGTATTTTCACATCGCACTGCCACGGCAAGTGGCTGTTTTCACGGAAAATTTCTTCGATTTTTCACACTTCGCCGCTACACTGATCTTGCGATGTGGCAGACAGTTGTATGACTGCTCAAAGGTCTAGCCACCGGCCGTGCCGGGCGGCGATAGATCTGATATCGCACTATTCGAGCGGTGCGTTGAGCGTGTCTCGCGACCGACAGGCCTCCTGTCATCACGTCCAGCTTCCGGCATTCCCGGACGTCCGATGGGACCTCGTTCAACGATCCGTTGGACACGCTTGCAATATCGACGGTCTGCGTCGATCCAAGCGTGCCGCGCTGAAAACGTCTCCGCATGACGCTCCTACAGTCCCCACCTTCGCTGCGCACCCGGTACGATTCCGACGAACCCGCGAAGGCCGCTCCGCAAATCCAGCGCGTCACCGACGCGCAGCGACAGATCGATCCGGAAATCGATCCTGCCTACGACAAAGCCAGTTATACCCGCCGTGAAAAGATCGCCGACATGGATCTATTGGATGCGCACGGCATGATGCGGCACGGCGTGCGGTTGGCTGCAGGCGCACTCGGCATCGCCGCGATCGGTCTTCTTATCGGCTTTCATGCGTGGCAGGACCATATGACGCTTGCCGCGGCGGCCGGTGGCGGCAACGATCTGGTGCTCGTCGAAACGGTCTCCGACGATGCGACGACCTTGCTGCTTGCCGGCACCGTCGCGAAGTTGATCGGCGTACCGCGCAATGCCGTAATTCAACGCTTGGACGCGCAACCCGCCGCACCGGCCTCCGGAAAAGTCGCCGCCGCCGTCCATACGATGCGCGAACCGGCTGCGTCGGCCCAACCGGTATGGCTCGCCCGCGCCGTCGATTCGGTCGCGGCGCTGCCGGCGACGCTGTCGCCGTCGCGCTTGATCGATCCGATCACGCAGGCAGTACGGGATCGCGTCCAGCAGGGCTTGCAGCTTGCGGGGATCGCCGACGAAATCGCCAACGTATCGGCACTGATCGATCGCTTCCAAAACACGATCGGACGCACGCTTCCCGATGCATTGGAACGGGCGACACCGCGCCGTTGATCGGCTGACGGATCAGGTCTGTTCCACGATCTTCACGCGCACGCCGGTCCGCTCGACGGTGATATCCGCCGGCGCATAGCGGACGCCCGCGAAGGACAGCTCCTCCGGCTTGAAGGTATGGAGCGGATAGCCTTCCAGCAATTGCGCAACCGCCAAATCCAAGGCCGCTCGCACCTCTCCCTGATAGGCCGGATTCAGATCCGGGAAGTCGAGACTTTCGATCGCTGGTTGCCGCAAGACCACGGCGAGGCGTTGCGCATCGTAGCTGGCGCCCGCCGTCACCGAGAAGCGGCCATCGGCCGGCGCCTGTAACAGCGGACTCTCGATATGCGCATGGGCGGCGACGGCCATCCGGTTCTGCTCCGGGCGTGTACCCACCATCGGCTGATCGACGAGCAAATTGAGCAGCCCGGAGACCTGGCGTCGTATCGGGAAGCGTCGCGCGACGGCTTGCTGAATCTGCGGCAGTGTAAAGGTGTAATGCGTGGGGATAAACGGAAACGTCGCGCAGGCGCCTAGCGGCAGCACGCTCGACAGTGCACCGAAAACGCCGATCTGCAGGACGCGTCGTCGCGTCAGATCGGCATCGCCGCGCAGACCGGTCGCACGCGGCGTCGCCCCGACATGGCCCGTTTCCTGTCCGGCACCCGATTCCAACGGCACCGCCCCGCCCTGCTCATTACGATTCGAACGTCTCACGCCACACTTTCTCCGATGCGGCACCATCGCGGACCCACGGCGGACCGCTTGAAAGCCGCGATCCGCGGCCGGCACCTTGCCGCGCGCGGATAAAACCAGCCACGGCGGCACTTCGGGCGATCTTACCGCGAGCCGGCCATCTCGGCACGCTTCCCGTCGCCTCGGATACCGGGTAAAGTCTTGGGTTTTCTATGGCTTACGTCTGTAAAGGACGTGCCAACGCCTGGCTGCTGAAGTATGACCTCCACTCCGCACACCCCCACCGACGACGATCGCAAAGACGACATCGCCCAGCCGTCCTTGCCTGACGATGCCAGCGAGACCAATGCGCCGGATGGCGTCGCCCACCGCCGCCGTATCCGCAGCTTCGTCACGCGTGCAGGCCGGGTATCCACCGGTCAGCGCCGCGCCATCGAGGAACTCGGTGAACGCTTCGTGCTCTCGCACACGCCCGCGCCGATCGACTGGCCGACGGTGTTCGGCCGAACCGCACCGCGCATTTTCGAGATCGGCTTCGGCATGGGCGCGACGACGGCGGAGATCGCTGCCCGCCGCCCGGACGATGACTTTATCGGCGTCGAAGTGCACGAACCCGGCGTCGGCGCCCTGCTGAAGCTGATCGGCGAACGCGCGTTGCCGAATGTGCGGATTCTCCAGCACGATGCGGTGGAAGTGCTCGAACAGCAAATCGAAGACGGCACGCTCGACGGCGTGCATATCTACTTCCCAGATCCCTGGCACAAGGCGCGGCACAACAAGCGGCGCCTGGTCCAACCGCCGTTTGTCGCCTTGCTCGTCCGCAAGATGCGCCCCGGCGGCTATATCCATCTGGCGACCGATTGGGAACCGTATGCGGAGCAGATGCTGGAAGTGCTGAGCGGCAACGCGGACCTGCGCAATACCGCCACCGACTATGCGCCCCGCCCCGACTATCGCCCGACGACCAAGTTCGAGCAGCGCGGCTTGAACCTGGGACACGGTGTATGGGATCTGGTGTTCACGCGCATCTGAGCGTTTCGCCTGCCGGACGCGGCGTCCGCAGGCGTCAAGCGGTCTGCCACTCGCCGAAGCCGTACGCGGCGATCAGGATCACGAGACCGAAGACGATCCGATAATAGGCGAACACGGTGAAATCGTGATTCGCGATGAATCGCAGCAACCAGCGCACACAGATCAAGGCCGATATCAGCGCCGCGATCAAACCGATCAGCAGCAGTCCGAGATCGTCCGCCTGCAGCGTGTGACGGGCCTTGTACAGATCGTGCGCCGATGCGCCGAAAATGATCGGAATCGCGAGAAAAAACGAGAATTCGGTGGCAACCTTGCGTTCGAGGCCGAACAGCATGCCGCCGATGATCGTCGCCCCTGAGCGCGACGTGCCGGGGATCAAGGCCAGACATTGCGCAAATCCCACTTTCAGCGCATCGGTCCAGCGCAGCGCTTCCAGCGAATGCACGCGCGCCATTGCGTGATGCGCCGCCTCGTGGGCGTGCCCCTCGGGCGCCGGCGTGCGTGCGTCGCCTCCCGCCGCCAGGGCGACGCGGCCGCGGCTTCGTTCACGTCGCTCCACCCACAGAATCACTAAGCCGCCGACGATCGCCGCCAACGCCACCGGGACCGGCGAGAACAGGTGTTCCTTGATAATGCCACCCAAAAGCAGGCCGAACACCACCGCAGGCAGACAGGCGATCACGACATTCAGCGCGAAACGGCGCGCGTGCACGTCGTCGGCCCGGGTAAGACCGCTGACCGTCGCGCCGATCTTGCGGCGAAATTCCCAGCAGACCGCCAAGATCGCGCCGAACTGAATCACGACATCGAACAGTTTCGCGCGCGCATCGTCGAAGTTGAGCAGACTGCCCACCAGGATCAGATGGCCGGTACTCGAAATCGGCAGGAATTCGGTCAAGCCTTCGACGATTCCCATCACGATCGCCTTCAACACCAAAATCACATCCACAGTCGCTCCCCCGATAAAAACACACGTCAGACGCAAAATTTGAAAAGCTGCATCGACAAAAAGTGTAAGGATATTGTCAGACTTCGCATTATCCGACACTTAGGCCCGCGACGTTGCGTCGCAACAAGCGTGTTTTGCTACAATCGGGGCACGAAATTGGGTTAGGCACACGAGGTGGGCGAGAGATGAACTACGAACAAGCGCGTTTCAACATGATCGAGCAGCAAATTCGGCCGTGGGAAGTGTTGAATCTGGACGTACTCGACCTGCTGTCGGTGATCAAGCGAGAGAATTTCGTACCCGAGGCCTACCGCAATCAGGCCTTCGCCGATCTGGATGTGCCACTGCCGCACGGGCAGCACATGCTGTCACCGAAGATAGAAGCGCGTATCCTGCAGGAGCTGGCAGTGCGCAAGCACGAACAGGTACTGGAAATCGGGACAGGCTCCGGCTATATGGCGGCCTTGCTGGCGGCGCGCGCGCAGCGCGTACTGAGCGTCGAGGTGCATGAGGACATCGCGGCCTTTGCACAGCACAATCTGATCGCCAACGCCGTGGCGAACGTCGACGTGGCGGTGGGCGATGCCGCGCGCGGCTGGGAAGCGGCGGCGCCCTACGACGTCATCGTCGTATCGGGCGGTTTGCCGATCCTGCCGCAGGCCCTTCTGGAGCAACTGAAGGTCGGCGGCCGGCTATCGGCTTTCGTCGGTGACGCACCGGTCATGAAGGCACAGATCGTCACGCGCCTGAGCGAGACCGAATTCCGCATTGTCGAGATTTTCGAGACCTACGTCGCGCCGTTGGAACACGCGCTGCAACCGCCGCGCTTCAAGTTCTGACCTGCCAGTCACGCCCACCGTGCGCGGGGATCGAATCGGATCCGTGCGTGCGGGAGAAAAACGCAATGCACGCGGCTGACGGCAACGTCGGCCTCTACGGATGAATTCGATGGAACAACTCGCCCCGGCCGCACTGGCCGAACGTCTGGCCGATCATTCCCGCCCGGCTCCGATCCTGCTCGATGTTCGGGAACCGTGGGAAATTCAGACGGTATCGTTGCCGAACGTCACGGCGATCCCGATGAACCAGATTCCGGCGCGTATCGATGAGCTCGATCCGGAAGCGGAAATCGTCTGCGTTTGCCACCACGGCGGGCGCAGCGCACAAGTGGCGATGTTCCTGGGATCGCGCGGTTTCACGCATCTCTACAATCTGCAGGGCGGCATGGACGCCTATGCCCGGATCGTCGATCCGAGCCTGCCGACGTACTGATCGCGCTATTGCCGGATTGCGGCGATGAGTGGAGTATCATGCGGCCTCTATGACTTTTTACGGCCCACCCGGTCTCTCCCCCCGCCATGGCATTGAAAGCCACCATCCATAAAGCGGAACTGGTGATCGCCGACATGGATCGCCCGTATTACGGCGATCATGCACTGACGATTGCGAAGCATCCTTCCGAAAACGACGAACGCATGATGGTGCGGCTGATCGTATTCGGCCTGCTGGCCTCTGAATCGCTGACCTTCACAAAAGGCCTGAGCGATGCGGACGAGCCGGATCTGTGGCAAAAGGATTTGACCGGGCACATCGAGAAGTGGGTCGATATCGGACAGCCCGACGAGCGTCGCATGACGCGCGCGGCGGCACGTGCGGATCTGGCACTGGTCGTGGCGCATGGTGGGCGCGCTGCCGATGTCTGGTGGCAGCAGAACGAGAACAAGGTATCCCGGCTCGACAAGTTGGAAGTCTGGAAACTCAACGACGACGTGCCGGGTGCCTTGATCGAATTGGCGGCGCGCAGCATGCGCCTCTCGTTGAACCGCCAGGATGACCAATTGTGGGTCAGCAGCATGGATAGCGACACATCGGTGCTGGTGGAGTGGACCGTGTTGAAGGCGGCTCGCAACGGTCAAACGCGCTAGACTGTTGCGAATGGTGCGCTGTAGCGCCGACTTCAACCGATCAGGAGCTTGTATGACTTCCCCAACGTCCTCCGCCGCCAACGTCTTTGTCGTTATCGCCGAATTCACCGTAAAAGCCGGTCAACTCGACGCGTTCTTGAAAGTCGCTGCCGGCGATGCCGATGGCTCTTTCAACAATGAGGAAGGCTGCCTGGCGTTCGACGTGCTGGTGTCCGAGGACGATGAGACGCGCGTGACGTTCCACGAGGTCTATCGTGATCGTGCGGCGTTCGAAGTGCACAAGACGCAGGCGCATTACCTCGAATATGCGAAGAACGCGCCGCCGCTACTCGACGGTACACCGACGGTGCGGTTCTATCTGTCGAAGCCGCGCGCTTGATAAGACATCGGCAGTGGCGCCGGCGCTTTAACGATGTGCAACGCTCGGAGATCCATTTCCAGCTTGCCTGCGCCGGTCAGTCCGTTTATGATGTTGAGCTTCGCGGGCGTCGTATAATGGTAATACCCTAGCTTCCCAAGCTAGAGCCGTGGGTTCGATTCCCATCGCCCGCTCCAGATTCAAAAGGCCCGGAAGGCCTGTCAGATAGGAAATCCTATGTGGCGAGCCTTCCGGGCTTTTGTTTTTCTGGCCCGTCCTGAAAACGATTATCCGTAGACCCCCGAGGCGAAACGATTCCCTATCTAAGATAGACTCATAGGCGTTTCGAATAAAACCAACGGAGACGCGTCCCATGGCGCACGGCAATCTCGACAGGCGGAGCGAGGGCCTGGACGCTGCATCGTCGGTGACGATGCGCTTCGATCTCGTCGAGCTGGAAACCTTTCTCGTCGTTGTCGAGTTGGGCAGCTTCAGTGCCGCTGCGAAGCGCCTGCACATCTCTCAACCGTCGGTGACGAGCCGCGTGCAACGCCTTGAATCCGCCCTTCGCGTACGCCTTTTGATACGCACCACGCGGCATGTCGAACCGACGCCTGCCGGCAAGCGGCTAGGCGCCCGCGCCGAAATCGCCTTGCGCGACCTTCGCGGGCTGCTGCAGGAATTCCAGAACGATGCCGATGCCGCGCGCCTGCGCGTCACGATCGCCGCCACGCCGATGATCTCCGCCGTCATGCTGCCGGCACTGATCCATTCCTTCTGTCAGCGTTATCCCGACGTGCAGATACAGCTGCGCGATGTCCAATACGAAGAGGTCGTCGCGAAGATCGAAGCCAACGAAGCGGATTTCGCCGTGGTCGCGTTCGACAATGAGTCGAGTAAGCTCAGCTTCCAACCGCTGACCGAAGAAGACATGCTCGTCGTGGCGCCGAGCACCCACCCGTTTGCCCATGCCGGCAATATCACACTGCAACAACTCGCCCAGATGCCGCTGATGCTTCTAGAGCGCTACTCGCTGCTGCGCGATACCTTGAGTGCCGCCCTCACGGCGCATGGTTTGTCATTGCGCCCCATGCATCAAGCCAGCAATCTGAGTACCTTGCTCGGCATGGTCGATGCCGGGCTGGGGGCCACCTTTTTGCCGCGCTCGATGGCGCAACGCTACGCGCGCGACACACGTGCGACGCTCCGGGTGACCGACATCCGTCTGCAGCGTCGCTTCGGCATCCTGCGTTCGCGCGACGCCGTTCTAAGCGCGGCTGCCCTCTGTTTCTTGGAACATCTCCAAACCAATTTCGGCGCCGCGATGATCGACGACGTTACGCCGGCATAAGTGCATAAGGCCCACACACCATGGTGCATACCTGTTATCACTGATACGCCTAGCCTATCAAATCGGCATTTATTTGTTTTTTCGATCAATCGATTGCGACATCGAAATTGTCCCGGTGCGTGCTCGCTTCTACACTCGATGTATGGACGGTGGGCATGATGTGCCTTAATCAAGCCGACCAGAGCCGAGCCGAAATCCGGAGACGTTTCATGACATTAAAAGACAAACAAGCTTTTCGCGATGCGTTGAGCGCCTTTCCCAGCGGCGTCACCATCGTCTCGACGACCGATGAAGACGGCCGCCATTGGGGCTTCACTGCCAGCGCGTTTTCGTCGGTTTCGATGGAGCCGCCGCTCGTGCTTGTCTGCATCGCCAACACGGCCGATTCGCATCCCGCCTTCGTCAAAGCGCAACGCTACACGATCAACATTCTGTCGAAGGGCCAGCACGACATCGCCATGCATTTCGCAAAGAAAGGCGCGGACAAATTCGGCGGCCCGCACGCCTTCCGCTTTGGCACGGACGACGCACCGCATCCCCCCGTGCTGCCAGGATCGAAGGCGGCGCTCGTCTGCACCGCGCACGATGTGTACGAAGCCGGTGACCATACGGTGCTGATCGGTGCGCTCGAGTCCGTCGAGCTGGAGGACGCGGAACCGCTGCTCTACTACAACCGCGCTTTCCGTAATATGGAAGATCTTCCTGACGCCCCCCTGCCCTGAGGCACCGCTCATGAACGCATTCCGTTTTACCACCGTTCCCTCGCTGATCGTCGAGTACGGTGCCGCGCGTCGCTTGGGCGCCCTGCTGCGTGAACACCATTCTGATCTGACGCGCCTGGTCCTGGTCACGGATCGCTTTCTTCGGGAAAGCGGCTTGATCGCGTCGGCGCTCGACAGTCTTGCCGCGCATGGTTGGCAGACGACCGTCATCGACGACGTGATCGCCGACCCGCCCGATCACGTCGTCCGCGATGCCGCCGAGCGGGCAAAAGCCAGCGCGGCGCAGATCGTCGTCGGCCTGGGCGGCGGCTCCTCGATGGACGTCGCGAAATTGATCGCCGTGCTCTGCGCCTCGGCGCAGCCTTTGCACGAGATGTACGGCGTCGGCAACGTCCACGGTCCACGCCTGCCACTCGTGCTGATGCCGACCACCGCCGGCACCGGCTCCGAGGTCACGGCGATTTCGATCGTGACAACCGGCCAGACCACGAAAAGCGGCGTGGTATCGCCGCTGCTCTACGCCGATCTCGCCCTGCTCGACGCCGAACTCACCCTGGGCCTTCCGGCAGCGGCAACCGCCGCGACCGGCATCGATGCAATGGTCCACGCGATCGAGGCTTACACCTCGACGCGCCTGAAGAATCCCCTCTCGGACATGCTCGCCAAGGAAGCGCTGCGGCTGCTGCATGCAAACCTGCTGACCGCCTGCCGCGACGGTCGGGATCGCGCGGCACGCGAAGCAATGCTGTTGGGCGCAACCCTCGCAGGACAGGCGTTTTCGAATGCCCCTGTCGCCGCGGTGCACGCACTGGCCTATCCGCTAGGCGGGCACTTCCACGTCCCACACGGCTTATCGAATGCCTTGGTGCTGATGCCGGTCCTACGCTTCAACGCCGAAGCCGCCGCGCCGCTGTACGCGGAGCTGGCCGACGTCATCGGGCGCCCGGTGGCGGCCAACGCTAGCGCGGCGGCAAAGACCGACGCTTTCATACAGGCCATGGAGACATTGGTCATTGCCACCGGCATTCCCCGCACGCTGCGTGAAGTCGGCGTGGAAACAGGCCATCTACCGATGCTCGCCGCGGACGCGATGAAGCAGCAGCGCCTGCTGATCAACAACCCGCGCGAGATGACGGAGCCGTCGGCGCTTGCGATCTATCAGGCCGCGCTCGACCTAACAGCCAGCCAAAGTTCGCCCAGAAGGCCAGCATCGTCGACTGCCACATCAGATCGTCCGTCTGATTCTTGGTGATCAGGCCGACGAGCAAGGCCAGGCCCGCACACATGATCCAGACATTGCCGCCCGCGCTAAGCGTGGCGCGAAACATCATCGAGAACAACGCACATTGCAGTACGAGACCGATGATGCCGACCTGCAGCACTGTGTTGAGGAACAGGTTGTGCGCATGCGTGGTGGCTTGCGGCTCCGCCGTGGTCAGCCATTGCGGCGCTTGCGCGCTGTAGGTGCGCTTCGGCAAGCGTTTGCCGAATCCGATGCCCAGCAACGGCCGATCTTTTACTTTGTCCAGATAGAAACGCCATATCAACGGTCGCGTGTCTTGCGAGACGATGGTTTGCAGTGTCGGGGCGATCGACATCCCATGCTCGGCGGTAATCGCCACAGGGGGCGCCCGCTCTCTACTGGAATAGACGATCATCAACACGGCACACGCACCTAATACGGCAGCCGCGCCCATCGCCCGAGCCCAATGCCGCCTCAGTACGGGCCAATAACCCACCACCAGCACGCATGCCGCGCTCACATAAAAAAAGCGATTCAGCGTGGCAAAGCCTATCGCCAACGCGCAGATCAGACCGAGTACGCCCAGCACGCGCGTTTCGCGCCGGGCGCTCCATAGAATAGCGATCGGCAACACAAAGAGCGGGATCGTACTCGCCTGGCCGACTCCGCCGTAGTAATGCAGCCAGCCTAGTTTTGGCTGCTCGCTCGGCAGCGAATGAAAACCGATAAGGCTCATCGCCGCCAGCAGCAGCGAAGCACCCAACCAACTGAATTCGACCCAGCGCGCCGCGCCCGTGGCGATCTCGGGCGGACCTGCGGCAGGCGCCTGGCAAGCGCCGGCTTGCACGCCGCCCCGCCCCGACGCCAGATGATAAAACCCAATGAAAATCAGAAAGGGGTAGCCGATTTCATCGAACCATCCGGCTGCGCTGAGACGAGGATCGGTCGACCATAAAAGCGAGACTGCCGCCCATCCGGCCCATGCACCAAAGGCGCAGAGGAGATAACACGGCGGGAAGCGGATCGCACGCACACGATTACGCGCTTCGATCCCGATCAGCCCCAGCGCACATGCCATCAATCCGATATCCATGTACACCAGAGCCGTCACATGCCCGAACATCACGCCCCATGCCATCACACATGCGCTGAATAACAAGACGCCGGTTGCGACTGACTGCTGCATGCGACTGAATCCAATAAAGTGCCAAGGCCGAGCTGAACAACGTCCAACGCAATACCGCTCATACACAATGCGCCGGTCGGCGCGCGATTGATGCATTCATCCAGCGCGCGATCGCAGCGACGGGCCCAGCGCACCGGACTGCTGAATATCTTCTGCTGGTTCCGACAAGGCAACGGTTCAAGCGTCTGGGTGGCATAGGGAACATCGGCCCAGAATTCACCGGCACCATGCACCAGCACGCTCCCGGGCCCGAAGAGTGCCAACGTCGGCACCTCGACCATCCGCCCTAGATGGGCCATGCCGGTATCAGGGCATACCAGCGCGCGCGCATGGGCGAGAAGCTGCCACTGTTGCCCGAGATTTAACTGGCCGGCGTAACTCGAAAAATGTCCCTCGGGATCGATCTCCCGCACGAGCGACACTTCGCTATCGAGTCCACTCCAGACCACGCGCATGCCCTGCGCTTCCAGCGAATAAGCCAGCGACCGCCATCGCGACGTTACCCAATGCTTGACGTCACTGCTCGCGCCAGGATGCAGTACGACATAGGGGGAACCCGGCAAATCGAAAGGGGCAAAAAGAGGAACCGGCCATTCGTGCTTGGCGTAACGCGGCGGCGGCGGCCCCTCCACCAAGCGGGCGACGATGTCACCCCATGCGCCCGGTGTGGGCGGATAGGGTCGCAGCTCATCGATGGGCCGACGCTTCCAGGCAGGCATGTCGGCATCCTGCGCCACGATCCACCGACTCCCGGCAGCGAGGGCAAGCCAGGCATACCGGTTATCGCCCAGCACGAAGGCCAGGTCGTAAGGACCACTTGCGATAATGTCGGCGACGGTATCGCCGTCACGCGGTTCGTATGGCAAGACGGTAATGCCGTACGGCTGCCCCGCGAACAGCGAAAGCAGCGACGGGGAACACGTGAGCGCGATATGCGCATCCGGATAGGTCAAGCGCAGCTTTTTTAGCAAGGGCGCCAACAAGAGCGCGTCACCCAGTCGCAATCGATGCACGATCAAAATACGCGCGATGTCCGTGGGACGCCGACGTCTTGCTTTACAGAAAACGCCTGGAAACACGCTACGTAAAATGCGAATACGCCCCGTCAAACGACTCATGAATGCACTTCTCAAAGGTTCGGCGATATCCCTGCGAGCGGTTGCGCCGTCAGGGGGCCTTACAGCGAGGCGAATATCTCCTACCCTGGATTCAAGCGGTCGAATGCGCTTCCTTGCGTCACCTTACAATAATCGGAAAACCAACTCTCCCGATATCTTCGGGAATTCGCTTTTTACGACGGCTATGAAGCAAATTTGAGATTTCTCTCAATCGATACGGGCGACGGGTTGCGCAGGCAGGCGAGGATGGGCACGTGCCAAGAAGTAGCACGTCCTGATGAGGTAAGCGAAGGGAGAGGATCGTCGCGGCGCGACGACCGTAGTCACGCCGTCTTCAGGAATTCCGCTAAAAACGCGACGGTCCGCGCGGTGGCGCCGCGATCCTTTTCCGCGAATTGACGCGCGGCCAAGCCCATTGCCTGGCGGCGACTGTGATCGCGCAGCAGCGACGCGACAGCATCACCCAATGCATCCGGCGTCGCCACACGCATCGCGGCACCCACACCAATCGCATTGGCACTGGCCTGCGTGAAGTTATACGTATGCGGCCCCACCAATACCGGCGTGCCGGCGGCAGCCGCTTCGATCAGGTTCTGGCCGCCGGTCGGCACCAGACTGCCACCGATAAAGGCCAAGTCCGACGCGCCATAGTACGCGGGCAACTCCCCCATCGAATCGCCGATCAATACATCGACATCCTCCGGAAGCACGTCGCGCGGTGCGCGCGAGGGTGCCCCTTCCGCCCACTCGGAGCGACGCACCGTCTTGTACCGCGCCGACGCCAGAGCGTGCACTTCATTGAAACGCTGCGGATGGCGCGGCACGAGAATCAGCAAGGCACGCGTCCCATCCGGTCCCGCACGATCGTCCGCGGTGCCTGCCCCCATCGGCGTGAAGGCACGCGGCGCCGCTTCCGTAACGCGCGTCGATGCGGCAACCGCTCCCGCTTCGTCCCGTTCGACCACGGCCGCTTCCGCGATCGATGTCGGCGCCACCGTGGCTGCACTCACTACCGCGTGGTCCGCATCGATCACCTCGGCGTGATGCGTCGTTGGCACCGCCTGGGTCGCGTGAGCAGACGCCGATGCCGATGCCTCGTCGACGACTGCGCTCGCATGCCGCCATGCCTTCGCCGCCTCGCGTTGCCGCGCGAAGGCATCCAGCACCAGCGCTTCCTCGCCTTCGCGCGTACTCGCCGCCACCCACACCGGGCGATCGCCGATGGCCAGACGCCAGCGCGCGCCCGCATCGATCAACGAGGTATCGCACGGCACATCGAATTTGAGATTGCCCAATACGGCGGTACGCCGCGCGCCCAATTCCTCCAGGCGATGCGCGTCGGCTTCCGTCTGCGCCAAGACCGCGCTCAGACCGGCGAACACGCTACGCGCCGCTTCACCAAAACGTTGCGCCCGACGGAAGGACTTCTCCGACATCCGCCCGTTCACCATGACTAGCGGCACGCCGGCCTGCGCGCATTCGTCGATCAGCGTCGGCCATACTTCGGTTTCCATGACCACGCCCAGTGTCGGACGCTTGCGCTTCAGGAAGCGACGCACGGCACCGCGCATATCGTAGGGGAGATAGCATCGCGTCACCCGATCGCCGAACAAGGACACATTCGTGGCACGGCCTGCCGGCGTCATGCACGTGACCAGCAGCTCCGCATCGGGATGCGCCTGACGCAGCGCATCGACCAGCGGCTGACTTGCACGCGTCTCGCCGACCGATACCGCATGCACCCAGATCAGCGGCTTCGCGTCTTTCCGACGCGTGACGAAACCGAAGCGTTCGCCGATATGGCGGATATAGCCCGGCTCGCGTCGGGCGCGCCAGATCAGGCGGCACACCGCCACCGGCGCGGCAAGCCACCACAGGGTGCGATACAGCGCTCTCAGCAAATGGACGGATGGGGATGGCATCGGACATTCCTCCTCGGCGGAAAGCGGGTGGTTCGAATCGGCCGCTCTCGCGCGGCGACCGTCATACAAGGACCTTGCCTGTCAGACGTTCAAGGACACCCAAAGGGGCACACGCCGGTTCGACCATCGACGCAGCCGGCAAAAAGAACGTTTGTTCCATCATGAACTGGCCGGACATCACGGCGTGCGAAGTTTGATCCGAGAAACACACCCATACACAGCCCGGCGGAAAACGCATTTCCTCCTGCGCGCAATGCTGCTGATACTGGAGATCGGCCTTCATCGCATCATGCAAACCCAGCATCAAATGGTCGTACGGCGTACGGCGTGATTTAGTAATCCGCAACGTCTCGAGCAACCACGCACTGCCCGGCTTCTGCGCGGGGATCTTTGGAACGAACGTTTTAGCGACATCGTCGAACGCTTCCCCTACTCGCCACACCCGCGGCTCACCCACAGGGTTTACATTAGCAAACACGCGCAGGATTCGTTCCCCATGGTTCGGGCGCGACGGAAAGGCATCCACATGCAGGCGACTATCGTCGGCACGCCATGAGGTTTTACGCGTTTCCACACGATGCAAACGCAAGCTGGTGGGAGCCGCGCGCAGCTTGCCGTCGTACTCCGGCAGCAAACCGCCGATCAAGCCGCGCGCCAAGGTTTGATAGCGCGCGATCAAGCCGCGCACGCGCGCCTGACGGCTGTCGTCGCCGAGCACGCCGACCAGACGTGAGCCATCCGGCGAGAGGCTGATGTTCTTGCGTTTGGGATCGGCGATGGCGGGATCGAGCAGCGATCGCTCGTCCGCATCCAGTGTGAAAGCGAGATGGGGGAAATACAGCACGCGGCCACGTTCCAATGCGGCCACCACATCGGTCCGCGGTGCGGACAGGCCATTGGCTTGCCAATCGCCTTCGAGAGTCAATATTTGCGAAGCACTCATGCTGCTGCCTGGAAAGTCGGGGAAACCATAGCGGATCAGGCTGCAGGATAGCCGATTCCGGAACGGCCGACCAACCGCCCCCCTTCGTGTCACCGTTTATGGCTGCAGCGCAGACGCGCGACGGTAAGTCGGGGGGCGTGCCTGATGGCGACATAGCCGTGTCGGACGCGCACCGCGCCGACACGGCGGCTGCAGGCGAACGCATGACATCGCGTCGCCGTCGCAGCCGTGGTTCAAAGCAAGCCGAAACGGCTGACGGCTTGTTTCACATCGCTGAGATGCGGCGGGCGATTCGCCGCGCCGATCTCGACGACCTTCGTCGACCAATAGCCGCCGGTCCGCCAGGCGGTCGAGAAGTTGTACAGCTCGACGGTAGGCCGGCGCAGCGCCGCCGCGATATGGACCAAGCCCGTATCGACGCCGACGACGGCCGCTGCCCCATCGAGCAAACCGACCACCGCATCGAGCGCCAGCTTCGGAGGCACCAGCGCGGCGTCGCCGAAATGGCTGGCGATCCGCTCGCTGCAGGCTTTCTCTTCGTCATTGCCCCACGGCAGCACCAGCGATGCACCGCGACGCGCCAAGGCCTCGCCCAGCGCGATCCATTCGCTTTCCGGCCATTGCTTGTCCTTGCGTGAACTCGCATGGACAAAAACGACGTAGGGCACCGGCAGATTCAGACCGAGCTGCGCCAGGGCCAATGCACCGGCGTCGTGATCGAGACCGAAATCGATTTCAGCGTGGTCCGCGCCGGGCGCCGGCATGCCGAGCGCGCTCGCGACCAACTGACGCGAACGTTCGACCACGTGCGTACGACGTTCGATTTGTACCGATCGCTTGTAGAAATAGCGTGCCGGCCATTCATAACCGGCACCGTCGGTGCGATTTCCGAGCCCGATTACCGGCCCGATACCGCGGGAGGCGATCCAGGCCGTCTTTATCAAGCCTTGGCAATCGATGATCGCGTCGTAGCGCTCCGCGCGGAACGTCCGTTTGAACGCCGCGTATTGCGTCCGCGTCGTCGCCGACAGCGGGGAATGCCGCCAGCGCCGCAGCGCCACCGGGATCACCCGGCGCACGCCGGAGACAAGTTTGACCAGATCGACGAAGGATTCTTCGACGACCCAATCGATTTCGGCGTCCGGATGGTGGCGCAGAATATCGGCGACGACGGGCATGTTATGCACGACGTCACCCAGGGAGGACACCCTGACGATGGCAACCTTCAGTCGAGGGCGATGCGGATCGGTCATGCGAGCGGAGAATGCGAGAGGAACGACCAGAAGCGGGCAGCGAACGGTGCGCCGCCAGCGTGCGCTTTTGCACGCGCTTCGCGGAAAGGGGAGATTCTACCGCCTGCGACTGGTCGCAAACGGGAATTTTTCGCGCTGTCCGGGGAAACGCCCGACCAGCCCGTCACGCCCGCGGCCGAATGCCCGACATCGGCGCCGGCCGGGGCAGGACGCGCGATCAGAACGGTAACTTGACGTCGGACCGCTCGGCCAGGATAACGCGACGGAAGTCGTCCTGGATGCGCTTCAGCGCTTCTTCGGTGTCGGCTTCGAAGCGCAGCACGACGACCGGCGTCGTGTTCGACGAACGGGCCAGACCGAAACCGTCCGGATATTCGACACGCAGACCGTCGATCGTGATGATGTCGTCTGCACCGGTAAACTTCGCGTTCGCCCGCAGCTTGTCGATCAGCGCGACGTTCTCGCCCTCTTCCAGCTTGATCTGCAGTTCCGGCGTGCTCAGCGATTCCGGCAAGTCGTTCAACAGCTTGCTCGGGTCGCTGACGCGCGACAGGATTTCCAGCAGACGCGCGCCCGTGTACAGGCCGTCGTCGAAACCGTACCAGCGGTCCTTGAAGAACACGTGGCCGCTCATTTCGCCGGCCAGCGGCGCGCCCGTTTCCTTCAGCTTGGCCTTGACCAACGAATGGCCGGTCTTCCACATCAGCGGATCGCCGCCGTGCTTGCGCACCCACTTCGCCAGGTTACGCGTGCACTTGACGTCATAAATGATCTGGCCGCCCGGCGTACGCGAGAGGATTTCCTCGGCGAACAGCATCAGTTGACGGTCCGGATAGATGATCTTGCCGTCCTTGGTCACCACGCCCAGGCGGTCGCCGTCGCCGTCGAAGGCGAAGCCGATTTCCATGTCCGACGTTTCCAGCGCGGCAATCACGTCCTGCAGGTTTTCCGCGTGCGCCGGATCCGGGTGATGGTTCGGGAAGGTGCCGTCCACATCGCAAAACAGCGGCTTGATCTCGGCGCCCAATGCCTTGAACAGCTTCGGCGCGATCGCGCCCGCCACGCCGTTACCGGCGTCGAGGACCAGCTTCATGCCACGTGCCGGCTTGATGTCGCTGACGATCCGCTCGATGTATTCGTCGGTGATGTCATAGCTTTCCAGCGTGCCCGACCCGGTCTCGAAACGCTCGTCGACGATGCGTTGATACAGGCCCTGGATGGCGTCGCCATAGATGGCTTGACCGCGCAGCACCATCTTGAAACCGTTGTAGTCCGGCGGATTGTGGCTACCGGTCACGACGATGCAGGAATCCACATTACGCTCGCCGCCTTTCAGCTTCAGCGGCACGTTGGTGGCGAAATAGCCGACCGGCGTCGGGACCATGCCGATGTCGACCACATCGACGCCTGCCGCTTGCAGCCCTTCCGCCAGCGCGGCGGACAGTTCCGGACCGGACAAGCGACCATCCCGGCCAATTACGACCGCGCTGCCACCCTGGGCGCGCACATCGCTGCCGAAAGCCTTGCCGATCTGACGGGCGACGTCCGCGTCCAACGTCTTGCCGATCACGCCGCGAATGTCATACGCCTTAAAAATCGTCTTGGAGATCATTGCTTGCTTTCACCTTTATTGGAAATGTCATCGGTAGCGCGAACCGTCGCGCCGCCTGAGCGTGCCCCTTCACCTTACTCTTTCAATATAATCGCGGATTGTGGATCGTCCGTGACCTGTATTGAATTGTTACAGCTTGCGGTCACCCGAAATAGCAGGTCGATAGTTATTCTATGCGAAGCCAGAAGGCCTCGTCGCTCGTCGGCAAAAAACCATTCCATCATGACGCGACGGCCCGAAAATGCCGTCTACCAAGGCATCCGTTGAAGGCTTCTCCCCGCGTGCGACATACCGCGCCCGATACCGCCACCGCCGCCGTCCCCTCGGGCGCGGTGCGCGCCGCCGCGCATAACCTTTTCTGGCTGGCAGCCGAGCGGCTGACGCAGTTGGGCGTCGCCATCGTCGTATCGGGCCTGCTTGCCCGCTATCTGGGCGCGGACCTCTTCGGCAAGTGGCAGTACGCGAACACGCTGCTGACGGTGGTCGCACCGCTGACCTGGATCTGTGGCGCCGAGATTCTGGTGCCGGCGATCGTCGCCGCGTTGCACGCGCGAACGGATCCGGTCGCGGCGAAAGCGACAGACGCGTCACAGTCGGTCGCCCGGACGCCCGGACGTGACGCCGACGCCGACGCAAACGCCTCGCCCCACCGCCGCCCCCCGATGCTGGGCACCATCCTCGGCAGCGCGTTCGCCTTGCGCTTCGGCGTGTCCGCGATTGCCTTGCTGCTGGTCTGGGGCGCCTTGGCCGGGCTGGTTTTCGGAATGGGCCCAGGCGCGACGGACATCGATCCCCAAGTCGCCGCCATGCTCGCGGGGCTGGCCGCGACGATGCTGTTCCGCGAGCCTTTCGGCGTTATTTCCACCTGGCTCCAGGCGCGGACCTATTCCAAGCCGGCCCTGGTGCTGAGCCTCGGTACGGCCCTTGCCAAAGCCGTGGTGCTGGCGCTGCTGGTCAAGCTGGCGGTCCCAGCCGGCGCGCTCGGCTGGCTCTGGGCGGCGGAATCCGCCGTCATCGCCGCAGGCCTCGCCCTCTACTACCGTCGATTCTGGCGCCGTCATCCCGTCGATGCACAAGATCAGGCCGTCCGCGCGGAGATTCGCTGGCGCGTCGATGGGGGCCTGCTTCGCACTTATCTGCACTCGGGGGCCGTGTTCTGGATCGGCCTCGTCTGCATGTACGTCTTCATGAAACTCGACCGGCTGGTGCTTCAGCACTATGCCGACTATGCGACGCTCGGCCGTTACGCCGCCTCGCAGCAGTTGACCGAAAACTGGATCACCGTCGCCTTGATGCTCGCGCAGACGGTGGGACCGGCCTTCATCTATCGGGCAGAAAACGCCGCTGCGCTGCAACGCAATCTCTGGCGGCTCCTGACCCTGACGCTGATCGCCATGAGTGTGGGCGCCCTGCTGCTGTCGGCGGCCGCGCCCTGGATCGTGCGGCTCGTCTTCGGTCCGGGCTTCGATGCCGCCGCCAGTTATCTTGCCTGGGCAAGCTGGATCGGCGTGCTGGCCGGACTCGAAGCCATCGCCAATCTGATTGCGTTGAAGTTTCAGGCGCGGCGACTGGTCCTGGGCAAGTGGCTGACTGCAATGGTGTTGGCCTTCGGCGTCGATATCGCGCTGGTGCCGCACTATGGCGGCTATGGCGCGCTGGCCGGGCTGGCTGTCGGCTACGTCGCCGCGTTGATCGCCGATCTGCGCTTTGCGCGCAGCGCGATCCGGCGCATGCGGCTCGTCGAGCAGCACGCGGTCGCCGACGCACGTGCGGGCCTGCCGGGCGCCGCCTTGCACGCCGGCCCCGTCGAGACGCCGGGCGGCGACGCTTCTACTACGGAAACACGATGAGCGATTTGCTTCACCCCGCACAGTTGGACGTGCTGATGCCGGTGTTCAATGCGCAGGACGACGCCTGGCGCACGTTGGCGGCGCTCGACGAACCGGCGCTGGCGCGCGTGCGGGTGCTGATCGTCGACGACGGCAGTACGCCACCGTTCGTGGCGCCGCCCACATCGACGCTTGCCGCGAACGTGCATATCGACATCCTGCGCCTGTCGCCGAACGGCGGCATCGAGGCGGCGCTGGCGGCAGGGACACAGGCTTTGCTGGGCGATTCGGCGGCGGTCAACGCGGCGCACGCGGCCGACGTGACGCACCTGGCGCCCGCGTCGCACGTGACGCACGTTTCCCAGCGGGACGACTTGTCCCAGCGGTTTATCGCGCGCCTCGATGCCGGCGATATTCCGCTGCGGGGTGCGCGAACGGCGCAACTCGCTTATCTCGCGGCACATCCGCGCGTCGGCGCGATCGGCATGGCCGTCGATGTGGTGAATCGCGAGGGCCTGCGCCTCTACACGCTGCGCCCCCCGCTCGATCCGGAGACGATCCGCCGGCAATGTTTCGCTCGGAGCTGTTTCATTCATCCGGCGATGACAATCCGCGCCAGCGCCTTGGCGGAGGCCGGCGGATACACGGCCGACTATCCCGCTGCCGAAGATCTCGATCTGTTTCTGCGCATCCTGCGCCGCCACGATTGCGCGAATCTGCCCGATATCGGCTTGCGCTATGAGATCAACGAGCAGGGCATCAGCGCGACGCGACGCCAGCGGCAGATCGACTCCACGCTGCGCTTGTTCCGCCGCGAGTGGACGCTGACGCAAGCGGCGAATCCCTATTACTGGCTCGGTATCGCAAAACACGTCGTGCATCGCGTGGTGCCCTATACCGTGCTGCAAGGAATCAAACGCACGTTGTTCGGCGGCGGCACGCGGGGGAGTGCCGCCCCCGCGGCCCCCGCGTCGACAGCGGCTTCCGCAACGAACGCGTCCGATACCGCGCCGCGCGCCGCGATCCCGTCCCCTGACAAAGCTGTCGCTGGATTGCATCTCTGCCTGGTGTCGAACACCGCCTGGTCGATCTACAACTATCGGCAAGGCCTGCTGCAGACGCTACTGGCGCAGAAGGTGCGCATCACGATCATTGCGCCGGAAGACCGGACCTTCGCGCTTTTGCGCGAAATGGGCTGCGCGTGCCTGCCGCTCAAGATGGCGTCCAAGGGCACGCGCCCCTTGCAGGATGGCGCCACGTTGTTGCAGCTTTACGGACTCTATCGGCGCCTCCGACCGGACACGGTGTTTCATTACACGATCAAGCCGAACATTTACGGCACGTTGGCCGCCGCGCTCGCGCGGGTGCCGTCGGTCGCCGTCACCACGGGCCTGGGCTATGTTTTCCTGCACGACACGCCGGCGGCACGGGTCGCCCGTGCGCTGTATCGGATGGCGTTCCGCTTTCCGCGTGAGGTCTGGTTTCTAAATCCCGATGACCGTAGCGCTTTTCTCGACGGCAAGCTGCTCGCGCATCCGAAGCGTGCGCGCTTGTTGCGCGGGGAAGGCGTCGATCTGCAGCATTTCGCGATGACGCCGCCGCCCGCCCGCCCGCCCTTCCGCTTCCTGTTGATCGGTCGTTTGTTATGGGACAAAGGCGTTGGCGAATATGTCGATGCCGCACGAAAGCTGCGCGCCGAATTCCCCGACGTCGAATGGCAATTGCTCGGTCCGGTAGGCGTCGAGAACCCGTCGGCCATCTCGCGCGCCGAGGTCGATGCCTGGGTGGCGGAAGGTGTGATGACCTATCTGGGCGAGGCGCACGATGTCCGCCCCGCGATTGCGCAGGCCGACTGCATCGTTCTGCCCTCGTATCGCGAAGGGGTGCCGCGCACCTTGATGGAGGCTGCCGCGATGGGCCGCATCGCCATTGCGACCCGCGTTCCGGGATGCGTCGAAGTGGTCGAGGATCAAGTCAATGGCATACTGTGTGAGGTCCGGGATGCCGACGCATTGGCCGATGCCATGCGCGCGGTATTGACATGGCCTTCCGCGCGCCGACGCGAAGTGGAGCGGGCGGCGCGGCAGAAGGCGGAGCGGGAATTCGATGAGCGCGTGGTATTGCAGCAATACCAGCGCACGCTCTCGGACATCACGGGACGAACATTTTCGGTGGAGTACGACAGATGAACAGTATTGCGCAGACACAATCGGGTGCGAGTCAGGCTCTGGGCGGATCGGGGCGCGACAGCGCCGTGAAGGGACGCATCCTCGTCACCGGCGGCGCCGGCTATATTGGTGCGCATACCTGCGTCGAATTGATGAACGCCGGATATGACGTCGTGATCGTCGACAATCTGATCAACAGCAAGCGCGAAGCTGTCCGACGCATCGAACGGATCGTCGGTCGCCCGGTGACTTTCGTCGAAGGTGACGTGCGGGACGCCACCTTGCTCGATGGCATTTTCACCGCCGCGCCGATCACCGGCGTCATCCATTTCGCCGCGCTGAAGGCAGTGGGCGAATCGGTACAAAAGCCGCTCGCCTATTACCGCAACAATATGGAAGGCCTGCTGAACGTCCTCGATGCAATGGAGCGTCATAAGGTCAAGCACTTCGTCTTCAGCTCGTCGGCGACCGTCTATGGCGACCCCGCCTCGGTGCCGATCGACGAAAGCTTCCCGTTGTCGGCGACGAATCCGTACGGTCAGTCCAAGCTGATTGCCGAGCAGATCCTGCGCGACTTGCTGGTGGCGGACAAATCCTGGCGCATTGCCACGCTGCGGTATTTCAATCCGGTGGGTTCGCATGAGAGCGGCCTGATCGGTGAGGATCCGGCCGGCATCCCGAATAATCTGATGCCGTATGTTGCGCAGGTGGCCGTCGGACGTCTGGCGAAACTGCGCGTGTTCGGCGGCGATTACCCCACGCACGACGGCACCGGCGTGCGCGACTATATTCACGTCGTCGATCTGGCCCGTGGCCACCTGGCGGCGCTCGATGCCCTGGTGAAGCTCGACGACAGCTTTGTCGTGAATCTGGGCACCGGTTTGGGCTATAGCGTGCTGGATGCGATTCGTGCCTTCGAGGCCGCATCGGGCCGCCCGGTGCCGTATGAAATCGTCGACCGACGTCCTGGCGATATCGCCGCGTGCTATGCCGACCCGGCAAAGGCCGCCGAACTGATCGGCTGGCGCGCGGAGTATGATCTTGCCCGGATGTGCGTCGATCAATGGCGTTGGCAGTCGCAGAATCCGCACGGCTTCGCGGACGCGCCGGCCTGACCCCGTGTTTGTGCCGACGCCTTGACGGGCGCCGGCACCGCTCCCCCTAACCCTCCGTGTCATGCTCAGTCTTGCTCTAGGCTTCTTTGTCTCGCTGTTGATCACGTTGCTGATCGTCCGTTATGCCCATCTTCACGCCGAACTCTCGGCGGATCGTGACCTGAACGGGGTACAGAAATTCCACGCACAACCGGTGCCGCGCATTGGCGGTGTCGGTATCTTCATCGGCCTCGTCCTGGCCACGCTGCAACTCTATTTCACCCGATACGCCCGCGTCGCCGATGGCTTGCTGATCATGACGGCCTGCGGTCTGCCGGCCTTTGCGTCCGGACTGGTCGAGGATCTGACCAAGCGCGTGACGCCGGTGGTGCGGCTGCTGGCGACGATGCTCTCCGCCTTGCTGTGCTGGTGGCTGATGGGCGTGCGCATCACGCATGTCGACGTGGCGTGGATCGATCCCTGGTTCGGCATGGCATTGATCGGCGTGCCGTTGACGGTGATCGCCGTGTCCGGGCTTGCAAACGCGATCAATATCATCGACGGGTTCAACGGCCTGGCCTCGATGGTCGCTTTTATGATGTTCGTTTCGCTGGCCTATGTGGCCTTTCAAGTGGGCGACCCGGTGGTGTTGTCGGGCTCGTTGATCATGATGGGCGCGATCCTCGGTTTCTTCCTGTGGAACTATCCGGCCGGGCTGATTTTTCTGGGCGATGGCGGCGCGTATTTTCTCGGTTTCATCCTGGGGGAGCTGGCGATTTTGCTGGTGATGCGCAATCCCACCGTCTCGCCCTGGTATCCGGTACTGCTGGCGATGTATCCGATCTTCGAAGTGTGCTTTTCGATTTATCGGAAACGCTTTGTTCGCGGGATTTCGCCCGGCATTCCCGACGGCGTGCACCTGCATATGCTGGTCTACAAGCGCCTGATGCGCTGGGTCGTCGGCGCGAAGACGGCACGGGAAATGACGCAGCGCAACTCGTTGACGTCGCCCTACCTGTGGATGCTGTGCCTGCTGGCGGTGATCCCGGCCACGCTGTTCTGGCGCTCGACGGGCGTGCTGTTCGCGTTTGTCGTGCTGTTCGCGCTGGTGTATGTCTGGCTGTATGTCAGCATCGTGCGATTTAAAGCGCCCAAGTGGCTGATTTTCAGGAAAGGAAAAGCGTCGGGGTCGGTTTGATCGCTTACCTGCGGTAATCCAATTATTAGCGCGGTAACCTGCGCGGTTTTCGCGAAAGCTAGAATCCGGTTCTTATTACGCATCGCCAACGATGCAGGTAAGGATTACGGATATCTGACATGCGCGTCGTCGTTTGCATCACGTCCTACAATCGCGTGGATTGCGCGCGGATATTGGCGGAGATCATCAAACTAAATTGGCAGGCGCCCTGGCCTATCGTCCATGCCACGGCGGCGGCCGATTACGAGCGCACGCTCGAAGACCTCATCGTCTACCGTGATCCGAAGCCACTGGCGCAAGGCGCGCTGGATCTGCTGAAAGTATCGATCGAGGCCGCTATCACGCATTACGCGGCGGACTACATTGTCCACTTGGAGGCCGATACGTGGATCCTCGATCAGCAAGTCGTGCTCCGATATTTGGCACAGCTGTCCAGCAATCCTGCCGCGCTCGTCGCCGCTTCATCGTGGAGCGCGGATCGCCTTCCTAAGTGGCAAGCATCTCGTAATCCCGCGCGGCGAGCCCGTGCGCTATGGGCGCGATTGCTGCGACGCGTCGGAATCCCTTACGGCCTCGTGGATCAGGCATCGCTGGCCACCCAATTCTTTATCGCGAAATGCACGCCTGAAATGCGCGCGATGTTTTCCTCAATGGAAATCGCGGAGCAGGACTGGCTCGAGCGGCTTTTCTATGAGCGGGTGGTCGCCTGCTTCGGACAAGGCGCCATTATCGGCATGCCGGAACGCGAACCCGTCCACCCCCAGTTCCGCAACGCATGCGATGCACTGAGCTTGATTAGCCATCATTGGCCAAGCGTTGCTGACGCGCCGCCAGATGCGTTCCGGTTCTCGGAACGCGTCATGGGGAAGAAAGAAGGATTGGCAGCGGCGGCACTGACGGCGCATGGACCGAATATGACACGCTTGCTGAGTAGTGACGATCTCAGTTACTACAATGGGAACGCGGCACGGCGTTAGCGCGAATGTGCCACGACGCGAAGGACGTAAGCGGCGGCGGGCCCCTCTCGCCTACGCGCGGAGTCTACTCGCCCCCCCCTGATCGGCGAGCGGCAAGCTCAGGTCAGGCCTCGATCGCCACGCCGGTCAGCGCTTGCGCCGTCACGAGCGCGCTGCGATGCCAGCAGAAACGTGACAGGTGCGTCGCCATTTCAGCCGACAAGGACGCGGGTTTCTGCTCGGTCACGTTGAGCATGTCCAGCATGCGTGCACGAATCTCGGTTTGGCACAGCGGATCGTCTACATAAATCGCACACTCCCCCGCCGCCTCCGGCACCGACGCAACGCGACTCGCCAGCACCGGCGTCCCGCAGGCATACGCTTCCAGCGGCGGCATGCCGAAGCCTTCGTAAAGCGGCAGGAAGGCTAGGAAACGCGCGGCGCTGTAGAACGCCGCCATCTCTTCGTCCGCAACGAAACGTGTCGGGCGCAAGATGCGGATGCCCTTTGCTGCTGCACGGGCGATGGCGGCCTCGATGTCGTCGCTCTGCCACCCATCGGCACCGATGATGACCAGCGAGAGGTTTCGCGTTTTTTCGGGAGGCAGCGCTGCAAATGCCCGGATGACGTTTGCGTGATTCTTGCGCGGCTCCAGATTACCAACGGACAACACGAAATCGTCGGTGAAGACACCGCAGGATTCGCGGATACGGCGGCTGTCGTCGGCCGACATCGGACGATAGCATTGCCGATCGACGGCGGGCGTGGCGACGGTGATCCGCGTCGGATCGATGCCGAAGTGATGTGCGATCCGGTCCCTGCTGAACCGTGAAACTGTCACGATGGCACTGGCGTGCATCATGACATGTGGCAAGCTGTAGTCCAGCTGCGCGACATTCCCCTGCTCCACGCAACCACGCATATCGAGATGCGCCATGTCATGGATCACCACGGCCGACGCGCGCTTGTGCATCGGTAGCATTTTGAACGCAGGGAAATAGTAGACACCTGACGGCATGACCCGATCCATTGCCAGCGGCAGCGATCTTTTCAGGATCTGATGCGCGAGGTTCTTTTTCAACGGATGCATTGCGACGCTTGGATCGCGATGATCGAGACCTAGTGCGTCCGCGCGCGGAAGCAGACGCTTCGGTGCGAGCAGAGAATAGGACAAGACGCCGCGAGAGGCAAAGTCATCGAACGCCTTGATAATGCCTAGCGCGTAATGGCCAATGCCGCTGGGGCGATCCGCCAGAATCGATGCAGCGTCGACGATCAGCTTTGGAAACGTACCGCGGCGGTTTGGTGTCATGTACTCGTCAGCTCGGTCGTTTTGACGAGATATCGATCGAGATCGGTAACAACGCGATTCGATCCTTCTCTACGTCACCGCGCCGATTCTAGAGATGCATCACCTATCAAACAATACTCAAGCCCTTACCGCGCATTTGCTATCCTGCTATCCTGCTAGCCAACTCGGCCATCATGGCATCGATGCACACACCGCATGGCTGCCGCAAACGCCAGTCAGCGAACCTTGCGCGCAAGAATGGAAAACTTCAGCCAACAGCGCAATGCGCGCCAGGCCTGGCTCGTATTCCGCGCCTCTTGGAGAAAGACCGGGCCATAACCTGCGTTCACGAATTGCGTCGCATAGCGCGCTCGCGCACTGTCTTCCGTAATACGGCGGCTGACGAGTCGTAGGAGGAATTCTGCATCGAGCGCCGCTTGTCGAAACAACGCCCGCCGAAACGCCGGGGTTGCGTTCTCCTTGCGCGCTACGTCCACGAGCTCGGCCAGTCCACGGAGATATCCCGAAACCTGCTCCCGCACCCGCTGCTGCGATGGGGAGTTGCAGAGCGACGTCGGGTTGGTACGATAGGCGTACTGCGGCTCCGCTATAAATGCCATGCGTTGTGCATGGCGTGCGATATGCAACGTCCAGATCATGTCTTCGTGGACGATACCCGCCTCGAAACGCAGCCCTATCTTCTCGACAAACGCGCGACGCAAGCATTGCAGCCAGACGTAGTGTGGCCATTCCTGGTGTTGCACTGCATGCGCCACCCACGTTTTTCCATCGCAGACGCGCTCCCATGGCTGTTTCGAGAGCAAGGGCGCGGCGCGCTCGAAATCCGGCGCTTGCGCGAAGGCAATGCCATTGCCCAATACGATGTCTAGATGTTCTGCCCGTCCGCGAGCGATCATGCAAGCGAGCATGCCGGATCTTAGGAGATCATCACCGTCGGCGAACAGAATCCATTCACCGCGCGCCAAGGACAATCCGGTGTTGCGGGCAACCGAGGGTCCGCTATTGGGCTGCGAGACAACGATCAAGCGAGGGTCCCGCTCGGCGATGGCCTCGATGACCGAAAGGCTGCCATCCGTTGCGCCATCGCAGACCGCAATGACCTCGAAGGACACGCCCTCCTGGTTCAGTATCGACTCCAGCAGCGCGCCGATATACGACTCGCAGTTGTAGACAGGAACGATGACACTGGCATCGAGTGCCGGGCCCTCGGAGCGTGACTCCGGCCGGACGACAGATTGGTGCATAGAGATCAGGAAAAACGGCGCCCCGAGGGCGCGGCGATGTCACGGGACGCAAGCAAGCGCATATTGTATAAGCGTCATGCCGTCGGTCAACGCACCATTACGGCGCCTGCAGCGTTTTTCCCTCCACTGCCGGAAGACCTAGATGCTTTCGAGGCAATGACGCAGCGCGACTTCCCACTGCGGCGGCTGGATACCAAAGGTTTGCTGCAATTTCTCCGTCGAAAGACGGGAATTCGACGGACGTTTGGCGGGAACTGGATATTCCGAAGCCGGAATTGCCGTCACCTCGCATCCCAGGCCTTTCAACGCGAAGATCGTCTTGGCGTATTCCGCCCAGTTGGTTTCCCCACCGGCGACCAAGTGGTACACCCCACTCTTGGCCTCCCACCAAACGAGCCCCTTATCGCTTGTGCCGCCTGACAACTGCGGAGACGCGGCCTGTGCCACGATGTGTGCGGTGATATCGGCGATCGTGCGTGCGGACGTTGGTGCACCCCATTGGTCACCCACTACCTTCAGCGCGGGCCGATCAGCGGCGAGACGGAGCATCGTCTTGACGAAATTGCCGCCTTGCACGCCATATACCCAGCTGGTCCGGAAGATGACATGCGCGCAACCACTGGCGCGGATGGCTTCCTCGCCGGCCAGCTTTGACGCGCCATAGACGTTCTGCGGATCGGTGGGATCAGCTTCCGTATAGATCCCGTTCTTATCGCCAGCGTAGACGTAGTCGGTCGAATAATGAATCAACGGGATACCGCCACGCTTCGCCTCTTCCGCCAGAATTCCCGGTGCCGTGGCGTTGATCGCGTGCGCGGCATCGCGCTCGGTTTCGGCCTTATCGACAGCCGTGTAGGCGGCGGGATTGACGATCAGGGAGGGCGACACACTTCGCACCACCTCACGAATCTTGTCGGGGCTCGACAGATCCAGTCCCGCACGGTCCAAGGCGACAACCGTGCCCAGTCCTTGAAGGCTGCGCGCCAGTTCGAAGCCGACTTGGCCATTGACGCCGGTGAGAAGAATGCGCTTGTCTGACATAGCGGGTTCCGTGATCGTTTTATTCGAATGCCGCCCTGCTCGCTCGCCTGCCCGTCCTCGGCCGACTATCAGTGAGGTCGGGCCGGCCCGACGCGGGAGCGGCTCTGATAAAACAGTGTAACGGAATCGCTGCGGTGTGCTCAGTGCGCCGGTAATGCGGCGGCATGGGCCGCCAGCGCAAGCGATGCGGGCGACGTGGACGATGCATGCGAGGGCGGTGCATATTCCTCGACCCATTTCACCAACTCCGCACGTACTAAGTCGTCGTCGGGTACGTGGGCCGCCGTCAACCAGTCGAGTACGGACGGCAGGAAGTCATCCGATACAACGCGCGTGCGCGCAATCAGCAACTTTGCATGATGCGTTGGGCGAGTGGTCTCCTCGTCGGCCAGCAGTTCCTCGAACAGTTTCTCGCCGGGGCGCAGACCGGTATAGGAGATGCCGATTTGCTCTTCGGTGAAGCCGTATAAGCGAATCAGGTCGCGTGCCAAATCAACGATCCGCATAGGTCGACCCATGTCCAATACGAAGATTTCTCCGCCGCGGCCCATGCTGGATGCCTGGAGCACCAATTGCGATGCCTCCGGAATAGTCATGAAGAAACGCGTGATGTCGGGATGCGTCACCGTCACCGGGCCGCCCTTCGCAATCTGTTCCTGGAACTTCGGAATCACGCTGCCGGCGCTACCCAAGACATTGCCGAACCGCACGATCTCGAATTGCAGCGACGTATGCTCGGCAGCGGCGTATGGGGTGTCGGCATCGGCGTCCGCTTCCGTGGAGGCGAGACTTTGCGTCGGCTGGGCGCGCTGCTGCAGCGACTGGCAGACCATTTCGGCGAGCCGC
This sequence comes from Robbsia sp. KACC 23696, assembly GCF_039852015.1. Lineage (NCBI taxonomy): Bacteria > Pseudomonadati > Pseudomonadota > Betaproteobacteria > Burkholderiales > Burkholderiaceae > Robbsia > Robbsia sp. KACC 23696. The sequence goes on along the minus strand of NZ_CP156626.1, from coordinate 1,314,293 downwards.
TTGCTGGCGCCCATCACATTGGTCGGATTGACCGCTTTGTCGGTGGAAATAAGCACAAAACGCCTGACGCCCGAGCGCATGGCAGCGCTGGCTGTCTGGTACGTGCCGTAGACGTTGTTGCGGACCGACTGCCAAGCGTTGACGTCCTCCATCAGCGGCACATGCTTATACGCAGCCGCATGGAACACAACCGACGGCCGGTACCGCGTCATGATCTTTTCCAGCAAAAGCCCGTCCTTGACATCACCGATCACCTCGATGATCGGCAACTCAGGATGGCGCTCTCGGAACTCCTCGCCCAGCCGATATATCGAAAACTCGGATTGGTCATAGGCGACCAACAGTGATGGCGTGAATTGTGCGATCTGGCGGCACAACTCCGAGCCGATCGATCCCCCCGCGCCGGTCACCATGACAACACGGTTGTGCAACAACTCGCCGACATGCTCCGCATCGATCGATACCGCATCGCGCCCGAGCAGGTCTTCGAGATCGATATTGCGCACCCGCGACAGAAAATTCCCTTCGGCAGACTCGGTCAGTTGGGGTAGCGTCATGACGCGCGCCGGCGAGCGCATACACAGCGCTGCAACACGGCGCTTTTGCTCGGCCGTGGCGCCCGGCATTGCAATGATGATATGGGTGGCGGTACGCCCGATGCCGGAGCTACTCGTCAATTGGTCTATCGCATTGACCGGGCCAAGCACGCGATAACCATAAATTTCCCGGCCGATCTTTGCGCTGTCGTCGTCAAGTAGGCCCAGCAAGCGCCACTCCGGCGAGTACGAAAGCTCGCGCGCCAAAGCGGCGCCCGCCCTCCCCGCGCCTAAGATCAGCACGGGTTTGCCACGCCTAACGCTTTGGCCGCCCCGCGCGCCACGATCCAGATAGAACTCTTTCGCCGCCCGGTAGCATGCGCGGGCCCCCCCCATCACTAAGAGGAGCAGGATGGGCGAGACGATCAATACGGAACGCGGTACCAGCGGTGTCGGTTGTACCAGGACACTGCCGATCATTGTCACGAAGGCAGCGGCAATGACGGCTTTTGCAATTCGAATCAAATCCGGCAGGCTGGCGAACAGCCACATTCCGCGATACAGACCTAACAAACAAAATGCCACCGCGTAAATCGGTAATACCCAGATGAGTTGCGTGCAGACCGGGCTAACGTACTCGGTGGGGAGAGCGCCGTTGAACCGGATCAGATAGGAAATAACCCAGACAGCCGCGACCGCGACGACATCGAACGCTAGCGCAGCAAATGTGCGCCATGTGGTGGTGTTGTGGTTTTTAGTTTCTATCATGCTTGTCGAACAATTCGGCCTGCCCTCAACGCGTCGCAGAAGCACGCGCATACTGCGCCCACCGACGGTCGATGACGACTCCGAGCCCGGCCAATCCAAAGAAACAAAGGGCTATGGCTAACGCCCGGCATAATGGCACATCCCAGCCCGGCCCCTTGTAAGAAGTCGCAACAATCTGATAAACCAAGGCGCAGGCTCCGGCGAATAGCATCATTCCGTACCAGATCAGCAACACGCCGCGACGCGACCATCCCATACGGACCATGCGCTGGTAGTAATGCTCGCGGTGCGCTTCCCAGAATCGCTCCCCACGAAACAGCCGGCGCAACAATGTTACGGTCGCATCGGTCGCAAACGGCGCAAATACCAAGAAGGGGAATGCTGCCGACCACGCACCATGCGTCCATCCCAGCCAACCCAGCGCTGCCGCCAAAAAGCCCAGCGGAACCGATCCGGCATCGCCCAGGAACAGTTTCGCGGGCGGTGCGTTCCACAATAGGAAACCAACCGCCGCACCGGCGATCGCACTGCTAGCCAGCGCTACGTCCCGCAAAGCCAAGAGCTGGTCCGTCGCTCCGTCCGTCTGCACCGCATTGTGCATCGCAAAAAATGCTGCAACGGCATAGATTGAAAATCCGATGGCGGCCATCCCCCCTGCCAAACCGTCCATGCCGTCCATAAAGTTATAGAGGTTCATGGTCCAGACGAAGGCGATCACCACAAACCCCATGATCATCATGGCTAAAAAGCCGCTGTTCTGCACGTCTAATGCGGTGGCCACGGCCGCTATCGCCGAACGACCCGACCCGAGAGACCCGCTCACGCCGACCAGCACCAGCGCGCTAAGCAAGTGCGCCGCAAAGCGCACCCGGGCAGGCAAGCCTCGACGGTCGTCGATTTGCGACATCAAAACGAGTCCCAACGCGACGGTAGCCGCTAAGCGGAAGCTAGGAGCTAAAACGGCCCCAACACACAGACACGCCGGCAGCAGGCCCAAACCGCCCACACGAGGCGTGGGACGCGTATGTAATGAGCGATGATTTGGCACATCGGTTGCAATATCCCATGCCCATCCGGTCTTCAGCAGAATCGCCAGGATGATCCAGCAGATCCCCCCCGCAGCGACGCCGACCGCCAGCGCCTGCGTAACACCCACCGTTCCGCCCGCGGTGACCCAGCCGCCGGACAGTCCCCAAATCGAAGCTGTCATCGTCCTGTCTCACGTTGTAACTGATAGTCGGCCACGGTGTCCATGAGTCCGCGCGACACGGAAAACGGTGGCGACCAGTGCAGCGTGCGACGAATATGTCGAATATCGAGCCGTAACGGCGTGACTAGGCGTTGAATCTGATCACCGCGACCGCTTAGCTTGCCGAGGATGCGCAGCAGGAGCACCGGAACGGGCAGCAGCCTGCTCCGGACATGCACGTTCTCGGCAATGCGTTGGATAAGGCCCGGAACGGTCAAGTCCTCACCATCGGCCACGTTGAACGTCTGCCCTACTGCTGCGGGATGGGTAGAGCACAGTTGGATCGCATCGACCAAATTGCCGACGAAAACCATGCTCCGCGGGGCATCGATCGCACCCAAAGGCAAAGGCCAACCCAATGCGGCCAATCGGATCAACTGTCTGAAATTGGCCTTGACCCCCGGGCCATAGACCAACGGCGGACGAATGACGACGATTTCGAGACCGGTCTCAGCGCCGTACGCATGCAGGGCCTGCTCCGCCTCCCACTTCGAGATGCCATAGGCATCCACCGGTGCCGGCGTATCGGATTCTGACCAAGGGTGCGGTGGCGTACCGGGCTCGGCTTCGCCCATCGCCTTAATGCTACTGATAAAGACAAAACGCGTCGCACCGGCCGCGACGGCTGCTTTTGCAACCCGCAGCGTGCCGGTGACATTGGTTTCGCGATAGGCCGTCAACAACGTTTCCAGCGGCTGGCCGCCCTCGTCGCGCTGATGCACCCGCGCCGCGAGATGGACAACGCAATCGATGTGCGTGTTTGCTGGCCAGGCGCTTGCCGCATCGACGAAATCCGGCGCAAGGGTGCGCCACACGGTAACGCCCGAGGCACACCCTTGCGACTGGCCGCTGAGGGCATAAACGGTCGCGCCGGATTGCAGCAAGGCGCGGCTTAAGGCACGCCCGACAAACCCGCTCGCGCCTGTGATCAAAATTCTCATATTATCTACGTGGTGCTGTAAGACAAAAGCGTGGACACACCCTGGTAGCTATGCGAAGCTCACGGTCGACCTGTTTTTTTACCCTGCAAACGTCAGATTATGCAACAGTCTTCCGCCCCCGGGACACGCGCCGCGATACAAGACGGACTAGGCCTGCAAGGGCACTATGCCGAGGTCGTGGTCCCCATGTGGCGTGGACGCGGCTTCCACCAAGCCATCGGTATCCCGCTGGAAGCGGTGCTGGCCGATCCACTCGCCCCGCCCCTGCCCATCACGCGATTCCGCGCGATGGCCTGTGCCCGGCAGCTTTACGTCTTCTCGGTCGCCAACGACCAGGAACACGCAAAGGGTTTGTTCGACACCTTGGTAAATCGTTTTTCCGACACGCAACATGGCGGGTTTTACTACAGCGTCGACCCGGACGCTCACCCGTTTGAAACGGAAAAAGATCTCTACACACATGCCTTCGTGATTTTTGCTTGTGCGGCGTACTACCGTCTTCTAGGCGACAAACAAGCATTGGCGGTGATCGAGCGCACCCTCGACGTCGTGAACGGCCTCTTCCCGGTCGATCCGGCAAACGGGCTGACGGTCTCCAAATGCAGTCAAGATTTCGCGACGGTCACGGAACTGGCGCGGCAAAATCCGCTGATGCATTTGACCGAGGCATATTTGGAAGCCGAAGCCGCCACCGGCGATGCCCGCTTCGGCGCGGCGCTCGCGACCTTATTGCAGCGCTTCACGCAAGCCTTCGTCGACGCGGAGACGCACTGCATCATGGAGTTGCCGTTACCGTCGGAGAACAATTGGTTGGAGCCGGGGCATCAATTCGAATGGCACTTCCTGCACAATGCCAGTTCGCATCCGGCGTTTGAGACAAGTGGGCTCGCCGCGCATTTGCCTTTTTCGTATGCCTTCGCACAGACGCATGGCGTGATGCCGGACACTGGTGGTGTGGTGGCCGCCCTAAAGCGCGACGGCACCGTGCGCGACCCCAACCAACGGATTTGGGCACAGACCGAGTACCTCCGCGCCATGGCCTGCCATGAAGACGACGGACAACGCGCGCAATTGCCGCAGCAAATCGCCCGTTTCGCGAGCCGTTTCCTGCATGATGGCGGATGGCATGAAATGCTCGACAACGACAATCGCGTGATTCGCGCGGAAATGCCCTCCACGACAGCGTACCACTTGGTTGGTGCCTATCAAGTTCTGACCTGATGCGCGTTCTTCATTTCTATAAAACCTACAAGCCCGATTCGCACGGCGGTGCCGAACAGCTGATTTGGCAGTTGTGTACCGGGGCCGCGCAGCGGGGGATACAAGCGGACGTGCTCACGGTGAGTAAGCACACGGGCACGTCCGACCTAGGCGATCATAAGCACTATCGCGTGCGGGAAGATATCGCGGTGGCATCGGCCAATTTCTCAGCGGCGGCCTTTGGCGCGTTCCGGGCGCATGCGGCAACTGCGGATGTGATTCATTATCATTTCCCCTATCCGTTTGCCGATATGGTGCACTTCGTTACGCGTGTCCGTAAACCGACCGTGCTGACGTATCACTCGGATATCGTTAAGCAGAAGAATTTGTTGCGCGTATATCGTCCGTTGATGAACCGTTTTCTGTCGAGTGTCGACCGAATCGTGGCCACCTCGCCGAACTATGTTGAAACGAGCGAAACACTTCGGCCGTTCCGCAACAAAATCGACGTCGTGCCGATCGGGATCGACCGCGATGCCTATCCACAACCCGATGCGGCAACGCTGGCCAACTGGCGCGACCGCTTCGGTCCGCGCTTCTTTCTGTTCATCGGCAATCTGCGCTACTACAAAGGCTTGCATGTCTTGCTGGACGCGCTGGCGGGTAGTCGATATCCGGTGGTGATCGTCGGAAACGGTCGCGAAGAACACGCGCTAAAAGCACAAGCCAGCCGTCTAGGTCTGCAACATACCCACTTCGTCGGCTCGGTCGACGAAGTCGACAAGGTAGCGCTGCTGCAGCTTTGCGAAGCGTTACTGTTTCCGTCGCATCTACGCTCCGAAGCGTTTGGTATCTCCTTGCTGGAAGCGGCAATGTATGGGAAACCGATGGTGTCCTGCGAAATCGGTACCGGCACCAGCTATGTGAATATTGCAGACGAAACGGGCTTGGTGATTCCTCCGGAACGGCCGGATCTGCTGCGCAATGCCATCGATTGGCTCTGGAATCACCCGGCAGAGGCCAAAACGATGGGTGAGGCCGCCGCTCGCCGCTACGCGACGCGCTTCACGGGACAGCAGATGGTGTCCGGGTATATCGATATTTACCGTGCGCTGGCGCCGGGCCGCTAAACAGACACGCATGCCGTCAAATATCCCGCGGCTCCGCCCGGCCCCAGACAACGCCCCGCTGCTCGAAAAAACCATGCTTGAACCCGATCGTGTCGCCGCATTGCCGGTAGCGACACCTCCCGCCGTCCTGCCGTACCGGATAGCCTTCGGCACGACGGTGCTTGAACGTGCCTTACATTCAAATGGGCATCTGGACGGCATCGGCACGTACACGGCCGAGATGCTTCGCCACTTGCCCGCTGCGGGCATCGTACCGACGAAAGTCGCCTTCGAAGGATTTCGCGGTACCGCGATCGGAGCGGATGTGAGGCCGCTGGCCGGAACCTTCAGTCGAAACTTGCTAAAAAGCGCCCTGCTCGGCCTGCCGTTTTCCGGCAATGCCGAGATGGGTCGTGATTTCGACTTGTTTCACGCGACCGATCACCATATCCCCCGTTACGCCTCGCTGCCCGTGTTGGCCAACCTAATGGATCCGGTTCCCCTCATGAATCCGGAGTGGTCCGACGCGCACTTACGCCAGGTGAAAAACTGGTTCTTTCGCCGCTCGGCGGGATGGGCGGATCACTATGTGACGATCTCTCATTTTGTCGTCGATGACTTGGTTCGCTATTTCGATGTTCCGCGCGAGAAAATTTCGGTTGTCGAACTGGGGGTCGACGAGATCTATTTCGAGCGCCTGTCAGACGCTGTACGGGAACAGACAATGGCAGCATTGGGCATCGCGGGCCCCTTCTTCCTGTTCGTCGGTACGCTGCAACCACGCAAGAACGTATTGCATTTAATCGAGGCATTTAATCGTCTTGCGGAAGCCACCCGACGCGCCTGCCCCTTGATTGTTGCCGGACGGGCGGGCTGGTCTTCGGAGCGCGAGCGCGAGGCGCTGGCGCGGCTTGCGGCAAACGGCACCGGCCGGTGGCTGGACTATGTCACGCCGCTGCAGAAGCGGGCCCTGCTACAAAGCGCGCGAGCACTCGTCCTGCCCTCGCTCTACGAAGGTTTCGGTTTGCCGGTACTGGAAGCCTTTGCATCGGGCTTACCGGTCATCGCATCGAACAGCAGCTCCATTCCCGAGGTTGCCGGCGAGGCCGCCTGTCTGATGGATCCTCAAGACAGCACCGGATTGACCGAGGCGCTTGCGCGCATGCACAGCGACGACGCTTGGCATCTTCGCTGCGCTGAAGCCGGCAGCGTGCGTGCGCGCGCATTCACGTGGTCCAATACGGCTCAGAAGACGATTTCGCTCTATCGCCGTATTCTCGACCGCTGAGACCGCCTAGCGCGTTGCGAAAAAACGACACCTCTGATGGCTTACCCTATGTCGACCACGAATATCTCTCCCGCACCGACCCGCTCGATCCGAGTGGGTCTGGGCGTTTCCGTCCTTGAGCGCGCAATGCAGACGGATGGCCATCTCGACGGCATCGGGATGTACACCTCCGAATTGGTGAAATACCTGCCGACGGCGAATATCGCGCCGCAACGCTTCGCTTTCCAAGGGCGCAGCGGCCTCAACGCGGGACCGAACGTGCAGATCATGCCGGGATCGGTGACCGTCAATTTACTGCGCAGCGCGGCATTCGGCATGTCGTTCCCTTCGCCGCCAGGCTTCGAACAGCAGCTCGATCTATTTCATGCGCCGGATCATCTGGTGCCCCGGTTCCGCAATATCCCGGTGTTGGCGAGTGTGATGGACCCCATTCCCTTGATGCATCCGGAATGGACACGCGTGAAGTACCAGGCACTTAAGAACTGGGTGCTACGCCGCACAGTGCAATCGGCCGATCACTTCGTGACCATCTCGCAATTCGTGATCGACGACATCGCAACCCACTTCCGCATCCCGCGCGAACGGATCTCAGCGGTAGAACTGGGCGTCGATGACGCGTATTTCGAGACGATGCCCGAGGAAGAGCGCCAAGGACATCTCGCTACCTTAGGCCTCCCGCCTGCCTTCTTGCTGTTTATCGGGACGCTGCAACCTCGGAAAAACGTGCTGCGTCTGATTCAGGCATTCGAGCAATTGCCGGTCGATATCCAACGTGCTTGTCCCTTGGTGGTCGCCGGACGGGAAGGCTGGTCATCTGAGCCGGACCGCGCCGCGCTTGCTCGGCTGACGGAGAAAAAAACGGGACGCTGGCTTAACTACGTGACGCCGCGTCAAAAAATGGCCTTGCTGCAATCCGCCCGCGCGTTGGTGTTTCCCTCGCTGTATGAGGGCTTTGGCTTGCCGGTGCTTGAAGCGTTCGCATCAGGCTTACCTGTCGTCGCCTCCAACACGACGTCGATTCCCGAAGTCGCCGGCGATGCGGCACTGTTGGTCGATCCGCTGAATGTGGAACAATTGACGCATGCCATGCGCCGGATCGTTGAAGACGAGGCGCTGCACGCTGCGTTGACCGTCGCTGGACGTGCCCGCGCGGCGCAGTTCACGTGGTCCCGGACGGCAGAGCGGACTGCTGCCTTATATCAACGTATTCTTGCTTGATCCAGCCGAATCGGCATTGGCGAAGCAACACCGTACGATCGACGCAAACGCGTTCTGTCCACGGTACGCCTGCCCTATACTGACGCCATTTGATTGACTCGTGCGATCCGCGCCACCTTTGGCGTGGGTCGACAAGACTGATACAGGTGCTCCGTGCAGATTATCGTGCCGATGTCCGGCTTCGGCGAGCGTTTCCGCAAAGCAGGATACACGCTCCCCAAACCTCTGATTCCGGTGGAAGGCAAGCCGATCATCGCTCATGTGATCGACCTGTTTCCGGGGGAAACGCGTTTTATCTTCATCTGCAATCAGGATCATCTCGATAACCCTGATTTTCAGATGCGCGAAACGCTGCAACGCTATTGTCCGACAGGCAAAGTCGTCGGCATCCCCTCGCATAAGCTCGGCCCGGTCCATGCCGTACAGTCAGTCCGTCAAGAAATCGCATTGGACGAGCCGACCATCGTCAATTACTGCGATTTCACCTGTTATTGGGATTGGCAGAATTTCAAGGAATTTGCGCGGCTGACGGCCTGCGACGGCATCATCCCCGCCTACCGCGGTTTCCATCCGCACACGCTCGGCACGACAAATTACGCCTATATGCGCGAGACCGACGGCTGGGTCGAGGATATCCAGGAAAAACAGCCCTACACGAACGACCGCATGAACGAGTTCGCGTCCAGTGGCACCTATTATTTCAGCAGTGGCAAGACGATGCTCGATGCGTTCGACGCCACCGTCGCGCGCCAACTGAATGTAAACGGCGAGTACTACGTCAGCTTGACGTATAAGCCCTTGCTCGACGCCAGCAAGCCAGTTGCCGTGTATCCGCTGCAGCACTTCATGCAATGGGGCACGCCGGAAGATGTCACCGAGTACACGCGCTGGTCGGAGACGTTTAAGCGGCTGCAAAAAGACGACGTCGCCACCCGTGCGCCTGTCGCGCAAAGCGCGCGCACGGGCGCCGTTGTCGTACCGATGGCCGGCCTGGGTCAACGCTTTGCTAAAGAGGGTTATCGGGAAACCAAACCCCTGATCGCGGTATCCGGTGCCCCCATGGTCGAACAAGCGGTCGACGACCTGCCGGCAGCGCGCATCTATAGCTTTGTTTTACGCGAGGACATGCCCGGACACGATGCCATCGCAGCGACGCTGTCGGCACGTTATCCCAACACGTCCATCGTGAACTTGCCCGGCGTCACGGACGGCCAAGCGCGCAGTGCCTTGCTCGGCCTTGAAGCACTGCTGAAACAGTGGGGCGACGACATTGGCCCCGTCACCTTTGGTGCCTGTGACAACGGTGCCGTCTACGTGCATCGGACGCTGGATGCCTTATTTGCAGACGCCGATGTCGATGTCGCCGTGTGGGCGACACGCGGCCATCCGAACGCGGCACGTCATCCAAAGATGTTTGGTTGGATCGATGCCGATGCGCAGGGTGTCATTCGCCACATATCGGTGAAGCAGCCACTGTCCGATCCGCGACGCGACCCTATCGTCATCGGCACCTTTACGTTCCGCCGCGCTTCGCAAGCAGTCGAAGCAATGCAACGGTTGTTTGCGCGCGATGGCAAGGTCAACGGCGAGTTCTATCTGGATTCCTGCGTCGAAGATGCGATCGCCCTCGGCCTCCAGTGTCGCCTTTTCGAGGTCGATGCTTATCTCTGTTGGGGCACTCCGGACGATCTGCGCACGTTTGAATATTGGCAGTCGTGTTTCGACAAATGGCCCAGCCACCCTTACCGGCTCGCCAACGATCCGCGCGTACCGGCAAGTGCGCTACCTGCGCTGGAAGCACGCTTTGAAAAGAGCGTCCCCGCACCCCTGACGCGGTCGTGACATGGTCCGTCGCGAATTGCTCACCTTCCTGGTCGTCGGCATCCTGACCGTTTGCGTCGATTACACGATTTATCGATTGATGTATGCCGCAGTGCCGCATCAGCCAACCTTGACCAAAGGCATCGGATTTATCGGCGGCACGCTCTTTGCCTACTTTGCGAACCGCTTGCTGACGTTCCGGTCCGCGACGCCGATGCGGGGCGCCATGGTCCGTTTTGCGGCCTTGTATGCCTGCACGCTCGGTATCAATGTGCTGCTTAATCGCCTAACGTTGTCCTGGCTGCAGGGTTGGCACGATGCCGTCGTCTTGGCATTTTTGGTCGCCACCGGCACATCGGCCGTCATGAACTTCGTCGGCATGAAATGGTTCGTCTTTCATGCCCGCCCCTTGAGAACGCCTGCGTGAAACTCTCACTGATCATCCCTTGTTATAACGAGGCCGCAAACCTGCCGGGACTGTTGGCACGGTGTGCAGAGGTAGCGAAGGCTGCCGATGTCGAAGTCATCCTCGTCGACAATGGTTCGACCGATACGTCGCCGAGCGTCCTGCGCGATTTACTGCCGCGCTTTCCGGGCTGCCGTAGCGTGCGGGTCGAGCAGAATCAAGGCTACGGTTTCGGCATTCTCTCCGGCTTACGCGCGGCAACCGGCGACGTTCTCGCTTGGACGCATGCCGATATGCAGACCGATCCGATGGATGCGATTACCGGACTGCGTTTCTTCGAAAAACACGGCCTGGATATCTTCGTCAAGGGCAGCCGTTATGGTCGGCCGGTCTCGGACCGCGTCTTCACCATCGGCATGAGCTTTTTCGAAACGCTACTACTGCGCCAGCCTCTTTGGGATATCAATGCCCAGCCGACGATGTTTTCACGCGCATCTTTCGAGACATGGCGTAATCCGCCTTACGATTTCTCGCTAGATCTGTTTGCCTATTTCGAGGCGCGACGTAGCGGTAAGCGTGTCTATCGCTTCCCCGTGCGCTTCGGCGAACGCGCGCATGGCGTATCGCATTGGAACGTCAACTGGGCGGCCAAGCGCAAATTTATCAAACGCACGATTCAATTCAGTCTCGAACTCCGTCGGAGCCTCAATCAATGAACCTGATTCGCCATCGCCGCAATACGCTGCAGGAACTGGCCGACACGCCAACGCACTATGGGATCGAAGTGGATATTCGCAGCCAGGGCGACCGGCTCGTAATCCATCATGACCCTTACGTAGATGGCACGTCGTTTGATGCATGGATCGATACATATCGCCATGGCACCTTGATTCTGAACGTCAAGGAAGAAGGACTGGAACCCCGTTTGATCGCACTGATGCAAGAAAAAGGCATCGACGATTATTTCTTCCTGGATCAGTCTTTCCCCTTCCTGATGAAGTACGCCGAAGCGGCAGCCGGTCGCTCGGCCGTGCGTGTCTCGGAATTCGAATCCGTTGAAACGGCTTTGACGCTGGCTGGCCGCGTGCAGTGGATCTGGGTGGATTGCTTTACCCATTTCCCCCTGTCGGCCGCCGATGCCAACCGCCTCCAGGCCGCCGGCTTCAAGCTCTGCCTGGTGTCGCCTGAGTTGCAACAGCGCAGCGCCGAGGACGAAATTCCAGCGTTGCGTGCCTTGTTGCGCGAACGCGGTATCACGGCTGATGCCGTCTGCACGAAACGCACCGACCTGTGGGAAGCCACGCAAGAAGGATGAAAAAAACCGTTTGCGATCCGCGGTTCCTGATCGGCCTGGTGCTGCGCATCCTGTTCATCGGACTCGCCTCATCGAGTGCCGTCACACAGTGGTATGCGCCGTTCCTCGACAATAGCCTTGCTCATTTCACGCTAGATCCCTGGCAGAACTGGATCGATCATGGGGGCACGCCGCTGGCATTTCCCTATGGCTATGTTATGTGGATCTGCTTCCTGCCACTCGGCACCTTAGCCCATGCCTTGGGCTTGCCCGCGGCGCTTGCTTACAGCGTAACCCTCTTGCTCAGCGACTTGGCGCTGTTCTGGCTACTGTCGCAAATCAGCGGCGCGCGGCATCGGTTATTACTCGCCGCGTATTGGCTATCGCCCATCGTGCTGGTGGCGACCTACCTGCTCGGATTGAACGATCTGGTACCGGTGACCTTCCTGATCGGCGCGCTGTGGTTGTTCAAGCGGCGACGTTTCTTTGTGGCCGGCGTGACCTTGGTCGCCGCGATTTCGGCCAAGCTCAGCATGGTCATCGCGCTGCCGTTCTTTTTGGTCTACCTGCTTAATAACAAGCCATTGCGGCCGCTGATCCGTTACTTCGTGCACGGCGTACTAGCCGGTACGGTCGTCTTGCTGCTTCCGTTCTTTACCTTGTCCCGCGGCGGCACGGCAATGCTGGTGCAGAATCCCGAGGTGAATAAAGTCTTCGGACTGACCCTCGACTTCGGCACGACATTTACCGTCTTCTTAGTGCCGCTTGCTTATACCTTGGTGCTCTACTCCGCGTGGCGGATTCGTCGCATCAACTTCGATCTGTTCCAAGCGATGTTCGGCCTGGCCTTCATGGTCGTCGTGCTAATGACGCCCGCCTCACCAGGGTGGTTTGTCTGGTTGCTGCCTTTGCTGCTCACGCAGCGCGCAATGACCGATGGCATTGCATCGGCATTGACGATGTTGTTCGCTTCCTTGTACGCGATTAGCAGCTTGTTGAGCTTGCCACCCGACGCACTGCATTTCCTAGGCACGCCCATCCACGCCTTGCAGCCGCAGTGGCTCGCTACGGCTTTTGCCGGCCGTGTTCCGGGCCTACTGCATACGGTGGTCATGGCCGTCGGCGTCATTGTGGCACTGCGTATTTGGCGCGAAACGATTGTTCGCAGCGATTTCTTCCGCTTCAGTCGTAAGCCCTTTGTATTGGGCGTAGGCGGCGACTCGGGCGCAGGCAAAGATACCTATGCCGAAGCGATGCTCGACCTGTTCGGCCATCAGTCGGTCACCGCGCTGACAGGCGACGACTACCACTTGTGGGACAGAAAGAAGCCGATGTGGCAGGCGCTGACGCATCTGAACCCAAAAGCGAACGACCTTGAGCGTTTCTCGGACGACTTGGTCTCGCTCATCGACGGCAAGACGATTCACGCACGGCACTACGATCACGCCACGGGCAAGATGACTCACCCGCGCCGTATCCGCAGCAATGATTTCATCATTGCCAGTGGCCTGCACGTCTTCTTCCTTCCCAATCTGCGCCGTTGCTTCGACCTGAGCATCTTTCTCGATATCGACGAGGATCTACGTCGCTACTTCAAGATCGAGCGCGATGTTCATCAACGCGGACACACATTAGAGCAAGTAGAGGCATCGTTTGCACGTCGCGCTTCGGACACGCAGCGCTTCATTCGGCCACAAGCTGCGCATGCCGATGTCATTTTCTCGCTGCAGCCGATTCATCCACGCATGCTCGACGATGCCGCGCGCGGTGACACCTTGCGTTTCAAGCTTGCCGTTGCGTCCCGGCATGGCATTCGGGACATGACTTTGACCCGTACGTTGATCGGCATATGTGGACTACATGTGGACTCGGTCCAGCATGAGGATCCGAGCCGCACCGCTTTTGTCATCGAAGGTGAAACGTCGGCAGCCGACATCGCTTTGTCGGCATCGATCGTTTGCCCGCGTATTCTGGAATTCCTCGACGTGACGCCGAAGTGGCGTGACGGCCCGGCAGGTCTGATGCAGTTGATTACGCTGACGCATATCAACCAGGCCTTAACCAATCGTATCTTTAAATCATGAAAGTCCTCGCGCCCAATCGCTTCGACCGTCGTCCGGACGCCATTCTCTTCGATACGGACAATACGCTCTATCACTACGATCCGGCGCATGCTGCGGCGATGGCTGCGGTCCGTGAGAAGGTGACATCCCAGCTGTCGATCTCTGCTGCCGTGTTTGAGAAAGCGTTCGATGAAGCCCGACGTCAAGTCAAAGCGCGACTCAAGCATACGGCCTCCTCGCACAGCCGATTGCTGTATATGCAGCGCATGCTCGAGCTGATGGGGCTTGGTTCTCAGGTACTGTTGGCGCTCGATTTCGAGCAGACCTACTGGCGTACGTTTTTAAGCAATGCCACGCTGTTCGAAGACGTCAAGACACTACTCGACGACTTGCGGCTCATGGGGATTCCCACGGCAATCGTCACGGACCTCACCGCGCAGATCCAGTTCCGAAAGATCGTCTACTTCGGTCTGGACCATTACTTCGACTACATCGTGACCAGCGAAGAAGTCGCCTACGACAAGCCGCACGCCGCACCGTTTAAGATGGCGCTGGAGAAGCTGCAACCAAAGGGCGATTGCATCTGGATGATCGGCGACAACCCCGTGAACGACATTCAGGGTGCGCGCAAGGAAATCAATGCGGTCACGATCCAGAAGCTGCACGACGGCGTCGTCGCAGCCGAAGGCGAAGATCGCGCCGACGCTACGTTCCGACATTTTTCGGAACTGCGGACCTTTATTGCGCAATGGAACCGAGGTGCATGATGACATCCGACGCTAATCTGCAGCGCGATACGGTCAACGATTTCTGTCGTCGGATTGGAGAGGATCCGCTCTTGGTACAAGGTGCCGGCGGCAATGTGTCCTGGAAAGACGAGACGACGATGTGGGTGAAGGCATCGGGGCGTTGGCTCGCGCATGCAGCCGACACCGACATTTTTGTCCCGGTCGCGTTGACGCCGCTGCGTGAAGCCGTGGCGGCGGGCGATTTTGCGATTACGCCTGAGGTAGTCGGAGAATCGACGCTGAAACCGTCGATCGAAACCCTGCTGCACGCGTTGATGCCACACCGCTATGTGGCGCATCTGCATGCGGTAGAGCCGCTGGCGCACTTGGTGCGTGACGGCGGGGTCGCGTCCTTATCGAAGGCACTCAATGGTCGGCTGACGTGGCAATCCGTGCCCTACCGGAAGCCGGGAGCAGCGCTGGCGCAAGGCGTGTCAGATGCGCTGCGGCTAGACCCTAATGTCGATATCGTCTTGCTTGAAAACCATGGCATCGTCATTGGTGCCGAATCCGTGCTGGCATTGGAGAAACGCTTACGTGACATCGCCGAATGGACGGCTGTGCCGGTAAGCGGCATTCCTATTGGCGACACTAAATCGCGGGATTCGCACTTTGCGCATCCGGCTTACCATCGTATCGATAACAACACCATTCAACTGTTGGCATTCGATGATGCACGCTTCGCACGCCTGCAACGTGACTGGGCACTGTTCCCGGATCACGTCGTCTTTTTGGGGGCGGCACCGGTGGTTTTCCATAATGGAGACGTAGCCGGTCAGGCGCTTGCCGGTCAGACGGCTTTGCCTGAACTGATCTTCGTCAAAAACGACGGAATCTTCGCAACGGACACCTTCAACATCGCTAAAGTCGTACAGTTGCAATGCTATTACGATGTGATGTCACGTCAACAGGATGACGACCCCATTCACACGCTCAGCGATGTCGACGTTAGCGAGTTGCTTAACTGGGATGCCGAACGGTACCGGCAGTCGTTGAATAAGTGAACTGGTAACAGCCAATCTGTCATTCCGAGCTAAAACCTTCCACTCGGATTGGCCGTGGGTTACAAGGAATACCTAGAACGGTCGATGTCTGTAATGTCGATAGCGAGAGCTAGAACGTCTATTTATCGTAATAAAACGGGTGGATCATCCACGGGATAGATGAAAGGCTCGTTTTCAACGGGCACTCCGCAATTTTATTGATTAAAAATTTTTTTGTAAAATACGGGAGATTGTTTTGATAACCAAATCTTGCGATTAAATCAAGATCACTCCGTTCCGCCTCGCAGTCTTGTTTTGATATAACTGCGATATTGTAATTAATCGATAAAGCCGAATATGGGTATATACAGACTACTTCTCGCAATTATGGTGCTCCTGTCGCACTTAGGCATTGTGATACTTGGTCACAACCAAGGGATATCGGCCGTCGTTTCGTTTTTTATGATTAGCGGGTTTTCCATGACAGCCCTTATTCAACGGAACTATAACGCGCCGACACGAATCTACGCGTTTTACGTCGATAGAGTAATGCGGCTCTTCCCTCAGTTTATCTTCTACATGCTGGCCACCACTGTACTCATATTGCTGGTTAAACCTGAGTCACCATTCCTATCCGGGATAACGATGGGTAAAGCCGTACTTAACTACGCAATGCTGCCGCTTAACTTCTACATGCTCGGCTTTGGAGACGCATTATTGATGCCGCAGGCTTGGTCCCTCGGGCTTGAGGCGTGTTTCTATATTTCGATTCCGGTCCTATTGATATTTCAACTTGAACTTCTTGCATTTATAATATCCGTAGGCATTTTTGTTTTGGCATGTTTTAATGTTATCAATCCGGATTTTTTTGGCTATCGACTATTGCCCGGAACACTTTTTATGTTTTTAATTGGGAGCTTTTTCTATAAGCGCCAAAACTTTATTCGAACAATACTATTAGCCGTATCGTACGTACTCTCCATAGGATTCTTTTTATCTTTAACTTATCATGCAGGTTCGAAAATATCGCCGGCCGTTCACGATGTACTTGTTGGAATAATCGTCGGCTTGCCAATAGTGGCATGGCTCACCAAAATGAAGCTCGGAAAAATCGATTTCATGCTTGGAAATCTTAGCTACGGCGTATTTCTCAACCATTTCTTCTTGATATGGTCGTTTCGAGCGTTTGGTATCGAACCGCATGGATTTCTCCGCGTTTCAGCACTTATCGCACTCTCGATCGCGCTTGCCCTTATTACGTTTTGGTTCATAGAAAGGCCCGTGATTCAATACAGAAGACGAATTCGATACCAACCGAATGCCACCGCGACTCCCGTGGGCACTTCTTAAGTAATCTAAATTCGACTCAGTTTCCTAAACGAGACCGTTCGCGAGCGGTACGCAACTAGCGCTCCGAGTACGATCGATGGAACGCACTTACGGCCTCTCCGACGCTAAGCGACTGTTTAGGTCACTACGCCGTTAGTGATAAAACGGGCTAGCAACGTACCAAGCATTATTCGCCGTCATTAGTTTCTGCAGCGTGTCGTCACGGTAATACCAAATCGCGAGACCGCCAGACCGACATTGATGAATCGACCTGCCCTCGACGGGCAGCCGCGACGTAGAAATCGTTGCTGCGGTCGAATCCTCAGACGCTTTGACAATCGCGAAGTTATAGAACCGTGGGAAGAGACTGGGGTTATTGAACGTACCTGCGTTCATCATCCAGAAAAACGGATGCAAGGTGTCATCGATCTGAAGCATATGATGAGTTGGCAAAACGTACTGAATCGAACGGGCGAACCAATATCCGCCAATTCCGTCGCGCAATCCTGCCCCGCTTGCATCCAGCTCCTTGATACAGTCAATCGCAACTTGTTCTACTGGGACCCCAGACCCATATCGGAGAGAGTCGCTCAAGGAGGCATAGCGCGCCTGCGCTCGCATAACCCCGGCACTAGATAATGCAAGCGTCAGGACTACAGCCGCCGAGATCCAGTACACGCGTTGCAACACCAGCGGCCTCCACGCCTGGTCCAAGCTCACTAGCGCGAGGACGACAAACATCGAAAAAGGAAAAGCAAAATACCGCATCGAGTAAGCATCGACGAATCCGCCAGATGCCACAGCGCCTGCTGCTGTAAAAAACACGCTGCTCGTCGCGAACAACAGCGACCATCGCATGTTCGCTCCAATTGTTACATTTGACGTTTCTTCCTTACCATAAACCAGTATTTGCACGAACGAATAAGTCATAGAAAGCACAATCATAAAAGCAAACACTTTCCCAAATTGACTACCTCGCGTCAGTAACGCTCCCAAATCGGTAAAAAGCCAATGGAGGGAGTTGCGCGCGCCCGCAAATGAGAGCGGGACGCGTCCACTGAGTGCATCGTGAAAGGTGATCACACGGTGAAGAAGAGCCGCCAAAATTTGCCCGACGACGATACCAAGCATGAAGATGGTAATTCCCCTTCGCGACATCGCCGATGGCCGAACGGCCTTAAATGCGAGACTACAACCCAGCGCAAACAGGACAGGCACGGCAACGGCAATCGTATACAAGGCGCTGGAAAGTGTTGCGACCGCTCCCACTATGGCAAGCAAGACGCCGATAACGACCGGCTTTGAACTAACCCGTGAAATTAGCAGCGCAGCAGTTACCAAGCCAAACAAACTCACACTCACGTGAACATTGTTTGAGTTTAGAAAAAGCCACATTCCGGCCCGTGCTGAGTTGACAACGGCTAGTGCAAGCGCCAGCAGAATAGCCGCATAAAACGTCGAAGAACACCTACGGAGTAACGTTCTTCCTAACCATATCGCTGCTAACGCACACACGAGACCTTGAGCAACTGATACGACAAAAAGCCTTGCAGCTGCACCATGCACAAACCAAGTCGCCATCCAGTAAAAAAGCAGGTCTGGAACATAGCCAGGCGCTGGCGGCATCTTCCAGTCGCGCCAGCGGGCCCCGTGACTTAGGCTAGTAAATAGATCGTCGAAAAAGATCCGGTCACTATCTAAATGCAACTTATAGCAAAGTAATGCGAACGCAGCGGCAAGTGCAGCAAATGCAACGACAGGCAGCAGCTTTGGCGTAATACGCATCGGCATTCCTCCGCAGAATGGGCGTGAAGAAAATGTTTGTCCTGCAGAATCTCGCCTGCGCATCGCGACAAAATACGACGGCGTCAAAATGCCCCAGCGAGTGGCAGTCGTGCGCGATATTGTCAGGATTTCGCCGCGAGAGGCACCACGATCACGGTATCTCTTTCGTCCAACGTAATACAGCGCTCGTACGGACCATGCTGCCAGGTTTGGCCCAGCACATCCAGCAGCAAGCTAACCGCATAGCGCGCCACGTCGTTCTCGTCGCGATAAAACGGCATCACGAACGTCGACACAGAATAATCGCGGAGCAACGCTTTCAAATGGGCTTTGGCGACAGCGTCCAACGTCTTGCCATGCCAAGCCGTAGTGTCGAGCAATACACGCGTCAGGGAATCGGCCGGCGCAAGCTGGTCGCGGATCATCTCGCCCACGGCCATGCCATCGGACGGATGCACTGCCAGCCCAAGCCGCGTGACGGCAGCGCCTGCGGGCGCGATATCTCGGTGTCGACGCGCGCGGTGGAACCGTTCGATCGCCTGCCAATACAGCCGCGCCGCTTGCTCGGTCGAATGATGGGCAAGCGCATAGTCACGCGACGCCCGACCACGCGCCGGCAATTGCTCCCGCTCACGCCACAACGTGTTGAACATCTCGCGCAGGCGCGGCACATCGACGTCATCCGGCAGCATCGTAACGGCCTCCGTGGACAGCTCGGCCAAGCTTCCATGCGCGTTTACCACTACCGGGACGCCTGCCATCATCACGTCCAGCACTGCCGCAGAGGTTTCACCACGCGATTGACGCCGCAGTTGGATCGCAGCATCCGCCGCACCAAGCCATTGATGGTATTCTTCGGTTGACGCGTAGCCGGTGATACGAACATTCTTTATATCGGTACGCGCAGCGATCTTTTCGCCCAAGGCTTTGCCGAATGGGCCTGCATCGTTCTGGCCAACAAAGACGAGATGGCACTGCCGATTCCGACCCGGCTCACTCAAGCACCATGCGTCGTAAATGCGGTCCGACAATTTGGTATTCGCAACGAAGCCAAATGAGCAGATGACAAAATCATCAACGCCTACGCCCAACGAAGGGCGAACTTGTTCTCGCGCAGCGATCCCCGTATCGGGCCGCGCCAATGGCACCACCGCCCACCGTTTATCATACGCGGGGCCATACCACGCTTCGGCCAGCTCACCGCTATGCCGAGAGTGACTGATGATGCCGTCGGCATTATCCAAGGTACGTCGATTACTAGGGTACTGGTAAATCGACGCCTCTAGATCGCCACGCTCCAAATGCGCAACGAGCGCCGCCGCGCCATGTGAGTACAACAATTCACGCGAAAACTTATCCGCTTCCTGCGCGGTCAACTGCATGTGCCAAGCCAAGCCACTCAAGAAGAAGTCATGCAGGACGACCGTGCCGGGAATTACCGACAACAGCGCAGGCATGTGGCCGTGGAAGCTGGAGTTACCGAAGTGGTACAGCACACGCTCGTAGTCGTGCGCATATTCGACGAAGAGCGGGACCGAGATAACACGCGTGCCTTCGGGCAAGCCGACCGTGGACACGTCCGGGTCTGGGCAGACGACATCGATCTGATAGTACTTCGACAGGGCGGATAGCAATCCAGCGCTGTAGTCGGCAATGCCGCTGCGGGACGGCGGCATCGGCGACACATACGCCAAGCGCGGTCGGCTCGACGGTCCGCCGTGTCCCTGTTCAGGTCGCGTACGCAGATGACCGGCTAGCGTGCGCTCAAGTGCCACCCACGCCTTTTCAGCACTGATCTTCCACGAGAAGCGACTCGACTGGGTTGTGCTCCATGCGCGTAGATCAGCAAGGAAAGCCGTGTCGGTCAACGCTTTCGCGATCAAATCGCGGATCGACGTCGTCGAGTGAGGATCGAATTGCGCGTCGTCTCGACCGATGACCTCGGGAATACTGGTGCAATTCGAGCCAATCACTGGCGCACCGCAGCGCATGGCTTCAAGCGCCGGAAGACCAAAACCTTCATGCCACGACGGGAAAACAAATAGCGTGCACTCGTTGTACAACGCGATCATTTCCTGGTCGCTCACGAAGCCCGTCAGCACCAGCGCATCGCTCTCTAAGCCCAGCGTTTTTGCCAATGACTCCAGCTTTATGCGCTCGTCCGGCTTAACGGAACAGACGATCGCAAGTTGATGCGCAGCACGGATCGACCCCGGCAATTCGGCGAACGCCGTGATAAGGCCCTCGATATTCTTGCGGAAATCGATGCCACCGGTATACATCACAAACGGCCGCGTCAGCGCAAATTTCGACCGTGCCGCGCTTCGACTGCCATCGGCCGCATCAAGCTTGCGGAACGGTGCATCAGCATCACACAGCACGTTCTCGACGATGTCGGCAGGTGCACCTAGCAAAGAGATGGCTTCCTGCCGCGACGATTCGGAAATAGCGAGTTGCAGATCTGCCTTCGCCAACTCCGATATCTTTCTGCGATACCAGTCGTCGACCTGCGCATGTGCCAAATACATCTTGGCATGTTGCAGCGGAATCAGATCGTATAGCGTCACTGCCGTCATCACCGGCGAAGTCGGGTCGACACTCGCCACGGCATCCGAGTCATAGCCTTCCATCAGGCTGGCAATGTGCACGGCGTCAGGCTTGATCGCTTCGATCAAGGCCAGGCGGAGCGCTTCGGCCGCCATTCTCCGCCAAGCCCGCTCGGGCAGCGGTACATGTCCGGCGAAACGCGGCAACTCCCACACATGCACCCGCGACGGCGGCACCCACTGTGCAAAGCGTTGACGAATGTCGGCAATCGAATCGGGGAAGTTGCCGTTCAGACCAAGATGCACCTCGTGACCGCGGGCGCGTTCCGCCATGGCGAGGGCCAGCGCCATCGAGTACCGGCCAATGCCCCGTGTACGGCTGCTGGGCGTCTGACAGGCCTGTAAGTCGATTAAAAGTTTCATTGTCTTTATTAGCGGCGACGTCCACGCACGTCGAACGGGCGGACCATTTCACGATGCGATCCGGGAGCCAGTCCCGGGGCTGCCTGGCATGACATTCCCGTCACGCACACGGCGCGCTAACGCGCGATCCCGCGAATCTTACGGACGGCAGCCAGCGCAACCGGCCGCAGCTTCATCCAGACCGCTTTTGCAGCGGGACTCCGCCCCGTCAATCGGCTGCCGGCTTCTATCACTTTCAAGAAATAGGGGTAAACACGATATCCCACTGCGCGCACGACACGTCGCGTATTCCAGGTGTTATTCAGTCGCACCAACAGTGTGTGGCTTTCCGCTTCCACTGCAGCAATACGGAGCGTCAATCGAGCGTTCTCGGCCTGGGACGCAGCGTAACCCCGTGTCAACCGCATCACTTCTTGCTGGCGACGCACTTCATCGCTACGCGCAGCGTCTTCTGCCGCCGATACGAAATCATCGAACACATTCGGCGGCACCTCGAAGTACTGCTTACGGTGTACTTGCTCCTTCGCCAGATAGTAGAGATTCAAGCCGTCGAAATAGACGCGCTCATAACCGGCGCCCAACAACGCCGGCTCCCACTCGCACTCCACCAACTCCGGCGATCCCGGTTTGGTCGCTTCGATTACGACAACCCACGGCCGCCACTTCTGGAAATCCATGCCCGCGAGGACACGTACCTCCTCTCCTTCGACGTCGACTTTCAAGAAGTGAATGTCACTGACACCGTAGTGCGTCAGCAATTCGGACAACGTGATCATCGGCACTTCCACGTCGATGACAGTGAAGCCCTGCTCCCGGTACTTCTGCGCCAGCTCGGCATTGGCAGTAGATAATCCGGACGCTTCTACTTCGTGAAAGACCAGCTTCCCTGGTTGGTCGGATATCGCAACATTGACGTTGGTATCCTCTGGGCGGCGACGACAGCATGCGTCGTACCATGTCTTTACTGCATCGATATTGACGCCGCGCCAGCCCTGCTCGTAGAACGTGCGCGTCACGGAAAAAACATCCGGATCTTGTGCGCCGACGTCGACGTACACGCCGTTATCGACGTCGCGGAGCGCGCGGCGCAGCATCACGTCTTCAAAGTTTTGCGCGTAAGTGACGAAGGTCATGGTGGGATCTTTACGTTAAAAAATTCTGTAATGCCATAGACATGCGGATCATGGGCACGCTACCCAGGCATCACGCGCGCTGCACATCCACAGTAGGGTCAAGCCAAGCGAGGCCAGCGAAATGGTCACGGGAAAAATTGGTGACTTGGAATACCAAAGCCAAATCGCGCCATTCGTGATTGCTATCGAAGTGTGTATCGGCACCGACTATTGCCGTGCTCACGGAATAGGTCCCTTCACCCAAATTTGCCAGAAAATCAAAATTGAACGTCAGCCGTTCCCCTCCTACGACGTTTTCGATCGAACAGGATTTGATTTCCGTGTTCGTTCCATACATAACTTGACCAAGGCGGTCTTTGATCATGTAACCAAGGACAAGCCGCGGCAACGCTTTGTTGACAAGGATACCGACTGAAAGCCGCACTGCCGCGCCAACATCAATGATCTCCACCGATTGACCACTGGCGTTCAACAATGCGATGTCACGGAGTTCGGCGCTACCATCCCCCGAGATAGTCTGCGTGCGGCCATCTTCGCGAAGTGTCTGACGGATCGTTTCACCGGTCTTATCGCCGAGCAAGGCATTGTAGTAGTCCATCACCGCCTCGGGATCGCCTTCCATCGCTAGACGGCCACCCTGCAACAAGATCGCGCGATCGCAGATAGATTGGATCGCAGCCTTATCGTGCGAGACGATCAGCAAGGTAGTACCTTGCTTACGGAACTCGCGGATTCGCTCGAAGCTTTTGTGCTGGAAATGGGCATCTCCGACCGACAACGCCTCGTCAACGATCAAGATATCGGGACGATAGGCCGTGGCGAGACTGAATGCCAAGCGCATTTGCATGCCGCTGGAATAGGTACGAACGGCTTCGTCGATCTGTGCGCCGATTTCAGCAAATGCCTCAATCTGTGGAAAGGCCGCCGTGATTTCCTGCTTGCTCAATCCAAGCAGTTGCCCCGCCATGTACACATTTTGGCGGCCACTAAAATCAGGATGGAAGCCCATGCCCAGTTCGAGCATTGCAGCAACACGGCCCGTCATCGTGACGCTACCACTGGTGGGGTGCGTGGTCCCAGTGATCATTTTCAGGAGCGTGCTTTTGCCCGCACCGTTGATCCCGATGACGCCCACGGCTTCGCCGGGGCGGACTTCAAAGCTGATGTCCGTCAACACTGACTTCAGTTGATGTCGGCTGATACGTCGCGGCGACAGCCACTCTAACAAGCGGCCAAAGCGGGACGCATAGATCTTGTAAGACTTGCTGACACTACGAACTGAAATTTGCCCCATGCCCGATACGCCTTGCGGATGCAGAAAAATACAGGAAGACGCGCGCTCGGACATCCGGTGCCGACAAGCCGCCACACTATGCGGTGAGAGACCCGGAAACGCGCGCTTCCGTGCGCGGTAACCGTTTTAGAACGAGAAACCGATTTGGTTACGGCGCAGATCCGCGTCCACCATCATCTTGCACAGCTGTTCCAGCGACGTTTCCGGCTTCCAACCCAATACTTTGAAAGCTTTCTCCGGATCACCAATCAGCAGTTCAACTTCCGCCGGACGATGGAATTTCGGGTTGACCTTCACAACCGTCTTGCCGGAGGAGACGTCGACCGCTACTTCGTCAAGATCCTTGCCACGCCACTCGAGATCGACGCCCGTTGCTTTGAATGCCATCGTGACGAAATCTCGCACCGTTTCGGTGCGATTTGTCGCGAGCACGAAGGTGTCGGGTTCATCGGCTTGCAACATCCGATACATGCCGTCGACGTATTCCTTTGCGAAGCCCCAATCCCGCTTTGCATCCATGTTGCCAAGCTCAAGGACCGATTGCATACCGAGCGAGATCTTGGCCACGGAGTCCGTGATTTTCCGCGTGACGAATTCACGCCCGCGCAGCGGGGATTCGTGGTTGAACAAAATGCCGCTGGAGCCGAAAATATTGTAGGACTCGCGGTAGTTCACCGTGATCCAGTGGGCGTACAGCTTGGCGACGCCATACGGACTACGCGGATAGAAGGGCGTATCTTCCTTTTGCGGTACGGCTTGGACCTTACCGAACATCTCAGACGTCGACGCTTGATAAAAGCGAATCGAACGATCGACGATACGAATGGCTTCCAGCATGTTCAATGCGCCGACACCGGTAATTTCTGCCGTTGTCGCAGGCTGCTCGAAGGACACGCCGACGAAGCTTTGCGCCGCCAGGTTGTACACCTCGCGCGGTTTAGCCATTTCCAAGATTCGGATCGTCGCACCCAGATCCGTCAAGTCATGCTCGATCAGATGCAGGTTCGGGTGTTCGAGCACCCCAACTTCATTGAGGCGCCAGAAATTGACCGAACTCGTACGACGGTATGTGCCGTATACGGTGTAGCCTTTTTCCAGCAAAAGCTGCGTCAAATAAGCACCGTCTTGGCCGGTGATGCCGGTAACAACTGCACTAGTCAAGGATGGCTCCCTTCCTGATAAAACATTGAAAACGCGGGGCTGACGGTCGCGGCCCTCGGAGAATAGGGCAATTCTAAACCGCCATGAATCGGGTAGCTATAAATCATCGTCCAAGAAGAGGCCGCTAATATCCACGATCAACACATTGCCTGCCGGAAAAACGCCCGGGAACGGGCAAAATGAGTCAAAAAAGCAACACTTTCCTAATAGTGGCACGGGCATCACAGCTCGTCGATCATGTCCGCAGCGTGTTTGCGATAAAGCCGCAGCGCCAAAGCGATCAAGAGAGCCGCCTCCACAAGGACTACGGCAATGTCCGTCCATGCAGGCCATTGATGTAAAACAAAAATTGCTTGGTAGTTCACGACCAGCATGGCCATTGGATTGACTTTCAGTAGCCAATGCAATGGGTGCGGTAGCGCGGAGACGGGGTAAACGATCGGTGTCATCCAGAACCAAAAGCTAATGGCAATGGTCATCAACTGCCCGACGTCTCGGAAAAAGACATTCAATACCCCTAGCGTCAACCCTAACCCCACGGAAAATGCTACTTGCACCAGCAATACAGGCAAAAATCCTATAAAACTGAGCCCTGGGAAATTTCCGCTAGTAATAAGAAACACCAGAAACAAACCAAATACGATCGCGAAATTGATCAATGCCGACAACACTACAATAGACGGCAGCGCCACCTTGGGGAAACTGATCTTTTTCAGTAAGTTCGCATTGTCGATGAAGACCGTCAGCGACCGATTCACGATTTCAGAAAAGAGACCCCAGGTCAACGTACCGGCACAAAGATATATGCTATAGGCAAACGAATTCGACTCGCCCGGCATGCGCGCACGCATGACTTCCGAAAAAATCACTGTGTAGACGATGATCATCGCAAGGGGCTGCAGGATCAACCACAACGCGCCGAGCATGCTCGAACGATAACGGGTCTGGAATTCGCGCTTAACGCTGCCGAGGATAAATCCGCGGTATCGAAAGGCAGCAGACAATAACGCAGCCAAGTCCGGTCCTTACAAAGTGCCAGTGGAGAGCGGTGACCCCGCCTAGAAGACAAAATTTAACCCAGCGCCGCTCTCGCGCGCTGATATTACAGCAAATTACCTCGCGGGCCCGGTATTGTACCGAAAGTTGATAGCCCGGCAAAAACGATCTTGTCCGGCGATGCTGCATTAAAAGCTAGTCTGCTCTTCGTCACCAAATGTGCCGCTAGCAGGTAGTGTTGCCGCTCCTAATGCGAGGTATCGCTTACCGCTTGCGCAATCTCGATACTGTCGAGCGCAAGCTGCCCGATGCCGTCATAGTAGACCTGTAATTCGACCCCCTCAGTCCGAGTAGGTACGGTGATATCAGTCGTCATGCGCTGGGCAAGTGCCAGAAGACGTCCGTGCGCGAGCGTAACGCGCGCCGAGCCGCCGAATACACCCATTCGCCAGTCAAAGTCTTTCGCCTGCGCTGGAGGTACTACCGAGGCGGCAGCACTCGCGTCGGCGCTTCGTCGATAACGCAGCGTCACTCGATAACGGCCCGGCGGCAGCGCGATATAGGGGCCATATGACAGAAAGTCGGCGCGCGAGGCTGGGGTAGCGACTCGCGCAGTCCCGGTCACCTTACCGACAATCCCAGGAAGCTCTCTTCCCTGCCATACGAAATCTTTACGACACGTAGGCTGCTCGTCAAAAGAAAGCGCTGCGCATTGACGATCAACCTTGTAAACGATCGGCGCACCGCTAAGGCGGAACGCCCACAACCGCCAACCGAAATAGGCATCCATTACGAGCAGAAAAACCAATAGGACGGCTGGGATCCGCTGCTTACGCCAGGTCATCAAGAACGGGATCAGGAAAACGAAGATCGTCGCCGCTTTCATAAACCCAGAAAAATTCCAAATCACAGAATCGCCAAAACTCATGTAGAGCATGACGATCACAAATGACACCGCGCTCACTTCGAATAGGCCCGGGAACCGTTGGATCAGTTGCTGTCGGCTACATACCGCGCGTACCTGAGCGATAAAAACAGCAGCCATGGCAAGCAACAAGACGACAAAGAAGACAAGATCGACCCCGGCAATACGCGACCACTTACCTTCCGACACGCTCGGATAGTGCCCCGCTAGTCCTGCCGAAAGATGGTGAACCAAACTCTCGAATGGCGGCCCGAGGATACCGGCAGCCTGCGAAGACGGGGCTTTATGGAAATGCAGTCGGATGAATATCTGCCAGACTGCGAAGACCAGCACTGGAATCGCCTGCCAGAACGCCGCCCGAACGAGCTCCGGAATCGGCATGCGCTGCCGCGACGCATTCAACGAAGGCACGACCCCACGCAATAACACGCCGGCACCCAGGGCCAACGGCAACACGACGAACGTCTCGCGCGACAGCGCGGCCATGGCCAATGAAATGGCATATAGCAGGTTGCGTCCTCGGACAAAGGCGACCATGCCCAGGATGACCCACGCATCGGCAAAGGCATCCGGCAAACCGTTGAGCAGCGTCAACTGCGTGCCTGGGCCGAAAGTCCAAAGCAGGATCCAAAATGGCGATACCCCCGCCGACTGGAAAAATCGTGCGCCAACAAAGGTTGCCAACAAAATCAGCAACAAGTCCGCCGCGTAGTACAGCTCAGGACTCACCCATGATTGGCCCAAAACGCTTGCCAGCCCCTTGGCAAACAAGGGCAAGCCGATGCGCTGATAGCGGTAGGCATCCGAATCGATGAACCGACTGGTGCCATGGAGATCCAGCAGATCGTTCGCCGCGTCGTAATAGAACTGCCCGTCCCAACCGGCTTCGGTCCCAGGCAGGTAAAGCGGCGTCAGTCCCTTTTCCTGCAACAACGGCGGCATGCCCCAGCGTTTTGCCTGCATCAGGTGATGCGAGAACTCGCCCGACAAACGCCCATGCACGTACACGCCCATGATGCTGAGTGACACTGCCAGCGCGAGTAAGACGCAAAGCCCCGCGCCAAGATAAGACCTAGAAGTGCGCATTCGTCGATCAATTCCGGCCGTTACCATTTCCCGGCACTTCCGCCAGCATCCAAGCAAGCGTATCGCGCAGCGCGATCGGATGCGCATCGGGCACTAAGCGGCGCAGCTTTTCAGCGCTGCCGATCAGAAACTTGATCTCGTTAGCGCGAACAAAGGCCGGATTGACTTGCACGTCGATCGACTGCCCGGACAACTCCCGGCACAGATCGATCACGTTGCCAAGCGCATGCTCGCTTTCACTGCAGATATTAACCGTCTGACCAATAGCCGCCTGGTTTTCCAGTAAGCCCTTATAGACGTCCGCCACATACCGCACATCCGAGAAATCCCGAACCACGTCCAGATTGCCCAATTCGATACGGTCTTTCTTCTGAATGAAATGCGAGACGATCTTCGGAATCAAAAAGCGCACACTCTGGTGCTGCCCGGTGTAATTGAACGGCCGTGTGATCACGATCGGCAAACGATCTTCCCAGGTGCGGACCAAGCACTCCATGGCCAACTTGCTCGCGCCGTAATGATTGACCGGCGCGGCAACGCAACGCTCGTCGATCGTTCCGGCCGCATTGCCATAGATGTTGGCGCTGCTGGCGATGACGATCCGTTCGGGCACGTGTCCCACCTTTGCGCAAGCTTGCAATAGGTTCAGCGTTCCAAGGACATTGCTGCGATAGAAGCCTAGTGCGTCGTCATCGGCAACAAACGTCCGGGCCGCCAAATGCACGATATGGCTGGGGCGCACCCGGTCGATCAATGCAATGCAGGCGGCTTCGTCGGTAATATCGAGTGACAGAATGGACGGATCCGTTCCATCGGTCTGCGCCGTCGTTCCTTCCGGCACGCGTGTGCCGGAGACCCGATACCCCGATGCGGAGAGCGTCTGCGCTAAATATTCGCCGGTAAAACCTCTAATCCCCGTGATCAGCGCATGCCGAGTGGTCGACTGGGCATCAGAAGGCGATAAACTCAATTCAATTTCTCCGCATCAAAAAGGGATACTGCGACGATGCCGCTCGTCCGCTATGCGCTAAAACCGCCAAACAGCGCACCACACGGCACCTGCTGACGGCGAAAATAACCATCGCTTCGTCGACGGCCTGATGATACTGGACTTCAGGGGTCGGACGAAAATTGCGCAATTCGGAGCAGCCGCCAATGCGCGTCATCTTAAACAAAGGCGCATCGCTCGCCTATCTGCCTTGTGGTACCGGTTTCGCTTGCCGCGGGTGATCCGGAACAACGCGTTACTTGGATACCGGCACATGGCGTCAAGCAGCGGATCCACGTACATGCTATTTCGTTTTCCGGCAAAATAGCAGTGCTGAGCGCGTTCTCCCTGTTGCGTGCCTCCGTCACGGTGACAGTAAATCCGTGGGGACATTCGGCGGTGTCTGGCTCACGGGCCATCCTCTTGATTTTTAGTGTTTTTGGCCATGCCTGTTTTGCTTTCCGAGTCCGCTCCCGACGGCGACCTGATGACATTATCCGCTCCCGGCGCGCAATCCCCCAGGAGTTACGCCGTCCCCAGCGTCCCCATCGCCATCGGTGATCTCCAGGGCTGTCGCGATGCATTCGATCGTTTGCTTGATCAGATCGACGCCGACGATGAGCGACGAATCGCGAACGGGGAAACGCTTGGTCGCTCACCGTTGTGGATCGCAGGCGACCTCGTCAACCGCGGCCATGACTCGCTTGGTACCTTACGTCGACTGATCGCTTTAGGCGACCGCGTCATCTCGATTCTCGGTAATCACGACCTGCATCTATTGGCCGTTGCCGCCGGTGTCCGCACGATGAAACGGGGCGACACGATCGCCGATATTCTAGGTGCCCCCGATTCAGCCGCTTTGATCGATTGGGTCCGGCATCGACCGATGGCGCACTTTGCAAACAACATGCTGCTGGTGCACGCCGGCGTCCCGCCACAATGGGACGCGCACACCACCCTAAGACTGGCCGGCGAACTCGAAGCCGGCTTACGTAGCGACGATTGGCGCACGTTCATTGCCCGCATCTATGCCGGTAACGGCAATGTGTGGCGAGAAGACCTCGTTGGCGACGATCGCTTGCGCGTGATTGCCAACGCCTTGACGCGAATGCGCTTTTGCAATGCTGCCGGCGAAATGGAATTCAAGGCAAATGGCGGCTTAGAGTCTGCGTTGCCCGGCTATATGCCGTGGTTCGATGTCCCGGACCGTAGCACCAACGACATCACGGTGATCTTCGGGCACTGGGCAGCATTGGGCCTTATCACCCGCGATCGCCTGTTGGGCCTCGATAGCGGCTGCGTGTGGGGCCACGCGCTCAGCGCGCGGCGTCTCACAACCGACCCGGAACAACGCACCTTGTTTCAAGTTCCCTGCGATACGTCCAGTGCAGCACACAGCGTGTCCCACGTCCCGGAAGGCAACTGATCCCGCTGAAGACGCGGGGAAGCCACTCCACGTGGATGCCGGCTCCGTCGTCTACGTCGCCATCCGCCCCGCGACAGTGGCACCCTTCAATGATCCTGCGGCGCTTCTAGCGGTGCCTGCATTTCCTGCAGCATCCCCGCGATCGCCGCGTGCGCCGCTTGTGATGCGCTGCGTCTATCGGCGAGACCGGTGAGCGCTTGGCCCACATACAGATGCGCTACGATCGGGCCCTCTTTTAACACGGCCCGCAACGTATCGCCCAAGGACATATCGCCGATATAAGCCGGTGCCAGAGACTGTTCACCGCGCCGCCCGGCATGGGGACGCTCGTAGAGCAGACAGACCGGCTGCACAGGCGCATCGGCTGCAACTGCCGCCTGGAAGATGTTGGCGTGAAACGGCATGATCGTACGCCCGGCACCCGTCGTCCCCTCGGGGAACAGACATACCAAACCGCCGCGCCTCAAGACATTGGATAACTGATCGACGATACGTTTGGCATCGCCACGACGTTCCCGCTGAATAAACACCGTGCCGATCGCCGTCGCTAAAAAGCCGATTACCGGCCAGCGCGCTATCTCGGATTTCGCGACGAATGGCGTTGGACGCCAGGCATTGATCACATAGATGTCGAGCCAGGAAACGTGGTTCGACACCACCATCGCTCCTTGATCCAGCACGGAAACACCCGCAGGCAAGTGCACCTTCAACGTCACACCGCACAGCGCCAGCAATTGGTCGGCCCAAAGGCGCACCATCTGTTGCTGCCTGCCCGCGTCCACCCGTTTGTAGCGCGTCACGATCAGCCAGACACCCTTGACGATATGCGCAATCAAGCGATATTTCGCCAACGCAGGCGCGCGGCGGACCGCGATGTCTCCGTCGTCGACCGGGGACGGGGCTGATACGACGTGCGGCACATCGGCACGATCCGCTTCGGGCGCGGGACTCACTGGACGTTGCATGAAAGACCGTAAACGAGGGACAGGGAACCAGCGCGGAGCATCACACACCGGTCACAAGGAGAGGGAGCATTACGTCTGTCCGTGAAACGCATATTACCGATCCTGCACGCAATCCGTATAGCCTCGCGAATCCCATAATTGAGACATTTTCAGTCCTGCCAGCCAGGTTTCTCGGATAGGCGCGGGTAGCTCGAAGCCTGCAAATGGCGACGCCGCACGATGGTCACTTGCGTTTTCACCTGCGCCATTGCCGTCCTCTACCTGCCAGTAATCGTCCGGATCAAAGAGAGCGAGGTCCGCAACGGCACCCAAGGCGATGCACCCAGCACGACCGCCGACGATCGCCGCGGGCTTCGACGTGATGCGAGACAAGGCCTCGGCCAAAGGCACGCGTTCCTCTGAAGCCCATTTAATCGTTAATGCGAGCAGCAGCGCAAAACTCGGCGCCCCCGCCGGCGCCTGCGCAAACGGCACCTGTTTATCTCGCGCACGGTGCGGCGTGTGATCGGAGCAGATCGCATCGATCGTGCCGTCCGCCAGCCCGTGACGCAGCGCCTCACGATCGCCGGCTGCGCGCAAAGGCGGATCAAAGCGGAAACGGCTGTCGAACCAGCCGATATCGACATCGATCAGATGCAGCTGATGCGCCGCGACGTCGCAGGTCAAGGCAAGGCCGTCGGCTTTCGCGTCGCGCACGCGCATCACCCCTTCCGCCGACGACAGTCGGGACAAATGTACCGCCGCCTGCGTCTCGCGCATCGATGCCACCACAGCGTCTATCGCCTGCGTTTCCGCCGCCTCGGGCACCCCGGGCAAGCCCAGACGCACGGCGAAAGGCCCGCTCGCCATCACGCCGCCTGCCGCCAGCGCACGGTCCCGCGGCCTGACCCATAACGGCACGCCGGCAGCCTTTGCGCGCGACATCGCGGCTTGCAAGCCGGCACGATCGGCGATGCCGTCGAAGCCTGCGTCGAACGTCGGGGAGCCCCAGGCAAAGGGCGCTGTATCGGAATCGACGTCGACGTCGGGGAAATGGGCATCACTCAGCGCGCCCCCGTCGCGATCGCGATCGCGCCCGTCAGCCTCGGCACGCCGATGCATCGCTGCACGACAATCGACCCGCGCGATCCCCGGACTTACAAACGCCGCAATGCCGCACGCCGCGGCTTCCGGCCACGCAGCCGCGGCGGACCCATATCGCGCGCAGAGATCGACCATGGCCGGCATCAGCATCAAACCCCGCGCATCAATGTGTTGCGCGGTGGAACGCGCGAAGCCCGCAGGTTCGGCGCCGATGCCCGCGATGACGCCCGCGTCTAGATAAACATCCGTTTGGACGCGACGCAGGCCCGCGCCGACAGTGCTCGGCAGCAAGACCGTCGCCCCTTGAATCAGCGTCGGTATCGGCCGTGGTGGCAACGTTTCGCCCATCGCTATCGCCCACCCCCGGGTTGATCGGCGGGACGTCGAGCGAATCGTCGGTGTATGGCATGCCCTGCCAACCGATGACGCGATGGACGTTCTCATCGGCGCATCCCGCCAACACCGCGAAAACCGCCATCCAGACCGCTTGGACGACAAGATTCGGCGGCGGCGTCAGTGCAAACGCGTCCCCATCGGCATCCGTCCTTTCGCCAAACCGCACATAGGCTGCTGACGTGTCACCTGCTTGCGCCCGGTCCGTGGACAGCACCACCACCGCATCCATATCGGCCAGGCCAATCTCGGGATCGGCGTACCAAGTCGCTCCTAACTGCGCGATCGCCTCGAAAGACAGTGCGGTCGGTCCGACGACCCGGATTTCCGGCGCGCCCAAGGTCGTCAAGGCATGCAAAGTCGAGCGTGCGACGCCGGAACCGGCGATATCACCGAGAATCGCCACCCGCAGCGCCGCCAAATCCGGCTTGCGTTGCACGATGTCGAGAATATTGCATAGCGCGCGTATCGGGTGCGCATAGCTGCCGTCGCCGGCATTCACAATTTGTTGATGCGCCGCGCAATGGGCGGCGAACAGAAAAGGCGCGCCGTTTTGCCCATGCTGGAGGATCAGATAGCGCGCATCAGCGAGCGCGGGGAGCCAGTCGATCAGACGGCGCGAAGACACGCCATCGCCCGCAACGCCTGCGCCACCGACTAGCGGTTGGGACGCCAGCGATGTCGCTTCCGCCCCAACGAATCCGGGGCAAAACCGGACATCGGCGCCGAGCGCCAGGGCGGCGGCCACGCAGGCGGCCTGCTCCTCCATATCGACGAACATCGGCACGACGCAGGACCCGGCAAGCACACCGTGACCGGCATCATCGCTGCCCGGTGCCGGCGAGACGCTTCCCGCCGTCAGATAAACGAGATAGCGCGCAGCCCAGCGCAGCAGATGCTCCAGGTGCCGACGCGGCAAGCCATCCAAGGTCAGCAGATGTCGCAGCCCCCCATCCGATCCGGCCTGCGGATGCGACGCCCAACTCATCAGGCGCCGCCCTGGCCGCTGAGATCGACTTGGCTAGTGCCGCCGTCGTTCAGGTATTGCTGCAGAATCAAGCTGGCCGCGGCATCATCGATGCGCGGTCCCCGACCGCCCCGCCCGGCACCGCCGCCACTCCGTCCACGACCGCCGCCGCCCTGTCCCGCCTCACGCGCCAATTGCCGTGCTTCGACTGACGTATAACGCTCGTCGACCCACACCACGGGCACATTGAAGCGACCATTCAACTGGTTGCCGAATCGGCGGGCGAGCTGCGTCATCTCATGGGCCGCGCCGTCCGGGTGAAAAGGCAGACCGACGACGAGAACCGCCGGGCGCCACTCGGCAATGACTTTGCCGATTTCCGCAAAACGGTAATCGCGGGAACGGTTTTCGATGATCGCCAGCGGGCGCGCGGAGCCGGTCAGCGTATTGCCGACCGCCAGGCCGATGCGCTTCTCGCCGTAGTCGAATCCCAGTACGACCGAGGCATCGGAAACAAACGCCGGTGCAATGCCAGTCAAGCGTGCCCCGCCTCGCCGGACAACATCGACAAGG